>NZ_JBSHAY010000020.1:0-173782 GCF_053611725.1 Streptomyces sp. NPDC054783 | reverse complement strand
CCCGACCGCGGCCGGGGCGCACCGTCGGTTCAGCCGACGCGCAGGGTGAGGGCCGCGGTGTGGAGCTTGCCGGCGGTCTGGAACTGGAGGAACAGCCGCCAGTTTCCGGACCGGGCGAACTCGGCGTGGAACGTCAGGGACGGCCCGCCGTGGTCGCCGTCGACCTTCGTCTCCGGGTGGAGGTGGGCGAAGGCCTGGTCGCCCTGGTGGAAGGCGGTCAGGTGGGCGTAGGTGTCGAGGTACGGCTGGAGGTCGGTGACCGGCCTGCCGTCCTTGGTGATCGTGGCGGTCAGCTGGTGGGCCATGCCCGCCATCGGCGCGCCCTTCACCGTGAGGGTGTAGCCGTCGACGGTGGCGGTGCCGGACGCCTTCGGCAGGGACGACGTCATGGCCATGCCGGGCACCTTCACGGTGCGGCTGAGCACGAAGCCCTTGCCCTGGCCGGCGCCGCCGTCCGGGGTGAAGGAGGCGTACAGCCGCCAGGTGCCCGGCTGCAGCGCCGCCAGTGGCGCGGTCCAGGTGCCGTCCGCGGCCATGGTGGGGTGCACGTGCTGGAAGCCGCTGAGATCGGAACGGATGGCGTAGAAGTGCATCCGCTTGGTCTGGTCGACGGCGAAGCCGGTGACCTGCTTGCCGTCCGGGCCGGTGATGGCGAAGCGGTAGTCGGCCGCCCTGCCGGCGGGGAGGGCGGCGGCCGTGGAGGTCATCTTGTAGCCGTCCTTGGCGGCGGCCAGACCGTTGCCGGTGGACGCGGTGCCCATGCCGGGCATCGACGCCATGTCGTCGGACGATCCCGAGGGGGAGGGCGAGGCGCTGTGGTCCATGCCGGCCATGGCGGAGCCGTGGCCCTTGCCGGAGTCGGAGCCGGAGCCGCAGGCGGCGAGGGCCAGGGTGAGTGCCGCGGTGGCGGCGGCCGCCGCGAGGGCGCGACGGGACGTGCGGAAACGCTGGGACATGAGTTGTGTCTTTCCAGGTGGGCGCCGTGAGCCGGCGCGGGTGAACGTGAAGGAGCCGTGCGGGACCGCGGCGATGGGCCGCCCGATCCCTCAGGGCGCCTCACGTCCGCGTGATGCACACCTGGAGCAGGAGTTGACGCCCGCCGGCCGGTGGACCCCGGCGACGGGTGCTGTGGGAACCACGCCGGACCCACGGCAGCAGGACGGCGGCCGGCAACACGAGGGCGCTCGATGCGGTCGGAGGCGACGGCATCGCGGACCGGGGCGTCGTGGCCAGACACAGCGCGCCCCGCATGGCCTCGTCCGTACGCGGGGCGGCCTCGGCGGCTGCGGCCGCGGGACGGCCGGCGGGGTGCGCGGCGGCCGGCGCGGTCGCCGGTCGGACCCGGTCCGGGTGTCCGGCCGTCATCGCGGGTGCCGGTCGTATCGCGTCCATGTGCGCGGCCGCCCGGGCGGATGCCGCGTGCGGGACGGCGGAGTCCGTGTCCGGCATGGCCCCGTGGCAGCCGCCCGCGGCCGCGGCCGGGCCGCCGTGCATGAGGAACAGCCCGAGCAGGACGGCGACCAGAACGCAGGCCCGCACCGACTGACGGATGCAGGCCCTGGCGGTGCCGGCGACGGGCTGCGCGAGGATCACGGTTCCACCCTACGGGAGCGCACGCGCGGGAACGCGGGAAGCGGGCCGAACGGGGGAGGGAGGGGGAGGAGGGCGCCGCGGGCGCGTCAGCATACCCCCATGGGTATTAGGATCGCGGTGTGGATTCTCTTGTGCCGTGTACGGCGTACGGCGTTGCCTCCGACGGTGCTGAGGTGCTCGGCCGGCCGTCAGGAGACGCCGACCGTCCTCAGCAGCAGATGAAAGTCGTGGGCGGCCTCCGCGGTGGCGAGGGTCGCCGCGGTCAGGACGGCCGCCGTCGCCGCGGTGAGGGCCGGATGGCGGCCCAGCGGCGGGGCCAGGAGGGCGGCGACGCGGCGCGGGACCGGGCCGGCCTTGGCGAGGGGGCTGCGGCGGCCGAGGATGCCCAGGGCCGCACCGGCGACACGGGGCAGGGCGGGGGTGCGGTGCGCGGCGAGGGCTGCCTTGCCGACCGTGCGGGCGACCCGCCTGCGGTCACCGGTCGAGGCGGCCGCGTTCTCGTCGGCCCAGCGCTCGACGGTGTAGGTGACGGCGGTGGCCAGCGGGCGCAGGAACGGGTTGGCGGCGGCGCCGAGTTGGGCGAGGGCGACGAAGGCGTAGTGGTGGGCGGTCAGATGCGCGCGCTCGTGGGCGAGCAGGATGTCGTGCTCGGACGCGTCCAGGCTGTGCAGCATGCCGGTGGAGACGACGACCCGGCCGGGCAGTCCCGGGATGGCGAAGGCGTCGGGGGCGTCGTCGGGGACGACGACCAGGCCGTCCCGGGCGGGCATGCAGGCGGCTTCCCACGCGGCGGCGGCCAGTGAGCGGGCCCGTCGCCACAGCATCCGCGCCGCCATGAGTACGGCGCCGCCGAGCAGCAGGCCGGCGATCAGCGAGACGGACAGCGCGGCGGGGTCCTCGTGCTGCGCGGTGCCGGCCGACCAGTGGCCCAGCGCGGCGAGTTGCGGTGCGCGGATCAGGCCGGCCACGGCCAGCAGGCCCAGCGAGATCGTGCCGGCCACGCCCAGGACCAGGGCCGAGGCGGTGAGCAGCCAGGTGGCCAGGCGGGGTTCGCAGCGCTCGGCCAGCGGGCGGGCGCCGAGCGGGGCGATGAGCGAGAGCAGCAGCGGCAGATAGACGGCGACGTGCATTCCGAGCGGCCCCTTCCTGTGCCTGCCGGACCTACGGGCTCCTGTGGTCCTACGGGTTCCTGCCGGACCTACTGGCCGGGGTGCTGGTCGGGGCCGAGCAGCTGGCGCAGCAACTCGGCGTCGTTGTCGGACAGTTCGTCGGCGAAGCGGGCGAGGACGGCCTCGCGGTCGGGCCGCTCCTCCAGGACGGTGCGCATCCGGCGGGCGGCGAAGCCTGCGTCGTCGGTGACGGGGGCGTAGGCGTACGCCCTTCCGCGTGGCGTGCGGCTGAGCAGGCCCTTGGCGTGCATGCGGGTGAGGATCGTCACCACGCTGCTGTAGGTGAGCTCGTCCCCGAGCCGCTCGGCGACCTCCCCGGGGGTCAGCGGGTCCTCGGCCCGCTGCAGCAGGCCGAGGAGCTCGGCCTCGCGCACTCCGTTGGCCCGCCTGGGGCCGCGTCCCTGTGTGTGGGCGCCCATGGGTTTGTCGTTCTCCCGCTCATCTTCTACAGTCGCGTAGAACTTCTACGGCCGTGTAAATGCTGCCGTCGCCCGAGTGTGCCATGCGCCCCCGCCCGGGGGACAGGCGGGACGGCTGACAGCGAGGACGGCGAGGACGAAAGGGACCCCGATGAGCGCCATCAGCCTCGGTCAGGCCGTTGTTCTCGGCATCGTCGAGGGGGTGACCGAGTTCCTGCCCGTCTCCTCGACCGGCCATCTGAAGATCACCGAGGGGCTGATGGGCATCCCGGTCGAGGACACCTCGGTCGTCGGTTTCACGGCCGTCATCCAGGTCGGCGCCATCGCCGCCGTGCTCGTGTACTTCTTCAAGGACATCAAGCGGATCGTCTCCGCCTGGTTCCGCGGTCTGACCAACCGTGAGGAGCGCTACCACCACGACTACAAGTTCGCCTGGTGGGTCATCTACGCCACCATCCCGATCGTCGTGGTCGGCCTGGCCGCCAAGAAGCTGGTCGAGGGCCCGCTGGGCTCGCTGTGGGTGGTGGCCGGCTCGCTGATCGTCGGCTCGGGTGTGATGTGGGCGGCCGACCAGATGGGCCGGCACAAGCGCGGTGAGGACGACACGTCGTTCAAGGACGCGATGTGGGTCGGCTGCTCGCAGATCCTCGCCCTGCTCTTCCCCGGCTTCTCCCGCTCCGGCGCCACCATGTCCACCGCGCTCATCCTGGACCTGGACCGCGTCGCCGCCACCCGCCTGTCCTTCTTCCTCGGCATCCCGGCCCTGACCGGCGCGGGCCTGTACGAGCTGAAGGACGCCGTGGGTGCGGGAGTCGGCGCCGTCCCGCTCGCCGTGGGCACCGCCGTCTCCTTCGTGGTGGCGTACGGCTCCATCGCCTGGCTGCTGAAGTTCGTCGCCAAGCACTCCTTCAACGCCTTCGTGTTCTACCGCGTCGTCATCGGCGTGGGCCTGCTGGGCCTGCTGGCCACCGGGGTGCTGAACGCCTGACCTGCGGACGGCCGAGGCCCCCGGACCCTGAGCGGTCCGGGGGCCTCGGCGCTGCACCGGCGTTGCCGGTATCGCGCTACGGCGTCGGGGTCTTCCAGATGCCGCGGCCGTGCGTGGCCACGTACACCTGGCTGCCGTCCGGGCTCGGCGAGAGGTAGACCGCCGGCGCGGTGGGCAGGTTCGTGCCCAGGCGCGCCCAGTGGCCCGGCGAGGTGCTGGTGAACACGCCCAGGTCGGTGGCGACCACGAGGGTGCCGTTCTGGGTGATCAGCGCCGAGTTGGCCGGGGCGTCCGGGAAGGAGTCCGAGGCCGCGGGGTCACCGCTGGCGTCCGTCCAGGTCGCGCCGCCGTCGGTGGTCTTCCAGACGTGGCCGTAGCCGGCGCCGGGGCCCTCGTTCCAGTGCCGGGAGAAGCCGTTGATCACCGCGTAGACCGTCTTGCCGGAGGCGTCGGACGGGTCGATGGCCAGACCGGAGACGTAGCGGTTGGGGAAGGCGGCGGGCAGGCTCACCTGGTGCCAGGTACCGCCGTAGTTGGTGGCGATGCCCCGCCCGAAGGTCCCGTCGACCGCCGAGCAGGGTCCGCACCAGGCCGCCCATGTCACGTGGTTGCGGCTGGCGACCGCCGAGGCGGAGTGGCCGGCGCCCAGGTCGTACAGCTTCGTCCAGTCGGCGCCGGAGGTGCTGTGCCAGGTCCTGGTGTTGCCCCAGACGTACTGGCCGCCCGCGACCCACAGGCCGTTCGGGTCGGTCTCGTCCGCGCTGAACGGGGCGATGAAGCGGGCGCCCGGGTCGCCGGGTGCGATGTCGGTGATGACGTCCTCGGAGCCGTCGTCGCTCGCGGTGTAGCCGCAGTTGTTCGTGATCTGCAGCGCGAGGTCGACGTACTCGCCGACCGTCTGGCAGCCGTTGGCGGGGTTGACCAGCTGGTCGCCGCCGTCACCGCCGAACGGGGAGACCATCTCGCCGTCAGGGTTGAGCTGCTGCCCCTGGTAGGTGGCGCCCTTGGGCGCGAGCAGCGAGACGCCGTTGTCCTGCAGGCCGCCCCAGACGGCGTCGCCGCTGCCGTCGGTCATCCTCCCCGCGCGCACCGAGTAGTACTGCAGGTCGCGAAGGGTGCCGGACTCGTTGAGGTTGCGCCAGCCGGCGGTCGTCTGCGCGGTCGGGCGGGCGTAGGCACCGCCGTCGTTGCCGACGAACACCTCCGGCGTGCCGCCCTTCCACTGCGAGAAGGCGAGGGCGTGCTGGTCGGAGTGCATCACGTCGCCGTCGCAGGAGTTCGCGGCCGGGTCGTACGAGAAGCACTTCATGCCGAAGTTCCAGTACCGGCCGATCGCCTTCCAGGTGGCGCCGCCGTCCCGGGACTCGAACATCTCCTCGAGACCCAGGTAGACGTGGTTCGGGTCGTTCGGGTCGACCGCGACGACCTGGTCGTACCAGGCCTGGGAGCCGGGCTGGTAGCCGGAGCCGATCGCGTTGATCTTCATCGCGGAGCCGCTCGCCGACAGCGACGAGGGGGTCGCGATCTGCTGGAACGAGCCGCTGGCGTCGCCGCTCCGGCTGACGTACACGCCGGCGAGCACCGAGTACACGCCGGAACCGGACGTCTTGTCGAGGAGTTTGGGGGACTCCATCGAGACGTACAGCCTGCTGCCGTCGGCCGCGTAGGCGAAGGCGGCGTTGCCGATCTCGGCGGGGTTGATCGCGCCGGTCGGGTTGGACCGCTTCCAGGTGGTGCCGGCGTCGTCGGAGTAGTAGAAGCCGTTGTAGTCGGCGCCGCTGCGCCAGGCCACGTTCGCCAGCAGCTTCCTGCCGTCGCTGCCGGGCTGCACGGCGATGTCGTTGGCGATGTCCGCGTAGTGGCTGTTCACCCCGCAGCCCACGCCGCTGACGCCGATGCCCGCACAGGGGGCGAGGACCTTCGACCAGGGGGTGTCCTGCCCGGCCGACAGCGGGCGCCGGAAGACGCCGTGCGAGGAGGCCGCGAAGACGTAACCGGCGGCCTTGTCGAAGGTCAGGGTGTGGATGGAGCTGGAGTCCAGCTCGGTGCCGCCCACCTTGTCGCTCTCGCCGAAGGTGCCGGTGACCGGGTCCGCGAGGCGGTAGACGCCGCTGCCCAGGTAGTTGTCGGAGGCGGTGGTCGCCTCGCCGGTGGCCAGCCACAGCGCGCCGTCGGGCGCGACCGCGAGGGCGCCCACGGACAGGGCGGGCAGCCGGTCGGCGATCGGTGTCCAGGTCTTCCCGTCGTCGGCGGACCGGAACACACCGCCGCCCGCGGCACCCGCGTACACGACCCCCTGGTGCGTCGGGTCGGTGGCCAGGGCGGCGATACGACCGGCAGAATGCCCGGCGCCGCCACCGGAGTTGGAGGCGGACCGGTCGCGGTAGTGCAGCGCGTCCTCGTTGTACGGCGAGGTCGTGACCTCGCTCCAACTGCCGGACGTGACCGGCATGTTCTTGATGTGTGCCCACGCACCCGCGTACGCGCCCGGCGCGACCTGCCCGCCGGGCGAGAGCCTCGGCTCGTTGAACGAGTCGACGGACTCCATCAGTTCGTGGGACTCCTCGCCCGCCACGTCATGGCGGCCGGATCCCGAGTCGCTGTCCACCCCGTACGCGGCGACGGGCCCCGTCCCCGCTATCAGAAGTGCGGCGGCGACGACGGCGAACGCCGCCCGCCCACCGCCCTCCGCCCCGCGGCGCGGTCTGCGCCGTGCGGAATACACACGCATGGACTGTCTCCGGCTTCTTCGGCGTAAGTGGCAGCCGCCCCTACGGCCGCACTTGATCTCCTACTGCCGAGCGCCGGAACCGTACTCCCGTGCCCTGCCTCAACCCCAGGGGTTTACAGCGACTTTATAGGCTGACAAGCGTAACGATTGCCAAAAACCGCCTCGTTCGCCGCTGCACGCCTCGGAGCGACAGCACGCGCTCACCACTTGCAGCGCAGCGGACCGGTTGTCCGTTACCGACAGGGGCCCGGGCTCAGCTCAGCTCGGTGGTGAGCTGGACCAGGCAGGTGGCGTACTGGGTCAGCATGAACGCGCGGTAGGGCAGCCGGCTGCGGCGGCGGGGGGGGCGTCCGAGGAGGCCTGCGGTGACAGCGTCGGCCGAGCGAGGGCGGCGGCATCCGGCCAGCCCGCCTTGGTCCGGGCTGAACATGAGCCAGTCACACCCGCTGCCTGGCTCGGCGCTCCGGCGGGGCTCGGGCAGACGGATCCTCAACGACACCGGAAAACGTCTCGCCCCGGGGCTCGTTGACCGGGAAGACCGGGAAGACCGGGAAGACCGGGAAGACCGGGAAGACATGGCTGGTGCCGACGAAGGTCACCCCGCCGATCTCGACATCGACGTCCTGGACGATGCCGGTGCCGGCACGGGTGAACCTTCGACGCGACGGCGAGCACGAACCCAATCCCCCGCTCACCGGCCTGTGTTTCCCCGCACTGCCCTCCAGACCCCGTCAGCACTTCAGGCACCGCCGGAACCCCCGGGGCGTGGGCGGTGACGGCAGGGCGGCGACGCGGAGTGCACGATTCGGGGCGCATCTCCCAGTCCGGCGAGTGCGAAGGCAGGAGGAGGGCGCGGAAGCGGAAGTCATGGAATGGCTTGATCGCTTCGAGCCGGACCCGAGGAGGTCTGCCGCTGCCTACGTGGCCTGCGGCGCCGAGTCGTGGTCGTTGGCAGCTGGGGGATCCCGAGCACAATCTCCTCCCGGGTTTCTCCCAAACGACCGCCGGAAGCCCGCAGGGCCCCGAACCACTCTCTGAGTACGCAAACTCAGACGGGCTGGTGACCGAAACGGATGGGTCACTCGACGCAGCGTTACTACTGTGCTCTCGACCACGACAGCGTCGCGGTCGCGCGTTCACAACAACTCGGGGCCGTACAACGAGACACGGGGAGGGCCACGCATGGCGTGGGACGAGTGGGTGCAGCTCAAGACCGCCGCGGCAGAGCGGAGCACCGGTCGGATGCATATCGACCACTTGGCTGACCCGGTAGGTGGGGCAGGCGGTGTGTCCGGCGAACTCAGGTCCGACAAGGCCGCGTGGTCCAAGGCAGGTGGCGACGTCGGCGGTCTGCGGGACAACATCAGCAAGGCGCTGGCGAAACTGCAGGACGGTCAGAAGGGCCTCGGCAAGGATGCCGGGTGCCTGACCGCTGCTGCCCAGCGAGAGGTCCACACGTCCTGGGAGCGCTACGCCGGGAACGTCAGCGCGCGCTGCGAGAAGCTGTCCGGCCTGCTGGACAAGGTGGGTCACGATCAACTCAGGACGGACGAGGCCATCAGTGCCGAGATCGCGAAGCTGAAGACCGAGTACCAGGACACGCCGGCGGTCGGCGGTCAGTCCATGGGCCGGTGATCGGATCTCATGGACTACAAGACGCTGACGGCTTTGAAGCCATCCGAGTACTCGGATGCGGCGAACGGGTTCCGTGCGGTGAGCGACATGGCCGACGAGGCCAAGGAGCGCATCGGCATGCACGTGATCGCTGCCATGAAGCAGGCCAACGAGGGGGAGGCGGCGACTGCCGCTGACGGCCAGTTACAGGAGTTGGCGAGGAACTTCCATTACACGCAGGTCGAATGCGGCCTGATCAGCACGGCGCTCGACGGGTTCGCGTACGACATGGAGGCGGCCAAGAGGAATCTGGACGCTGCGGTCGAGGACGCGCACGCCAGGAACTTCACCGTGAACCCCGATGGCTCGGTCAGCTACCCGTCGGCCGGCGAGAAAGCCGACGGCAAAATCCCGGAAGGCGGCACCATGACCGGCCTGACGGGGGACCCGGCCGCGGATGCGATCGGCCGCCAGGCAGCCAGATTCAACCCCAATCCCAACGCCCGGTACGCCCAGGAGTGCGCCGACCGCATCGCCGACGCCCTCAAGGAGGCCACGCAGGCCGACGAGAAGTGGGCGCCGAAGCTGCGGGCGTTGAAGGCCGACGACGACCTGACCGTCTCCGACCGGGACTGGGTGGACGTCAAGAAGGACACCGCCGGTGTTCTCGAGGGGGCCGAGGACTACCTGCATTCGATCAATGAGCCGCCCAAGCACGGCACCCCCAAGGAAAACGCGCAGTGGTGGAAGAGCCTTACCGACCAGCAGCGGGCTGACTACGTGACCGTCCACCCTGACTCGATCGGGTGGATGGACGGCCTTCCCGCCACCGTGCGTGATGGGGCGAACCGAACCGTGCTTGCCGAGACCCGAGGCACCGCCCAGGTCGACCTGGACGCCTGGATGGCGAAGGAGCCCGACCGCTTCACCACCATTCACCAACTCAACCCCAATACGGGTGAGGAGGTGGACGTCCGGGTAACGACCCCTGAAAGCGAAGCCGCATGGCAGAAATGGGAAGCGAAGCGGAAGGAATTGGAGGGGCGGATCGACGGCATGGATGCGATCCAGAGGCGCTATGACAACTTCACTGGGGACGAGGGGGCTCGGCCTTACCTGCTAGGATTCGACAACAAGAATATCGGCCATGCGGTTGTATCCATCGGAAATCCGGACACTGCCGATAATGTAGTGACGTATGTTCCAGGAACCACAGCGAATCTGAGTGGTGTCGATGGCCTCATTTCAAGGGCCGAAGCGCTCCAGGGAAAGATGGCGCGAACGGACTTTACGCATTCGACCGCATCGATCCTTTGGCTCGGATACGATGCCCCGCAGAGTCTCGTGCCCGATGCGACTTACAACACCAGTTGGGCCGACAGCGCTCGCGAGCCGCTGAGCGACTTTCTGGCTGGTCTTGAAACAGCCCATCACGGGGGGCACGCGAATTCGACTCTCTTGGGTCACAGTTACGGCTCCCTTGTGGCTGGCGAGACCATGCGTGACCACCCGGACCTCCCCGTGGGCAAGGCGATCCTGGTCGGAAGCCCGGGCGCTGGGGTGAATCACGCCAAGGACCTGAATATTCCCGCAGACCACGTCTGGGCGGCAACCGCCAAGAACGACCTGGTGAATATGGCCCCGCCGCAGGCAGGAGCACTGGCCCCCTTGAATCCGAACGCATACAGGCGCCTCTTCGACGACCACTCGGCTATGTATGGGACCGACCCGACATCCGATGAGTTCGGTGGTCGTACCTTCAAAGTGGGCAATGGGCATCTTCCGGGCTGGCATTTGCAAGGTATGCCCGCTCACTCCCAGTACTGGGAGGGTGATTCCCTGGACAATATAGCGGAGGTCGTAACCGGAGGAAGTCCGTGAAGCTACGAAACCTGATGTCGATTGGTGCGCTACTGACCGCACTGGTTGCTGTTACGGCGTGCGAGGCACACGGAGGGGCGAAAGGAGACGGCGTCGCAACGCCGAAGCAGGTCGGGATGAACAAGCAGCAGGCGACCAAGCGCGCAGAGGAAATCATTCACCAGGCGGTGGACGGCATGTCACCGAAACCGAAGCTCGAGCAGATCGGTCCCACGCCGGTGGGAGCCTGTATTGCCCGGGACGACGGCGGCCCCGATGATCGGTTGCAGGTCAGTCTCGCGTACAAGCTGACTGGGGTGCCGGGCAGCAAAGCCAAGTCACTGGTACGGCAGGCCAGGGACGCATGGGTGAAACTGGGCTACAAATTCCAGTCGTCGGACGCGGACTGGTCCAAACCGTTCCCCCACGTGAACATGCGCACTGAACCTGATGACTTCTGGATGGACGCCATCACCGGCGTGGTGAACCGGGCCACAGGCGACGGGCTGGCCTCCATCGGAGTGACTTCACCGTGCTTCCCGCGCAGCGCCAGTGATCAGTCCACGGGCGACTCAACAGCCTTCCACCGCACGCAGGTCGACGAGCACGCCGAGCAACTGGCTCTCGCCCACTCCAGTCGGATCTACGACGCACTCCACGTACGACACGCCCCGGCCCAGGAGGGAGGCGGAATCAGCGCCTACCAGGACGCCGAGGGCGCCTATGTCCATCATGCCTGGTCGACCCAACCGCTCTCGGAGGAGGAGACGGCTCAGGCGCTGGCGCGTGTGCGAACCCACTTCGAGAGTGCTGGCTGGACCGTGCGTCACGTTCTGGCAGAAGCCGGCGTTCCCGCGCTCGTCGCACGCAACGTCGAGGACGAGAGCGTGGCCCAGGTCGCATCATCAGCCACTGGCGCTGTGCGCGTCGCAGTGACGACGCCGGTCGCATCAGGGCGGTCCGCCAGTATCTGAGTCACCGACGGGCGAGAAACGGCTCTTTCGGTACGGGCTCACGCGCACCCGCGCAGTACAGGACGATCCCGCCCGATGAGGCTTTCGGGGCGCATCGGAGGCATGTCAACAGGAGTGAGCACAGCGACTACTGGGACAAGGAGGCGGCGCCTGTTTCCACTGCCGACATGCCGGCGATCTTCGCAACCACGCCAGACGGCTTCGAGGTTGGCCTGGAGTTCGGGTACAAGGGCCAGGCCGGTTTCCACGTGACCTCCCCGTGCGTCGACGAGTCGAAGGTCACCGAAGCGCCCAGGAAGCCCCTGGACCCGAACTCTCCGGAATCCAAGGGACTCGCCTGCGTTCACTCCGATTTCTGGTCGGCGCACACCCCGGTCTCCTCAGCCCGGCCGACGGCATCGGCGGGCGATGGGCGATCCAGGAAAAACGAATTCCGGCGCGGCGTCATGCCACTGTGATCGCTGCCGAGCCCGGCTACATGGGAGGCAGAAGCCGCGATGAGAAGCTGGGCGCGGTCGAGTTCGGCCAGCGTCCGTCCTCTGCGTGACGGCCACAACAGGCGGATTCCAGGCGCGTGTGGGCTCGTCCCGGCGCGGCCCCGTGCCCACAGGAGGATCACCGGCTCCTCGCCGGCTACGCCGGCGGTCTCCGGTTGGTACCCGAAGAAGGCACCGCAGGAGGTCCGACCCGTGCCCATCCTCGGCGCGCCGTGGCCCGGCGTCCCGGCGCGAGGGCGGGGTGCCAGCGAACGGGCCGACGCCTGCTGGCTCCCGATAGCCAAGGGACTCACACCCCCCTGCGTGCTCAACAACCTCCCGCGTGCCCGCGCGGGTCGCCCTCCGGTAGCCCCACGGTTCCCGTAGGGGGTCGGCGATCCAACGCGCATCCAGGTACATCGACCGACTCGGCGACCGAGCTCGTTCCGTATGGCCGGATGGCCCTCAGCCTCGCCTATCGCATGCACCAGATCACGCCACTTCGGTCCCTTTCGCGTTGCGCCTGCAACTTGGGATGCGAGAGGATGTTCGACGGACTGTGGGTTCTGGCGTCGCGAGGTGAAGCAGCGGCGATTGAGCAGTCCCGGCACACAACACGCTTACGGGGTGGGTGGATGAAGTTCGACATGGGGTCGACGACCCTGTCGCAGCTCGGGAAGAGCACCGTCGGCTCAAGCGACGACCTGGGCACGCTGATCAGGCTGCTGATCCAGGCCGCCGAACCGTTGGAGGGGAAGTTCAACGGTGCCGGCAAGGCCGCGTTCGACACGTTCAAGGCGCATGCCGACGAGATCACGGCGGATCTGAACAGCTCGCTGGGCGCGATCCTCGGCGGCCAGTCCGGTATGGACACGGCGTTCGGCAGCGGTGACGTCGAGTTGGGCGACAACGCGCACCAGAACATGGGCGCTGCCAACTTCGACGCCGCCCGATTCGGCGCGCGGTAACCGGCCTCGAAGAGCAACTCATCGCTGCTGTCACCGTTTTCAAGGGGGACTCGAACATGACTCAGAACCAGGATCGCCGCTCGTACGACACCGGCGCCTCCGCCGACGTACAGACCAGTCTGTCAGGAATCATCGGCCAGTTGGAGCGCGTGCTGACCGACCGCGACCGGGCGGTCAAGGCTGCGATGGCCGACTTCCGGGCCGACGGTGTCTCGGACGAGTACCACGGCAAGGAGGTCCGCTGGCACAAGGCCGCAGGTGAGGTTCGCGAGATCATCCGTCTTGTCCGCAACACGCTGGAGCAGAACGACGGCACCGCTCAGGCCACCCTCGCCAAGGCGAAGGCAGCGGTCGACAACATCGGCTGACCGGCGGTTGGCGCTGTCCCTCTTTGCTCCCGTCGGCCGCTCGCCCGAACAGGGCATGCATCTGTAGCCTGCGCGACCATGGCTGACATGGTTCGAGCTGATGCTTACGTTGGACTTGCGTGACGAGTTGTCGGCGGGGGAACTCACGGAGCTGCGATGGCATTTGGGAGCGGGCCCCCAGCCGGAAACATTCCGCATCGTCACCGAATTTCCGGTCGTGGTAGAGGACGAACACGGAGAGTTCGTCATCGAGGATCATCCTGAGCCTCTTCTCAGCCAGTACGGTGATGGCTACAAGGTTGGGGGCGCACTTGTCTCCGTGCTGCTGCGCCGGCAGGACACGGGGCAGGAGGGCTGGGCGCCGACCAGCCGACAGGAAATCCATCCGGACGATTTCGAGCGCACTGGTGAACTTCTCAACTGGCTTGCGGCCAGGGCCGGCGAGCGGCACCGAGGCTCCGACGGCGACGTCCATCTGGGATGGATTCGGTTCCACGAAGAGCACCTGCCCGCGCCGTTGGTAGTGCGTGACGGCGCAGTCGTCTGGCCGTCATAGGTCCGGGACGACGGGGCGAGGTGGTCACGGAGGCAGGGCGCCGTGGCTGGGGCATCGTCGGCCTGCGCTGCTGACCGTTGCCCATCCCCGGCCTCGTTGCGTCCGGAATCCGCGCGGCGAGAAGATGTTCGACGAGCACCCGCGTGTCCAGCGAACCGGATTTGAGTGATGTCAGCCCAGGATTACGACAGCCAGCTTCTTGAGTCGGTCGCGGTGCGGCGTCGGCGGTTGCGTGATGCCGTGTTGTTCGGGGCGCAGCGGCAGCGGCGGACCGTGGACGAGCGGCTCGGGAAGGCGTTCGCGGGGGTGGTCATCGCCGCCGTGGTGTGTGCCGGGTGTGTGGGGTGGTCCTTCGTCGCTCACCGCGTGATCGGGAAGGCTCCGTACGGGACCCCAGTGCCCGTGTCCACGCCCTCCGGTCAGCCCACCGCTCCACCACAGCCTGCGAATTCGGCCCGATGATAGGTTCGAACGCGTGATATCCCGGGGGACTGTGAGCCGTACGGCACTGAGTCGAGTCACATTGGTCGGTGAGCGGCGTCGAGTGGATCTGGTGCTGCCGGCCCGGGAGCCGGTCGGACTGTTGTTGCCCGAGGTGATGCGGCTGCTCGACGACCGGGTGGCCGAGCATCCGCAGGCCCGGCACCTGGTGACGGCCGACGGAAGTGCTCTGGAGCCGGATGCCACGCTGGAGTCGGCGGGAGTGCCCGACGGTGCCGTACTCCGGCTGGTCCGGGTCGAGGACGCGCCGTCCGCTCCGGTGGTCCATGACGTGAGTGACGAGGCTGCCGGCGATCTGGATGTGCGGGCCTGGCGGTGGGATGCGCGGGCGCGGCGGATCACGGCTGCGGGCGCGGGTGCGGTCTGGGCGTCGGCCGTCGGCTTCATGGCGCGCCAGGGGTTCGAGGCCGAGACCGCGGGATGGTCGCTCCTGGTGACCGCGGCGGTGGCCGCGGTGGCCGGTGCGCTGCTGGGGCGGGCCGGACACAAGGGGCTTGCCGCCGCTCTGGTCGTGGTGAGCGCCACTGTGGGTGTGCAGGGCGCGTCGGCGCTTGCCGTGGCCCAGGGCTGGCCGGGAGCCGAGCGGTTGGCCGCCGTGCTCACGGTCCTGGTGATGGTGCTGTTGCTGCTCGGCTGGTTCTCCCCGTTCGGGCGGGGTGCGCTGGTCGGGGCAGGGGCACTGGCCGGGGCCGGGGCGTGCTGGGAGGTCGCGCTCGCGTTCCAGTCCGGCGGAGCCGGTACGGCACGTGCCGCGGCGCTGCTCGTCGTGGTGTGCGTCGTCGCGCTGGGCGTACTGCCCCGATGGGCGCTGGCGGCGTCGGGTCTGTCCGGGCTGGACGATCGGCGTTCCGCGGGCTCGTCCGTCGGTCGCTACCAGGTGGCCACCGCGTTGGCCGCCACGCATCGGGGGCTGGCGCTGGCGACGGTCATCACCGCGGTCTGCGGTGCCGTCGCCGGAGTGCTGGCGGTGCGTACCGTGACGGTGTGGACGGTGCTGCTGGCCGTCGCCGTGGTGTTCGTCCTCGCGCTGCGGGCCCGTGCCTACCCACTGGTGGCGGAGGTGGCCGTACTGCTCGCGGCATCCATGGTGGTGGCGCTGCGGCTGGCCTGGTTGTGGCGGGAGCACTCCGGAGCCCCGGCACCGCTCGCCGTTCTCGGCGTACTGGTCGTGCTGTCCCTGGGTGTGCTGGCCGTGCAGCCCGCCGAGCATGTCCGGGTACGGCTGCGCAAGGCCGGCGACGTGCTGGAGTCGGCCGGTGTGATCGCTCTCTTCCCGCTGGTCCTCGGGGTGTTCGGGGTGTACGGGCGGCTGCTGGGCACCTTCGCGTGAGGTGGCGGTGATGACGACTTCCGGCCATTGGCAGGACGACGCGCTGCGTGAGCTGACCGCGGGCTCCGCCGACGAACCGCGCGAGCAGCCTGCACCGGGAGACGCCCGGCCGCCCATGCCCGTGCGCCACCCGGACGAGGAGCGCCCCAACCCCGGTCGGCCGTCCCGCGAACAGCACACCACGGGTTCGGTCTCGCGCGGGGACGAGGAGTGGTCCGCCCCGCAGACCCCGGCTCAAGCATCCCCGGGCCCTGCGCCCGAGGTTCCGCCGGCGCCGTCGGCCCAGGCCCACCCCGGTACCGGCTCGCCCGCTCCCGGCGTCGAGGCAGTCCCGCAGACCCCGGTGACGCCACCGAACGCATCCCCCGCCGTACGGCCGCCCCGCCAGGCCCGGCTGCCCATGGCGACGCCCGAGTCGGTGCCGACGCTCGACCCGCGCCTCGCCATAGCGCTCGGTTCGCCCCAGCACGGTGACTCGCTGGTCCGGCGCTCGGGCCGGTCGCTGCGCAAGCTGACCTCGTCGGCCGCGCAGGAGGTCGCCGAGGAAAGCCGGCTGGGCAGCATGGTGCAGCAGCCGGTGACCACGGGCCGGGTGATCGCCGTGACCTCGATCCGCGGTGGCGTCGGCAAGACCACGACCGCGGCGCTGCTGTCGCGGACGTTCAGCCACTACCGGCACGACCCGGTGCTCGCCCTGGAGGCGGACGCCGCCCTGGGCACGCTGCCGGTGCGCATGGGTGCTCAGTCCGTACGCTGGTCGTGCGTCGAGCTGTCCCGGATCCTCACTCCCTCGATGCAACTGACCGACGTCACCGGGTACCTGGTGCCGGTCGCGGACGGCGGCTGGCTGCTGCCTGCCAGTCAGGGGCGGGTGGGCGCCCCGCTGGACGTTCCTACCTACCGCACCGTCACGCTCGCGCTGCGCCGCTACTTCGCCGTCACGGTCGTTGACTGCGAGACGCTGCCCGGCGAGGTGGCCCGCACCGCGATGGACACCGCGCACGCGCGGGTGGTCGTCGCCCCGCTCACCGCCGAGGGCGTGGGCGGCACCCGGGTCGTCCTGGACTGGCTCGGCCAATTGCCGCATGCGGCACTCGCATCCACCGTCGTGGTCCTCACCTCGAACACGCCTGACGCGCATCTCGATCTGAAGGCCGCCACGGCCCATCTGCGGGAAACCGGGGTCACCCTCGTGCATCTGCCCTACGACCGGCACCTGGCCGGTGGCGGACCGATCATGCCCGATCGGCTGGGTGAGGCCACGCGCCGCGCGGCCACCCAGCTCGCCGCCGAGGCACTACAGAGGGCGGTGCGGGTGCGTTGACACAGCAACAGGTCCATCGTCCCGCCCGCTCGACGCGTCCCCTGCTCCCGCCGGCGTCCCGCACGATCGAGCCTCCGCCGAACCTGCCCGAAGGCAAGACCGGCAGCCCGGCGACCGCTCTGCTGCCGATGGCCGGCGTCATGAGCTCGGTCGTGATGATGACGGTGATCCGCTCCAGCCAGTTCGCGGGCCTCGGCGCCGTCGTACTGGTCATCGCGCTGCTCGGTGCGGTTGCCCTGTTCCTGTCGCAGCGCGGCAAGGCCCAGCGACAGCGGCGCGTTCAGCGCGAGCGGTACCTGGAGTACCTGGAGGAACTGCGGGCTGAGTTGGGCGCGACCGAGCGCGAGCGCCGCCGCGTGGCCCGGGTTCTCCACCCCGCGCCCCCGGCCCTGTACGACGTCCTGCGTGATCCCGCCCGGCTGTGGGAGCGGCGCCGCACGGATGTGGACTTCCTTCACGTGCGGGTCGGAGTCGGTGACGTACCTGTGCAGGAGCTGACCATCGGCCAGCAGGCGGTCGGCGGCGTGCTCACTCCGCCGGACCCGTTCATGCTGAACGAGGCGCGCGCTCTGCAGGCCCGCTACACCACCGTGTCGGACCATCCGCTGACCGTGCTGCTGGACCGGGCCGGGAACGTCAGCATCGTCGGCGACCGCGCCGGGGTGCTGCGTGTCGCCCGGTCCCTGCTCGTGCAGGCGGCCGTGACCCACGCCCCGGACGATGTGGCTGTCGCGCTCGCCGTGCCCGGGGACCGTATCGAGGAGTGGGAGTGGGCGAAGTGGCTCCCGCACGTCCTCGACCCGCACAGCCATGACGGGGCCCTCGCCGCGCGCCGTATCGCCCCCGGCATGGCTCAGCTGGCTCTTGCGATCGGCACGGATCTGGGGCGGCGCGCCTCGTACGCGGCCGAGGTGCGCCGTGGGCTGTCCGACAGGAAGGCGCTCGCGCTGACCGACCGGCTGCTGGTCCTCAGCGACGCGTACGGGGAGAACGCCGTCGACCTTCCGCGTCCGGACTCCGCCGTCGCCCTGGACGACATGGGCGTCACGGTGTTGCACCTGCTCGCCGAGCAGGTCCACGAACCCGATCACGTCTCCGTACGGATCACCGTCGACGGCGACGAGGTCACGGTGGAGGATCTGCGCGGAGAGCAGGTCGTACGGTCGGACGGGGTCGTCGACCGCACCGGGGTCCCCGAGGCCGAGGGCCTCGCGCGGGCTCTCGCGCCGCTGCGGCTGTCCGCCGAGTCCGCCGCCGAGGGCACCCCCGTCTCCGGTCCGGTCGACTTCCCGCATCTGCTCGGCATCGACGACATGGCCGCCCTCGACCCGGCCCGGCAGTGGGCGCCGCGCGGGGAGCGGGACTTCCTGCGGGTGCCGATCGGCCTGGACGACCGGCACCAGCCGGTGCTGCTCGACCTGAAGGAGTCCTCGGAACTCGGCATGGGCCCGCACGGTCTGTGCGTCGGCGCGACCGGGTCCGGCAAGAGCGAGCTGCTGCGCACCCTCGTGCTCGCGCTGGTGACGACGCACGCGCCGGACGACCTGGCGATGGTCCTCGTCGACTACAAGGGCGGCGCCACCTTCGCCCCGTTCGCCGATTTGCCGCACGTGGCGGGGGTGATCACGAACCTGGAGAACCAGGCCGGACTGGTCGAGCGCGTCCACACCTCCCTCGCCGGTGAGATCAAACGCCGCCAGCAGGTCCTCAAGGACGCGGGCAACGTCGCCGACATCGGGCACTACCGCACCTTGCGCGCTGGGACTCGGCCCGACCTCGAACCGCTGCCCCATCTCTTCGTCGTCATCGACGAGTTCGGTGAACTGCTCACTGCCAAACCGGACTTCATTGATCTGTTCCTGTCCATTGGCCGTATCGGCCGCTCCATCGGCGTCCATCTGCTGCTGTCCAGCCAGCGCATCGAGGGTGGCAAGCTCAGGGGGCTGGAGACGTATCTTTCGTACCGGCTCGGGCTGCGGACCTTCTCGGCGGACGAGTCGCGTACGGTCCTGGAGACCACCGACGCCTTCCACCTTCCGCCCCTGCCCGGCTTCGGCTACCTGAAGGTCGACACCTCCACGTACACCCGCTTCAAGGCGGGCTTCGTCTCCGGTGCGTACCGCGGACCCGTCGTACACGAGAGCACCGCCGACGCCGAACCTCTCGCCTGGACGTACCCGGCGTTCAACGCCCCGGCACAGATGTCCACGCCAGAGGAGGACACCCCGGCGCCGCGTGAGCGCGAGACCGGACCGACGGTCCTGGGCGTCGCGGTCCACCGGCTCACCGACGCCGCCGAACCGGTACGCCGGATCTGGCTGCCACCGCTGCCCGAAGCCCTCACCCTCGACACGGCCGCCGGCCCGGTACAGGCATCCGGTCACGGCCTCCGACTCACCCACGCCGGCGGCCCGTTGCAGGTGCCGCTCGGCGTTCTCGACGATCCGGCCCGGCAGTGGCAGGGCCCATGGGTGCACGACCTGAACATTGCGGGCGGCCACACCGCCGTCATCGGCGGCCCGGCCTCCGGCAAGACGACCCTGCTCCGCACCCTGGCACTCTCTCTCGCCCTCACCCACACCCCGCGTGACGTCGCCGTGTACGGCCTGGACCTGGTCGGCGGCGGACTGAGCGCCTTGGCGGACCTGCCGCACGTCGGCGGCATCGCAACCCGCGCCGACCACGAGCGCGCCTCCCGCACCGTCGCCGAGGTGCGCGCCATGCTCGCCGAGCGCGAGCAGATCTTCCGCGAGCGGGGCATCGATTCGGTCGACCAGCTGCGGGCCTTGCGCGGACGAGGGGAACTTCCCCAGCTCGGCGCCACCGACGTGGTACTGCTCATCGACGGATTCGGCGCTCTGCGTGACGAGTTCGCCCACCTCGACGACGACATCGCCGACCTCCTCAAGCGCGGCAGCGGCTACGGCATCCACGTCATAGCGGGCATGCTCCGCTGGAACGACGTCCGCATCGCCACCCAGTCCCTGTTCGGCAGCCGCATCGAACTGCGCCTGAACGACCCGGCAGACTCCTCCGTCGACCGCAAGCTCTCCGAGACTCTCTCGGCGGACACCCCCGGCCGGGCCCTGACGGACGGCAAACTGTTCGCCCAGGCAGCACTCCCTCGCATCGACGCGCACGCCACGACGGACGGCCTCGGCCCGGCCCTGGAGCAGGCAGCGGCCACGCTGCGCGCCGCCTGGCACGGTGAGACCGCCGCGCCCGTGCGGGTGCTGCCGACCAGGCTGCCCGCGCAGCGCCTGCCCTCCACGGTGGCGGAACCACGCGCGATCCCGATCGGCGTCGACCAGGACACCCTCTCCCCGACCGTCCTGGACCTGTTCGGCGCCGACCAGCACCTGCTGGTCCTCGGTGACAACGAGTGCGGCAAGACGAACCTGCTCAAGCTCGTCTCCCGCTCCCTCATCGACCGCTACGACAAGGACGAGCTGGTCTTCGGTGTGTTCGACCCGCGGCGCGGCCTGCGGGGAGTGATCCCTGAGCCGTACCGGGGCGGCTACGCGCACAACGCCGCGCTCTCCCAGGCACTCGCCACCGGCATCGCGACCGAACTGGCAAAGCGCCTGCCGGAGGCCCCCGACCCCGACGCCCTGACCGATGAGCCGTCCTTTACTGGTCCGCGGATCGTGATCCTGGTAGACGACTACGACATCCTCACTGCGGCTGGGCGGCAGCCCCTTGCCCCGTTCCTGCCCTACATCTCCTCGGCCCGCGACATCGGCCTGCACTTCGTCGTCGCCCGCCGGGTCGCCGGAGCCTCACGAGCCCTGTACGAGCCGTTCCTGACGGCACTGCGTGAAACCGGAACCACAGCGCTGGTTATGACGGGCGACCGCACCGAAGGCCAGCTCCTCCCCGGCCTGTACGCCTCCACCCAGCCGCCAGGGCGCGGCACCCTGGTCCGCCGCGGCCGCCACCAGCTGATCCAGACCGCCCTCGCACCCGAGACCGAGACAACGCAGGCCCCGGCATGACCAATTGACGGGTTCGCCGTGCCTTTGGCCAGAAGCGTGTGGCTGCTGCAACAACCGATCTGATAGGGATGAATGTCCTGTTGTCAGTGGCGCGTGCGATGCTGAGCAGCGCTGATGGAACGTATCTGCAGTAGATACACGGGGGTTGACGTGACGGGGTGGGACATCAGTCCCAGCGGGGTGGAGTCCATTCTGTCGTTGGTGGGTCTTGCGGCCGACGACCTGAGCAAGGACATCAAGGGCTACGGGACGAGCGTCCAGGACGCGGCGGAGTCCGCGGGCACGATCAGCGGCCCGTACTGCGGTGGTCCGCCGGTGGGGCCGGTGGGTGCCGCGGTCGCGAACTTCGTGTCCGACACCGAGAACTCGATCAAATTCATGGCGGCCCGCATCAAGAAGACGATGGACGGGACGGTCAAGGCGACCGGTGCGTACATCGACGGTGACCTGGCGATGGCCGCCCGGGCCCAGGGTGAGGCGGCCAAGGCGCCTACCCCGGCCGAGCTTCGGGCCGTGGGCGAGCAGACGAAGCACCACGGGGGCGGGGCGTAGTGGACATGATCGAGCCGGGTGGGATACCCCAGTACACCGGCGACTTCGGCACGTTGTCCAAAGCAGTCACCGCGCTGCGTAAACACGCGATCGGCATCGGTAACGCCGGCCAGGACGTCCACTCACGCTTCCAGGCGACGGCCGCGTTCTACCAGGCGCCGGAGGCGGACCAGCTCTTCTCCTCCACCCAGCCGGTGATGGACACGGCGGACGAGTTCGCCGGTCACATCGAGTCCCTCGCCGACGCCCTGGACACCTTCGTCGGCGAAGCGAAGCCGTATGCGGACCGCTTGAAGCATCTGAAGGAGAAGGCGATCGCCTTCGTCGACAGCGTCGAAGGCGACGACGGCTGGACCAAGGACCAGCACAAGGTCGACGAGCACAACGCCCTCATGCATGGCGTGGCGGAAGCCGTCGTGGGTTTTCAGAAGGCGGAGCACAACGCGGCGGTCGAGATCGGTGCCATCAGCCCGGCGCTGTGCCGCCCCGTCGGCGACGAGGGCGGCACGTACGGCGTCAGCGTCAAAACGCTCGAGTCCATGCCCGACCTGCCGTGGGGTACTCCCGTTGCCCGCACCTACGACCGCTGGAGCCTGGACTGGTGGGGCCACGGCATCAAGAGCTGGGCGTGGGACGGCCTCGTCAAGGACAGCCTCTGGGGCGGCTTCGTCGGCCTGGGCACCTTCGAGGACAACCTCTTGGGCATCAACGGCTCCGACGCACAGCACCAGACCTGGGACGGCCTCAAACGCACCGTCGTCGGCGCCTACGCCTACGGCATGGACGCGGTCGGCGAGGGCGACCACCTCTCGGACTGGCAGCGCGGCAGCGAGGCGTACGCCAAGGAGTTCGGCAAGCAGTTCATCGCCTACGACGAGTGGCACAAGGACCCGGCTCGGGCCCACGCCGTCACCAGCTTCAATCTCCTCACCGTGTTGGGAGGCGCCGGCGGGGCGCTCGCCAAGCTGGGCAAGGCAGGCAGATTCGTGGAAGCCGCCAGCACGGTGTCCAAGGTCGGAGGTGCCCTGGATCCGATCTCCGGCGCCGCGAGGGCGGCGAGAGCCCTGTCCGATCTGCCGAAGGTCTCCGAGGTACTGACCAACGTCAGCGAACACCTGCGACTGCCGAAGACGAGGTTCCCCGACGGCGCCCTGGACGACCTCAGCAACCGCTACAGGGTCGACAAGGACGGCAACTTCATCGCCCTCAAACCCGACGGCACGCCCGACACCGGCGCGGTCAGGCACGAGCCTGCCGCGGCTGACCGCGTGTCTCCCGCCGGGCCAGGTGATCGAGAACTTGTTGGGGTTGGAGGCCGCGCGCCTGAAGCCACCTCCCACGGGAGTGGCCACGGCGCCCGGCCCGGGTCGTCCCGTGGCGCCGCTCACGCAGGAGGCGACGCCGGACACGGTGCACCCACCGCCTCCCACCAGCCCGGCCACGCGGGGCACGGCGGTTCGGGGACGGCAACGGCACCCACCACTCACCATGGTGCGAACGGCGGCGGCCACGGGTCCGGTCACGGGTCCGGGGGGCACCACGCCGCGGGCCACGGTGGTCACCACGGCCCCGCCAACTCCGGAACGGGGCACGGCGGCGGTGGAGATCCCCACTCCGGTCAGCAGCCGACGGGCCACGTCGAGCCGCCTGCTCCCAAGCCGAGCGGTCACATCCCCGAGCACACCTTCGAACACGTGCTCAAGGGAGAGCTGAAGTACGGCAAGGACGGCCAGCCCAGGGTCGTCGGATACCATTTTCGTCCAGGCGGTCGTGACCCCCGCGGCATAAAGGTCCCGAAGATCCTCAAGATTGATCACAAAACGGGACTGACGCAGGGCAACGTGTGGATGCGTGATCCGCGTACCGGCACCTGGGTGATGAAGCGGGCCAAGACGACCTTTTTCCCGCCGACGTGGACGGAGCGCGAGGTTCGGCGGGCGATGGTCAAGGCGTTCGAGAACAGCCAGGTGGTCGATCCCGAACTTCACATGTGGCGAGGCGAATACAAGGGGATCACCTTTGAAGGATATTTCGACCCTGTCACTGGTGACGCGAAGACCGTCTACCCGATCATGCCTTAGCAAGCAGCAGAAGGAGATCAGTACGTGATCCGCACTCAGTACTACGCTCAGGACGAATTCGGGGCACCGCGCTTCAACGGTCCTGCGGAACTCAAGGTTCTAGGGCACTGGGTGACCTCCGACATCCAGCTCTCCCCGCTTGCCATTCTGGAAGCGATTGACCTGGTGAGGCTGGCGCAGTCTGACCCCGGATTCACCCCGGAAGACCTGGATGGAAACGCCCACACCGCCACCATCAGCCCCCAGGGCATGGCGATCGAGAACCACTTCCTGGAGCACGTACAGGGCGAATTCCCGCTGGACAAGGCATTGGCGGTCCTGCTCGACTTCTGGGACTACTACCTGCTGGTGCACCCCGAAGATGTCGTGTCCTACTGGAACGAGTACGTAAAGGAGAACGGGCGGGACCCGCTCGCGGGGCTTCGAGACGTCACGGTGTGATTCACCCTTCATAGGATCCTGGGGATGCCTTCGGCAACCCCAGGTATCAGGAGCGTGTGCCCGGGCTCATAGCGTTGACGAATGATCCGACCGCCCCGGACTGATCGGCGTCGCCAATGTTCGAGGAAGTGGTATGTGCCCTATGACGGCAGTCGGCCCCGATCTGACAGACAGGCTCCGATCGCCGAGAACACCATATCCGCCAGACACTTGATCGAGGCAGCACCCGCCGTCCGGCAGGACCAAGCTTCAGAAAGCAGCACATGCCCCAGGACGTCATCGCCCTCACCCCGCAGATGCCGGACATCAAGACGCTGCTGGCCGCACTGCACGCCGGCGGCCCGGACCTGCGCGTGAACCGGGCAAGTGGAGGAGCCGTCGCCCAGTTGTGCACGGACGACGGAAAGCTCCTGGTCTCCGTGGAGGCCCCCCGCTACCTCCAAGTGCCCGGCGAGACGGAGCGGCTGCTGGGACCTGGCGTTCATACAGAGGGACCGGTGTGGTGGACCGAAGTGCGGGCGTCCACCGCCATCGCAGAAGCCAGGCTGCTCGCCGGCTCGGTCGCGGGACGGCTGACAACGCTGCTCGGCGGCACCACATGGCCGCCTGAAGCCGCCCACACCGACGTCGTGACCGTCCCGGCCACGGGTGAGGTGAAGGTCCCGCCCGCTGACGTGGACGTACTGACAGATGCGGATGTGCTGACCGACAAGAGCGTCATCGTCATCTACGACCGCCCGGTCGTTGCCGCCACTACTTGGCTGACCGAGGCGGTGCGCACCGTGGCACAGGGCCGACGGGAGCTGTATCTCGTCACGTCCCCCAATACCCGGCTGAGTCTGCCCACCCGCACCGTGCTGGAGCGCATGCCCGCACGCTGGGTCGTACGCCACCCCGAAAACGGCTACTACGACGGCCTCTCCGGAGCCGTACTGCGCTGGCACGACGGACGTTTCACCCCGGCTGC
Organism: Streptomyces sp. NPDC054783; assembly: GCF_053611725.1. Classification (NCBI taxonomy): domain Bacteria; kingdom Bacillati; phylum Actinomycetota; class Actinomycetes; order Kitasatosporales; family Streptomycetaceae; genus Streptomyces; species Streptomyces sp. NPDC054783. The sequence continues at coordinate 148,875 of NZ_JBSHAY010000020.1, read as the reverse complement.
CGGCAACGGCCCCCGGATCGCGGACGCCTTCCAACCCCCGCTTGGCAAGGGCGGTGAACGGCAGTTGCTGGTGTCCATCCGCACCATCCATCCCGCTCAGGAGCACCTGATACTCGGTGGCGCTCTGGAGGATGTCTGGCAGACCCTCACAGGACTGCTGCCGGCCGGATGGGCCACCGCCGAGCCCGTCAACGTCCCTTGGTCGCCAAGGCAACTGACCGACCTGGCCCGCGGCCGCGCCCGCCAGGCCCAGCCCACCTGGGCTGTCGCCGTAGGAACTGCCGACCGCCCTGCGATCGCCACCTTGCGCATCGCTCACACGCAAGAGGGCGTAGAGGAGCACATCACCCTGGCTCTCGGCTACGCCGCCGACGAGCGAGCACCGATCGAGCTGCTGCCCCAGCTCGCCGAATCCCTTGCCGCCAGGCACAACCTCGCCACCATGATCAGTGAACTCCGTGCGGCGCGCGCGGACCTGACCACTCCGGCCCACTACGAACCGCCGTCGATCCCGGTCTCTCTTACTCTCGGCCCGGATGCCGTGGCCGACCTCGACATCAGCCATGCCCGCAACGCCCTGCCGGACTGCATCCCGACCCAACTCGGCCCGGCCGGTAGCCCCGCCCTGCACTACCCGCTCGGCGACGGCACCGACCCCGTCGCCTGGCAACGCCTGCGACGCATAAACGAACACCTGAAAGGTGGAAGCGGGGCAGCTGCCCAACCGTCCTGACCGTCGCCGCCCCGGCTCCGGGAGGATCTCGGGCGCCCCTCAGGGGAGTGTGCTGTTGGCCTCGCAGGGCGATCGGTGTCCCGTCTGGGAGAAGCAGACCAAGATCTTTCCCACGGCTTCTCCCAAACGATCAGCGGAGACGCAGGAGGGACCTGATCCACTGTGTGGATCAGGTCCCTCCTGGTACTACGGCGTCGGGGTGGCGGGATTTGAACCCACGACCTCTTCGTCCCGAACGAAGCGCGCTGCCAAGCTGCGCTACACCCCGATGTCGCTGCTCTCGCGGCGACGACGTTTACTTTAGCCCACTGGTGGCTGTAGACGAAATCCGGTTTAGACGCGGCGGCGGACCGGGGTCGGGCGGGTGTGGTCGAGGACCACGAGGAGGACGGCCAGGGCGTACATCGCGAGGCCCAGGAGGAGGGCGTTCGCCAGGGTGCTGCGGTAGCCGTGGGTGGCCGCGTCCAGGAAGGGATAGAGGTAGCGGGAGGGGTTCGTGGGGGCGAGGGAGGCCGCCCGGATCAGGTAGAAGGCCAGGTAGGCCAGGGGGTAGAGGAGCCAGGTGGCCGCCTGGCGGAGGTGCAGGCGGGCCGCGGGTGTCAGCAGCAGCCAGTCCAGCACGGCCGCCGCCGGTACCAGCGTGTGCAGGACCTGGAGCGTCGCCCACTGGCCGTGCCAGCGCAGCGGGGCCGTCGTCGCGCCGGTCATGGAGAACGGGGGCGTCGTGTGGGCCAGCAGCAGGTGGTAGGCGAGGGCCGAGATCACGGCGTAGAGGAGTGTGGCGCCTGTCACGGAGGAGGGGAGGGGGCGGCGGGCCCGCAGGGCCCGTGATGCCGACAGGAGCATGACGACGGCCAGCAGGATGCCCGCCTGGACGCTGAAGTAGCTCAGGATGCGGCCCGGGGTGGCGATCAGGAGCTCCAGGGCCACGCCCCCTGCCGCCGCCAGGGCGGTCAGGAAGCGGAAGAGCGCGACCGTGGGCCGGCGGACCGGCGCCACCACGGCCGTGGCCGGGACCGGGGAAGGCAGCAGCATGGGCGGGCCCGGGACTGCGGGCAGGTCCGGGATCTCCCTGGGTATCGGGGCGGTCATGCCCTCACGCTAGGAGCGGGGGAGGGGCGGGGCCATGTGGCGTAGTCCGGGTGGGTTACGGCCCCCGGGTGGATTCCGGGTAGCCGAGTGGGTCCCGGGCAGCCGAGTGGTACCTGGGTACCTGAGTGGCCTTACGACCGGCCCGGCTCCTCTGCCGGCCCGCTCCTCCACCGCCCCGGTTCCCCTACCGCCCCGGCTCCTCCACCGCCCCGGCTCCCCTATCGCCCCGGCTCCTCTACCGGCCCACCAGCGTCAGCAGTGTCGCCTCCGGCGGGCATGCGAAGCGGACCGGGGTGTAGCGGTTGGTGCCGCAGCCCGCCGAGACGTGGAGGTAGGAGGTGCGGCCCTCCGCCGTGTGGGTGGACAGGCCCTTCACCCGGTCCGTGTCCAGGTCGCAGTTGGTGACCAGCGCGCCGTAGAACGGGATGCACAGCTGGCCGCCGTGCGTGTGGCCGGCCAGGATCAGCGGGTAGCCGTCCGCCGCGTACGAGTCCAGCACCCGCAGGTACGGCGCGTGCACCACGCCCATCGAGAAGTCGTACGTCGCGGAGGGGCCGCCGGACACCCGGGCGTAGCGGTCGCGCTTGATGTGGGGGTCGTCGAGGCCCGTCAGCTCGATCGACGCGCCCTCGACCTTCAGAACACCCCGGGTGTTCGTCAGGTTCAGCCAGCCCGCCTCGTCGAAGCCGTCGCGCAGGTCCTCCCACGGGTTGTGGATGACGCCGACCGCCGGCGGGTTGCCGTTCAGGCCGTGCCGGCCGCTCGCCTTCTCCAGCAAGTAGCGGGCGGGGTTGCGGAGTTTGGGGCCGTAGTAGTCGTTGGAGCCGAAGACGTACGCGCCCGGGAACTCCATCAGGGGGCCCAGGGCGTCCATGACCTCGGGGACTCCTTCCGGGTCCGACAGGTTGTCGCCCGTGTTGATCACGAAGTCCGGGCGCAGGCCCGCCAGCGACCGCAGCCACCGCTGCTTCTTGCGCTGGCCGCTCACCATGTGGATGTCGGAGACCTGGAGCACGCGCAGCGGACGCATACCCGGCGGGAGGACCGGGACCGTCACCCGTCGCAGGCGGAAGGAGCGGGCCTCGAAGCCCGCCGCGTACGCCAGACCGGCGGCGCCTGCCGCCATGATTCCCAGGGGTACTCCGTATCGCGCGCGCATGCCTCCATCGTGTCAGACGCGCGGACATCGGCGAGACCAGCCGTCCCTTGCATCGGTGAGACCAGCGGCCCCTTAAATCGGCGGCCTTCGCGTCGGCACACCTGCGACAATCGGTCCCATGACCACCACGCTCAAGTCGAAGCTGCACGACGACCTCAACGCCGCGATCAAGGGGCGCGACGAGCTCCGCTCCTCGACGCTCCGGCTGACACTCGCCGCGATCACCAAGGAGGAGGTCGCGGGCAAGGAGAAGCGGGAGCTCTCCGACGACGAGGTTCTCAAGGTGATCACCCGCGAGGCGAAGAAGCGCCGGGAGGCCGCGGAGGCGTTCGCGCAGGGCGGTCGCGCCGAGCAGGCCGAGCGGGAGAAGGCGGAGGGCGAGGTGCTCGCCGATTACCTGCCCAAGCAGCTGTCCGACGAGGAGCTGGAGGCGATCGTCGCCCAGGCCGTGGAAGAGGCCAGGGCGGCCGGCGCCGAGGGGCCCCGGGCCATGGGTGCCGTCATGAAGATCGTGAACCCCAAGGTGGCCGGCCAGGCCGAGGGCGGCCGAGTGGCCGCCGCGGTGAAGAAGCTGCTCCAGGGCTGACCCCGGGCACCACGGGCAGGCACCCCCTGGGTGTTGTGGCCCGATATGCCCCGGGCGTCACGGCCCGATATGTACGGCGGCGGGGCCGCACCCTCGATCGAACCGAGGGATGCGGCCCCGCCGCCGTACTCACATCAGGCCGTACTCACATCAGGCCGTACTCACATCAGGCCGTACTCACATCAGGCCGTACTCACATCAGGCCGTACTCACATCAGGCCGTACTCCCATCAGGGGGTCATCCCCGCACGCCCCCGTTTCCGTTCCCCCTGATGCCGCCGTTCGTCTGTCCCTGGAGGAAGTTGCCCGGGAGGGAGAAGGTCGGTGTCGGGAAGGTGCCGCCGGTCACGCCACCCGTGGTGCCGCCGTCAACCGTGCCGCCGTCCGTCAGTCCGCCGATCAGTCCGCCGATCCCGCCCGTGCTGCCCCCGTTCTTCCCCCCGTGTCCTTTTCCCCGACCATCCCCCTTGTTGTCGTCGGGGATGTCGATCAGGTGGAAGTCCTCCACGGGCTTGCCGCTGAGCGCGCCGGTCATCATGTCGCGCCAGATCGGGCCGGGGACCTGGCCGCCGTAGACCTTCTCGTTGTAGACGCCGCCGATGGTGATGTTCTTCATCTGGCGCTTGTGGGCCGGGTCGCCGACCCAGACCGCGCCCGCCATGTTCGGGGTGTAGCCCACGAACCAGGCCGCGTAGCGCTCGTCCGTCGTACCCGTCTTGCCCGCGCTCGGGCGGTCGCCGAGGCCGGCCTGCTGACCCGTACCGTCCTCGACCACGCCCTTGAGGAGCGTGGTGACGGTGTCCGCGGTCTTCTCCGACATCGCGCGCGAGCAGGTCGACTTCGGCACCTGGAGGGACTTTTCCTCGGTACCGACCCTCTGGGTGATCGACTCTATGGCGACCGGGGTGCAGTACACACCCCGCGAGGCGAAGGTGGCGTACGCGTTCGCCATCGTCAGCGGGGACATCTCCTGGGTGCCGAGCGCGATGGAGGGGGCCTGGTCGATCGCCCGGCCGTCCGCGCGCTGCACGCCCATCTTCTTCGCCATCTCGGTGACGGGGCAGATGCCGATGTCGCTGATCAGCTGCACGTAGTAGGTGTTGACCGACTTGGCGGTCGCCTCCTTCATGCCCATCGGCCCGTGCTCCGACTCGTTCTCGTTCGTCAGCTTTTCGAGCTTGTTCGGGTCGTTGCGCCAGACCTTGCCGTCGCACGCCTGCACGGGGCTCGGGTACGTCATCTCGTACGGCGACGAGTACTGCTGTGTCGGGGGCTTGCCGCCCTCGATCGCGGCCGCCGCGACGATCGGCTTGAACGTCGAACCGGGCTGGTAGCCGGCGCCGCCGCCCATGTTCGAGTTGACCGAGAGGTTGATCTGCGTCTCGTTCGAGCCGAAGCCGTAGGGACGGGACTGCCCCATGGCGAGGATCTTGCCGGTGCCGGGCTCGACGATGGTCGCGGCGGTCGCCACGGCGTCGGACTGGTAGACGTGCTTCTTGACGGAGTCCTGCACCGATTGCTGCGCCTGCGGGTCGAGCGTCGTACGGATCGTCAGACCGCCCTGGTTCCACAGCTTGGCCCGGGTCTCCTTGGTCTTGCCGAAGACCGGGTCGTTCAGGACGACGTCGCGGACGTAGTCGCAGAAGAAGCCGGCGCCCCTGATCGCGGTGATGCAGCCGTTCTTGGGCTGGCTCGGGTGCAGTCCGAGCGGCGTCTGCTTGGCCTGGTCGGCCTCCTTCTGGGAGACGTCGCCGACCTCCGCCATCCGCTGCAGCACGGTGTTGCGCCGCTTGGTGGCCTCCGCCTCGTCGTTGACCGGGTCGTAGCGGCTCGGGGACTGCACGATGCCGGCCAGCAGCGCCGATTCCTGGAGGTTCAGGTCCTTGGCGTGCTTGGAGAAGTAGCGCTGGGAGGCGGCCTCGACGCCGTAGGCCTGCTCACCGAAGAAGGTGATGTTCAGGTAGTTCTCGAGGATCCTCTTCTTGCCGAGCTTCTCCTCGATCTGGATCGCGTACTTCAGCTCCTTGATCTTGCGACCGAGGGTCTGCTGAGTGGCCTCGGCGACCTTCGTCGGGTCGTTGCCGGCCTCCTCGATGAAGTAGTTCTTCACCAGCTGCTGGGTGAGCGTGGAGGCGCCCTGGGCGACGCCGCCTTCCTGTGCGTTCTTGTTCAGGGCGCGCAGGACGCCCTTGAGGTCGATCGCGCCGTGCTGGTAGAAGCGCGCGTCCTCGATCGCGACGATCGCCTTCTGCATGTACGGCGAGATGTCCTTGAGGTCCACCACCGTACGGTCGCGGGAGTAGACGGACGCGATCTGCTGGCCCTGGCTGTCCAGGATGGTCGTGCGCTGACTGAGCTGGGGACTCTTGAGGTTGGCCGGGATCTCGTCGAAGCTCTGGACCGAACCCTTGGCCGCGAGGCCCAGCGCGCCGGCAGCGGGCAGCGCGATGCCCGCCATCACGGCTCCGGCGAGCACACTGACACCGAGGAACTTGGCGGCCTGCTGCGTTGGCGACAGACCACCGCCCGAGCGCTTCTTTGGCATGGGGGCAGCCTAATCCGTACTGATGAGCGTTCCGAAAGAGCGACCGCATCACGGCACGGCAAAGGGCAACCCTACGTTTCCATTCGCCGGACACGCGCGCAGGCCTTGGCCTAAGCTGCTCTCAACTGTCACAGCAGTGCGGTCACGTATCAATACGTCCGGCGGCCCCGAATCGTTCCGGGCGTAGTCCGTTTTTTCACGCGGGGACGTGACCGGCTCCTGAGGGGGACGTGTCCGAATCCGCCTCGTGTGTCACCCGGTGCCCGTTGTGGCGCACCACAGCTGTCCCGGTTTGCCGGAATGGTCGCGTATGCCGTCAGCTCACTCCCGCGGGTGATCTGCCGTTAACCCATAGTCCGTTCGGGCCATTCAAGATTGGGCCCGAAGGGGGTGTTGCGCTGTGCCCACCTTCCGTAACGTCCTCAACTGGCGGCGGTGAATATGCCGCTGCCGCCGTGGGGGAGCCTCGATTCGGGAGAGGACGGCGCCGGTATGGGCTGGGTAACCGACTGGAGTGCGCAGGCTGCCTGCCGCACTACCGATCCGGATGAACTGTTCGTTCAGGGAGCAGCGCAGAACAGGGCCAAGGCGGTGTGCACCGGATGCCCGGTACGCACCGAATGCCTGGCCGACGCGCTGGACAACCGCGTCGAGTTCGGCGTGTGGGGAGGCATGACGGAGCGGGAGCGCCGCGCACTGTTGCGCCGCCGGCCCACCGTGACCTCCTGGCGCAGGCTGCTGGAGACCGCCCGCTCGGAATACGAGCGGGGGACGGGCATCGTGCCCCTCGACAACGACGAGGTGTACGAGAACTACGCGGCGGTGAGCTGAGGCAGCCCAGGGCGTTCCCTCCTGCACATCCCTGGGGCACAAGGCTCCGGTCCGATCCGGCATACGCCACGGGAAACTTCGGACGTGCCCCCACGGGAAACCTCGGGGGTGTGCGTCACGGGAGGCTTCGGGCGTGCGCCACGGAAAGCGGGGTCGGGCACGGGCCCGGGGTCGCCGAGCGGGTGCATGCCGCCCGGGGCACGGGAAGCGACACGGGAACGAGGGGGCGCGGGAAGCGCCGCCTACGCCTGGGGAAGCCGCGACCGGTCGTGCGGCCCGGCCCGAGGAACCGGTGGTCGGCCACGCGTCCACGCGTGAGCTGCCGACGCCGTTCCCGCGTACGCACACCCATGCCGTACGCACCTGTGACTCACGCTGTCCGCGCAGGCCTTGTCCCGCTGTCCGCGCATTCCTTGTGCACGTCGGCCGCGCGTGTGCCACGCACGTACGACCGTGTGCCACGCCCGGTGTCACGCGGACGACCCGCAGCCGCGGCCCCTGGCCGCGCTACGGCAGTTCCGTCCGCGCGGTCGCGCCCGCAGCCAGCCGGGTGCCGATGTCGCGCAGGCCGACGAGGTCGTGGACATCGCCGGGCAGCGCGGCTACTTCGACGACCGCCACCTCGGGGTGGCGGGCGGTGAAACGGTCACGCGTGCGCTGCTCGCGCGAGAGCAGCTGCATGCGATCGGCGTGCAGTCGCAGCAGACCCGCGGTGAGCCGGTCGACGGTGCGCTCCGTATCGGCGGGGGAGCCTTCCTCGGAAGCCGGGGCGTCGGTTGCGGCATCGGATGCGGGAGATCGCGAACTGCCGTATGGGTCGGGAGAGTTACGAAGTCCAGCTTTCCCGCCCCCCTGATCCACAATGCGGGGGTCCTCAAGATTTTCGGCGGCGGCGAGCGCCCGCTCGGCCGACAGCCGGCCGGCGCCGCTGCCATGGACCCGGTTCAGTACCAGGCCCACCAGCGGCATCCTCTCGGCGGCCAGCCGCTCCACGAAGTACGCCGCCTCGCGCAACGCGTCCCGCTCCGGGGCCGCGACCACCAGAAACGCCGTACCGGGCGCCTGGAGCAGCTTGTACGTGGCGTCCGCGCGCGTGCGGAACCCGCCGAAGGTGGTGTCCATCGCAGCCACGAACGTCTGCACGTCCTTCAGCAGCTGACCGCCCAGCAGCTTGCCGAGCGTGCCGGTCATCATCGACATGCCGACGTTGAGGAAGGCCATGCCCGCGCGTCCGCCCAGCTTGGCGGGAGCGGTGAGGAGGCGGATCAGGCGGCCGTCCAGGAAGGAGCCCAGCCGCTTCGGCGCGTCCAGGAAGTCCAGCGCCGAGCGGGACGGCGGGGTGTCGACGACGATCAGGTCCCACTCGTCCTTCGCGCGCAGCTGGCCCAGCTTTTCCATGGCCATGTACTCCTGCGTGCCCGCGAAGCCCGCCGAGAGCGACTGGTAGAAGGGGTTCGCCAGGATCGTGGCCGCCCGCTCGGGGTCCGCGTGCGCCTCCACGACCTCGTCGAAGGTGCGCTTCATGTCGAGCATCATGGCGTGCAGTTCGCCCTCGCCCTCGGTGCCCTTCACCCGGCGCGGGACGTTGTCGAGGGAGTCGATGCCCATCGACTGGGCCAGCCGACGGGCCGGGTCGATGGTCAGCACGACCACCTTGCGGCCCCGCTCGGCCGCCCGCAGGCCGAGGGCCGCCGCGGTCGTCGTCTTTCCGACCCCGCCCGAGCCGCAGCACACCACGATCCGGGTCCTCGGGTCGTCCAGCAGCGGGTCGACGTCCAGCAGGCGCGCGGGGGAGAGACCGTGGGCCTTCTCCCACCCGTCGGCCTTCTTCCGCCCTGCGGTCTTCGCCGGCCCAGCGGCCGTCTGCGCTGTGCCGGGTGCCTCGGCCGGGTCCGGACTCATGTCAACCCCTGCTTCCGCAGCTCGGTGGCGAGTTCGTACAGGCCTGCCAGGTCCATGCCCTCGGCGAGCAGCGGCAGTTCGCCCAGTGGCAGGCCCAGCTCGGCGAGGACCGCGCGCTGGTCCTGCTCCAGCGCGTACCGCTCGGCGTACTCCGCCGCCTGGTCCAGCAGCGGGTCCACCAGCTTCTCCGCGTTCCCGCCGCGCCGGGCCCCGCCCAGACCGGCCGACGACAACGCCTGCGCAACGGAGGAACGCCGCACGGTCCGTACGAGTTCCAGGTCGGTGGCGTCCAACACCTCCGGCCGGACCATGTTCACGATGACCCGGCCCACGGGCAGCCGTGCCGCGCGCAGTTCGGCGATGCCGTCGGCGGTCTCCTGGACCGGCATCTCCTCCAGCAGCGTCACCAGGTGCACCGCCGTCTCCGGCGACTTGAGCACCCGCATCACCGCCTGCGCCTGATTGTGTATGGGTCCGATCTTCGCCAGGCCCGCCACCTCGTCGTTGACGTTCAGGAAGCGGGTGATGCGGCCCGTCGGCGGGGCGTCCATGACGACGTAGTCGTACACGAACCGGCCGGAGCGGTCCTTGCGGCGCACGGCCTCGCACGCCTTGCCGGTGAGCAGCACGTCCCTGATGCCCGGCGCGATGGTGGTGGCGAAGTCGATCGCACCGAGCTTCTTCAGGGCCCGGCCCGCACCGCCCAGTTTGTAGAACATCTGGAGGTAGTCCAGAAGGGCCAGTTCGGCGTCTATGGCGAGGGCGTACACCTCGCCGCCCCCGGGCGCGACCGCGATCTTCCGCTCCTCGTACGGCAACGCCTCCGTCTCGAAGAGCTGGGCGATGCCCTGCCGGCCCTCGACCTCCACGAGAAGCGTCCGCTTCCCTTCGGTCGCGAGGGCCAGCGCCAGTGCGGCGGCGACCGTCGTCTTTCCGGTCCCGCCCTTGCCGCTGACGACCTGGAGCCTGCTCACGCCTTCGAGACTAACCAGTCCGCTCGACACTCACGCGGGAGGCTGTGGATAACGAAGGTCACACCGGCCGCCCCGTCTGTGGACGACGCCGCCGACGGTCGGCCGCCTGCCCCACCGGCCACAGCGGCTACAGTCGGCCCCATGACCAAGTGGGAATACGCAACCGTGCCGCTGCTCGTCCATGCCACGAAGCAGATTCTGGACACCTGGGGCGAGGACGGCTGGGAGCTCGTCCAGGTCGTGCCCGGGCCCAACAACCCCGAGCAGCTCGTGGCCTACCTGAAGCGGGAGAAGCAGGCATGAGCGCGGTCGAGGCCAAGCTGGCCGAACTGGGCCTGACCCTGCCGGAGGTCGTACCGCCGCTGGCCGCGTACCAGCCGGCCGTGCAGTCCGGTGTGTACGTCTACACCGCCGGCCAGCTGCCGATGGTCGAGGGCAAGCTGCCCGTCACGGGCAAGGTGGGCGCGGAGGTCACGGCGGAGGAGGCCAAGGACCTGGCCCGCACCTGTGCGCTGAACGCGCTGGCCGCCGTGAAGTCCGTGGTCGGCGACCTGGACCGCATCGCGCGCGTGGTGAAGGTCGTCGGGTTCGTCGCCTCCGCGTCCGACTTCACCGGCCAGCCCGGTGTCGTCAACGGCGCCAGCGAACTGCTCGGCGAGGTGCTCGGCGAGAAGGGCGTGCACGCCCGCAGCGCGGTCGGCGTCGCGGTGCTGCCGCTGGACGCCCCGGTGGAGGTCGAGATCCAGGTGGAGCTCGCCCAGTAACCCACCCGAACCGACCGGAACGCCTCTGACCTCGGGCACCTCTCGAACATTCGCCCTACACGGGATAGCCTCCGCCCATGGCGAACGGTCAGTGGTACCCCCCGGAGTGGCCGGACCGTATCCGTGCGCTCGCGGACGGCACCCTCACCCCGGTGTCCCCCCGGCGCGCGGCCACGGTGCTGCTCCTGAAGGACACACCGGACGGCCCCGCGGTCCACATGCTGCGCAGACGCGCTTCCATGGCCTTCGCCGGAGGCGCGTACGCCTATCCCGGGGGCGGTGTCGACCCGCGTGACGACGACCGTCTGGTGCGCTGGGCGGGCCCCACGCGCGCGTGGTGGGCGGAGCGGCTCGGCGTCGACGAGTCGGGCGCCCAGGCGATCGTCTGCGCGGCCGTACGGGAGACGTACGAGGAGGCCGGCGTGCTGCTCGCCGGACCCGACGCGGAGTCGGTCGTCGGCGACACCACCGGGGAGGACTGGGAGGCGGACCGGGCCGCGCTGGTCGCGCGCGAGCTGTCCTTCGCCGAGTTCCTTCACCGGCGCGGTCTGGTGCTGCGCTCGGACCTGCTGGGAGCATGGACCCGCTGGATCACCCCGGAGTTCGAGGCCCGCCGCTACGACACCTGGTTCTTCGTGGCCGTCCTGCCCGAGGGCCAGCGCACCCGGAACGCCTCCACGGAGGCCGACCGCACGGTGTGGATCCGTCCCGCGGAGGCCGCCGCCCGCTACGACAAGGGCGAGCTGCTGATGATGCCGCCCACCATCGCCACCCTGCGCCAGCTGACGCCGTACGCCACCGCCGCCGAGACGCTCGCGGCGGCCCCCGGGCGCGACATGACACCGGTGCTGGCCCGCGCCCGCCTCCAGAACGGCGAGATTGTCCTGTCCTGGCCGGGGCACGAGGAGTTCACCAAGCACATTCCGACGGCTCCGACGACGGCCGAGACGACGGGTGGAGGCCCCGCATGACCGACGCAAGCACGCTGCCGGGCCAGCCCCGCGGCCAAGTGCTGTCCGGCCCCGCCACCGAACGGGCCGTCAACGTCCTCGCCCCCAACGCCTCCGCGATGACCCTCGACGGCACCAACACCTGGATCGTCGCCGAGCCCGACTCCGATCTCGCCGTGGTGATCGACCCGGGCCCGCTGGACGACGCCCATCTGCGCAGCGTCGTCGACACCGCCGAGAAGGCCGGCAAGCGCATAGGCCTCACCCTGCTCACCCACGGCCACCCCGACCACGCCGAGGGCGCCGCCCGTTTCGCGGAACTCACCGGCACGCGCGTGCGTGCCCTCGATCCGGCGCTGCGCCTGGGCGACGAGGGCCTGGCCGCCGGGGACGTGATCACCGTCGGCGGCCTGGAGCTGAGGGTCGTACCGACGCCCGGGCACACCGCGGACTCGCTGAGCTTCCATCTCCCGGCCGACCGGGCCGTGCTGACCGGCGACACCATCCTCGGGCGCGGTACGACGGTCGTGGCGCACCCGGACGGCCGCCTGGGCGACTATCTGGACTCCCTGCGCCGGCTGCGGTCCCTGACCGTGGACGACGGCGTGCACACCGTCCTGCCGGGCCACGGGCCGGTCCTGGAGGACGCCCAGGGCGCCGTCGAGTTCTACCTCGCCCACCGCGCCCACCGGCTCGCCCAGGTGGAGACGGCGGTCGAGGACGGCTACCGCACCCCGGCCCAGGTCGTCGCCCACGTGTACGCCGACGTGGACCGCTCGCTGTGGCCGGCGGCGGAGCTGTCGGTACGGGCCCAGCTGGACTACCTGAGCGAGCACGGGCTGATCTAGCCGCCGAGCGCCCGGGTCGCGGATGCCGCACAGGCCGGTGATCCGTCCGTGGTAGCGGGGAGGTTGCCACCGGGCGGTCGTCGCGCAAGCGCGGTACACGCCGGGGACGAACCGGGCCACGTCCTCGTGCCCGGTGCCCGGACGGCGGGCGGCGGCCCTTCCGCCGCCGTCGGAGTCCTCCGGGTCCTCCGGGTCCTCCGGGTCCTCCGGGTCCTCCGGGTCCTCCGGGTCCTCCGGCGTCAGTCCTCCGGGCGCGGGGCCTTCACGCCGTGCACGCGCGTGTACTCGTCGGCGAGCCAGGGTCCGAGGTCGTCCACGTACGACCGCAGCGCCTCCGGATCGCCTGCGGGTTCCTGGCCGTACCGCGCCGCCGTCCGCAGCTGTGCGGCCCGCTCGGGGTAGTAGGTGCCGCACACCTCGGCCATCTCGCGCAGATCGCTGGTCCAGCCGTTCCAGCGGGGCATGACGAGCGTGAAGCCGGTGCGGACGAGATGCCGGGACATGAAGCGCACGAGGGGGCGCCGGGCCTCCTCGGTGTCCTCGGCGTCCGCGATCCGCTTCCGCCAGCGGGGCAGCCACAGCGCCAGGTCACCGTTGGTCTCGCGGGCGAGCAGGGAGTCGGGGCGGTAGCGCGGCAGGTACTCGGCGAGGTCCTCACCGAGCAACGGGGTGCACAGACAGGCGACGAACCAGGCCAAGTCGTACCGCTCCAGCTCGCTCAGCAGCCGGTCCCTGCCGTACAGCAGCGTGCCGGCGCCGTCGATCTGCGGGAACTCCTTGTCGACCGCCTCGCCGAGCGTCCGTACGGCGGCCCGGTCGGCGTCGGCCGGCTCGTCCCGGAGCGCGACCAGCAGGTCAAGGTCGCTGCGGCCCACGCGCGCGGTGCCGCGCGGGATCGATCCGTAGAGGTAGGCGCTGTGCAGCCGGGTGCCGAAGACCTCCAGCAGCCCGTCGCGCGCCGCGGCCACGACGGGGCGGAAGACGTCGGGCACGCGCGCGAGGGAGCCTTCTCGCGCGATGAAGCCCTGGTCGTCGAGCCCGGGCCGGCGGATGGTTTCAGCCATGGGGCAACTGTGCCGTCTGTGATGCGGCCGTGCGGCACATTTTCGGCGCGGCCGGCAGGCGGCCCGGGCAGCACCCCGCAGCCCCCGCGCAACGACAGCGGGGCCCGGCTCGCGAGAAGCGGACCCCGAGGTCGTACGGCCTGGACCGGCGTCAGCGCGAGCGCTTGGCCAGCCTCTCCACGTCCAGCAGGATGACCGCCCGCGCCTCCAGGCGGAGCCACCCGCGTTGGGCGAAGTCCGCCAGGGCCTTGTTCACGGTCTCGCGCGAGGCGCCGACAAGCTGGGCCAGCTCCTCCTGGGTGAGGTCGTGGACGACGTGGATGCCCTCCTCGGACTGCACGCCGAAGCGGCGGGAGAGGTCCAGCAGGGCGCGCGCCACGCGGCCGGGGACGTCGGAGAACACCAGGTCGGACATGGCGTCGTTGGTCTTGCGCAGACGGCGGGCGACGGCGCGCAGCAGGGCGCCGGCCACCTCGGGGCGGGCGTTCAGCCAGGGCTGGAGGTCGCCGTGGCCGAGACCGAGCAGCTTGACCTCGGTCAGCGCGGTCGCGGTCGCCGTACGCGGGCCCGGGTCGAAGAGCGACAGTTCGCCGATCAGCTCGCCGGGGCCGACGACGGCGAGCATGTTCTCGCGGCCGTCGGGGGAGGTGCGGTGCAGCTTGACCTTGCCCTCGGTGACGACGTACAGCCGGTCGCCCGGGTCGCCCTCGTGGAACAGGGAGTCGCCGCGTGCGAGGGTCACCTCACTCATGGAGGCGCGAAGCTCCGCGGCCTGCTCGTCGTCGAGAGCCGCGAAGAGCGGGTTGCGCCGCAGAACGTCGTCCACTGAGTTCTCTCCTTGTCGACCTGCTCAGGGGATCTTGCTCCCCCGAGTGCCAGGGGACCGTGTTCCCCATTTTGCCGGACGGTCCAAACAGTGTGATCTGTCACAAGGATGCCGCACAGGTGTCCCGAGGTAAGCGTCAGGGGTCCAATCGGGGGCCGATCCACCGGGTCCGGGGCGGATGTCGGTGCCGGGCTCTAGGCTGGCCGGGTGTCCAAATCGCCGGTGAGAGCACAGGCCAAGGGGGCTTAGCGGGTGGTTGTACGTCGCGATTCCGCTGTGGGCGAACAGGGCTCCGGCGGTAGTAGGAAAACCGGAAAAACGGCAAAAAAGGCTGCGCCGGCCAAGAAGGCGGCACCTGGCAAGGAGGCGGTCTCGGCCAAGAAAGCCACGCCGGCGAAGAAGGCGACCTCGGTGAAGAAGGCCGCCGCGGCCAAGAAGGCGACCTCGGTGAAGAAGGCCGCCGCGGCCAAGAAGGTCGCCCCCGCCAAGAAGGTCGTGGCGGCGGGTAAGGCCGTGGCCGTGAAGAAGGCGGCGCCCGTCAAGAAGGTCGCCGTGAAGCCGCCGACGGACGAGTCCCGGACCGCCCTGGTCCGCCGCGCCCGCCGCATCAACCGCGAGCTCGCCGAGGTGTACCCGTACGCCCACCCCGAGCTGGACTTCGACAACCCCTTCCAACTGCTGGTCGCCACGGTGCTGTCGGCCCAGACCACCGACCTGCGCGTCAACCAGACGACCCCGGCGCTCTTCGCGAAGTACCCGACCCCCGAGGACCTGGCCGCCGCCAACCCGGAGGAGGTCGAGGAGATCCTGCGCCCCTGCGGGTTCTTCCGGATGAAGACCAAGTCGGTCATGGGGCTCTCCAAGGCCCTCGCGGAGGAGTTCGGCGGCGAGGTGCCCGGCAGGCTGGAGGACCTGGTCAAGCTGCCCGGCGTGGGCCGCAAGACCGCCTTCGTCGTGCTCGGCAACGCCTTCGGGCGGCCGGGAATCACCGTGGACACGCACTTCCAGCGGCTCGTGCGCCGCTGGCGGTGGACCGAGGAGAGCGACCCGGACAAGATCGAGGCGGCCGTCGGCGCGCTGTTCCCGAAGACCGAGTGGACCGACCTGTCGCACCATGTGATCTGGCACGGCCGCCGTATCTGCCACGCCCGCAAGCCCGCGTGCGGCGCCTGCCCGATCGCCCCGCTCTGCCCGGCCTACGGCGAGGGCGAGACCGACCCGGAGAAGGCGAGGAAGCTCCTGAAGTACGAGAAGGGCGGCTTCCCCGGCCAGCGCCTGAAGCCCCCGCAGGCCTACCTCGACGCGGGCGGCAGGCCGGCCCCGCCACTGGGGGCCGCGTGACGGAACGATCTCGGGGCCCTCGGGCGTTGGACAGGAAGAGCGACGGGGGTGGCGATGGCGAGGGCCAGTGAGACGCGGGGCGGCGCGGTGACACTCAGCAAGGAGGGGCTGCCCCAGTGGCTGGCGCCCGTGGTGCGGGCCGTCGAGACGATCGAGCCGCTCCAGCTGAGCCGCTTCCTGCCGCCGGAGAACGGCTCGGGCCGCAAGTCGGCCGTGCTGATCCTGTTCGGCGAGGGCGAGCGCGGCCCGGAGCTGCTGCTGATGGAGCGCGCCGGCTCCCTGCGCTCGCACGCCGGGCAGCCGTCCTTCCCCGGCGGCGCGCTCGACCCCGAGGACGGCGATCCGCACACCGACGGGCCGCTCAGGGCCGCGCTGCGCGAGGCGGAGGAGGAGACCGGCCTGGACCCCTCCGGCGTCCAGCTCTTCGGTGTGCTGCCCGCGCTGTACATCCCGGTCAGCGGTTTCGTCGTCACGCCCGTGCTCGGCTGGTGGCGCGAGCCCAGCCCGGTCGGTGTCGTCGATCCGAACGAGACGGCGCGGGTCTTCACGGTCCCCGTGGCGGATCTCACGGACCCCGCCAACCGCGCCACCACCGTTCACCCCAGCGGCCACCGAGGCCCCGCATTCCTGGTCGAATCGGCCCTGGTGTGGGGTTTCACGGCCGGGGTGATCGACCGCCTGCTGCATTTCGCGGGCTGGGAGCGCCCCTGGGACAGGGAGAAGAAGGTCCCACTCGACTGGCGGTCATGACAGGGTGATCCCGTGAACGTGCTGGACATCCTGTTGCTGGTCGCGGCCGTGTGGTTCGCGGTCGTGGGCTACCGCCAGGGCTTCGTCGTCGGCATCCTGTCGGTGATCGGGTTCCTGGGCGGCGGCCTCGTCGCCGTATACACGCTGCCCGTGATCTGGGACGCCGTGACCGACAACGCGGACGTCGGCACGACCGCCGCCGTGGTCGCCGTGGTCGTCGTCATCGTCTGTGCCTCCGTCGGCCAGGCCTTGACCACCCACCTGGGCAACAAACTGCGCCGGTACATCACCTGGTCCCCGGCCCGCGCCCTGGACGCCACCGGCGGCGCCCTGGTCAACGTCGTGGCCATGCTGCTGGTGGCCTGGCTGATCGGATCCGCCCTGGCCGGCACCACCCTGCCGACCCTCGGCAGGGAGGTTCGCGGCTCCAAGGTGCTGCTCGGCGTCTCCCGGGCGCTGCCCGCACAGGCCGACACCTGGTTCGCGGACTTCTCCTCCGTCCTGGCGCAGAACGGCTTCCCGCAGGTCTTCAGCCCGTTCGCCAACGAGCCGATCAAGGACGTCCAGCCGCCCGACCCGGCCCTCGCGAACAGCCCGGTCGCCGTGCGCGCCCAGCGCTCGATCGTCAAGGTCACCGGCACCGCCCAGAGCTGCGGCAAGGTCCTGGAGGGCACGGGCTTCGTCTTCGCCAACCGCCGGGTCATGACCAACGCGCACGTCGTCGGCGGCGTCGACGCGCCCACCGTGCAGATAGGCGGCGAGGGCCGCAAGTACGACGCCAAGGTGGTCCTGTACGACTGGAAGCGCGACATCGCCGTGCTCGACGTTCCCGACCTGAAGGCGAGCGCCCTGCGGTTCTCCGGGCAGGACGCGGCCGGGGGCGACGGCGCGATCGTCGCGGGCTTTCCGGAGAACGGTTCGTACGACGTGCGCGCCGCGCGCGTGCGCGGGCGCATCACGGCCAACGGCCCGGACATCTACCACCGCGGCACCGTCCGCCGCGACGTCTACTCGCTGTACACGATCGTCCGCCAGGGCAACTCGGGCGGCCCGCTGCTCACCCCGGACGGCCGTGTCTACGGCGTGGTGTTCGCCAAGTCCCTCGACGACGCCCAGACCGGCTACGCCCTCACGGCGGACGAGATCCAGCCCGACATCCAGCGGGGACGTACGGCGAACGAGCAGGTGGGTACCGACAGCTGCGCGCTGTGAGCCCCGGTCGGCCGGGGGCGCCGTTCAGCCGCGCGGATGACGCAGACGCATCGAGACCCAGCGGGCCCTGCGGCGCAGGATGCGCGGGATTCCCACGCGGAGGTCTCCTTCCGCGAGTTGCGGGTTGCCTCGCTGAGGCGTGCCCACACCGGCGGCGGAGCGGCGGTTGCGGGGTGCGTCACTGTAGTCGTGCGTCCAGCCCATACCCCGACGTGTGCCCCTGCCCGAAGGTCGATAACCGCCTGAGCGCCGCTCAATTGGCCTATGCGGCAGGCATGTGGCCGTTCGAGGGACAACTGTTCATGAACCGGATACTCCGCGCATCGAACCGTCACCGCACTGTCACCGGTCTCCATCACCGATACGGGTGATCCTCACCGGTCCGGCTCGGGATCCTTCAGCCAGTTGATGAGCTCCGTGGAGAAGGCGGCGGGATCCTCCTCGTGCGGGAAGTGGCCGAGGCCGTCGAACAGGCGCCAGCGGTACGGCGCTTCGACGTACTCGCCCGATCCGGCAGCGCTGCGGGTGCGCGTCACCGCGTCCAGCGAGCCGTGCAGATGGAGCGTGGGCACCCGCACCGGCCGCTTCATCCTGCGGTTGAACTGGATGCCGTCCGGGCGGGCCAGCGAGCGCACCAGCCAGCGGTACGGCTCGATCGAGCAGTGCGCCGTCGACGGGATGCACATGGCCCGCCGGTAGGTATCCACCGCCTCGTCCTCCGGCGGCCGCGGCCCGGACCACTCCCGGATCAGCCGGCCCACCAACTCGGCGCCGTCGGCGGTGAGTTGGCGCTCGGGAAGCCACGGCCGCTGGAAGCCCCAGATGTAGGAGTTGGCGGTCGCCTGCCGGGCGTCCCGCAGCATGGCCGCGCGCCAGCGCCGTGGATGCGGCATCGAGACGACCGCGAGCCGCCGTACGAGCTTGGGCCGCATCGCCGCCGCCGTCCATGCCAGATAGCCGCCCAGGTCGTGGCCGACCAGCGCCGCGTCAGGTTCGCCGAGCGAGCGGATCACGCCGGTGACGTCGAGCGCGAGGTTGGCCGGGTCGTACCCGCGGGGCGTGCGGTCGCTGCCGCCGACGCCCCGCAGGTCCATCGCCACCGCCCGGTAGCCCGCGTCCGCGAGCGCGACCAGCTGGTGCCGCCAGGTCCACCAGAACTGCGGGAAGCCGTGCAGCAGCAGCACCAGGGGGCCGTCGCCGAGCTCGGCGATGTGGAAGCGGGCGCCGTTGGCGGCGACGTCCCTGTGCGTCCAGGGACCTTCGATCCGTACGACCGAGGGGGCGGGGTCCGTCATGACGACGAGCGTGCCACAGTCTCGATGGCCGCGGGCGCCCGGTCCTCGGGCAGCTCCGCGCGGGGGTGCGGCTTGGCGTTCTGCAGCACGCCCGCCGTCTCCTTCATCGAGGCGGCCACCTTCTGCGGGCCCTGGGCCTTCTTGGCCTTCTTCGCGAACACCAGGCCGATCAGTGCGAGGAGGCCGGCGAGGACCACGTTCGCCGCGAAGGACAGCACGAAGCAGATCGCCAGGTTCCAGCCGCTCCAGGTCCGGATGCCGTAGGCGAGGGCGAAGTTGAGCATCGGGAGCGAGAAGACGAGCAGCACCAGGGCCGCCGTGAACGCGCCGCCGCTGACCGCGCCGCGCTTGACGTCCTGCTTCATCTGGGCCTTGGCCAGGGCGATCTCGTCGTGCACCAGCGCCGACAATTCGGTCGTCGCCGAGGCGAACAGCTGGCCGATGCTGCGTTCGGCGCCGACCGGGCTGCCGTCGGGTGCGCTCATCGCGTTCTCCCTTACGAGGTGTCTCGTGCCGCGGGCGTGCCGTGCCGTCGTACCACTGTCGTACTGCCGTCGTACGCGGCCGGCGGGCCCGCTCGTGTGGCCGTCTAGTTTTGTACCGTCTCGTCAGATCATGCCGGACGGTCATCCTCCTCGCCTGCCCCGCCCGGCACTTCCTGAAGCCCGTGGCGCGCCGCGGCGGCCTTCTCGGCGGCCATCCGCCGGTGTTCGGCGGCCTTGCGTTCGTGGATCTCGGCCATGCGCAGGTGGTAGGCCGGCTCGTCCTGCTCGTAGGCGTCCGGGATGCCGTCGAGGTCCTCGTCGCGCTCCTCCTCCTCGCACAGCCTGCGGTACCGGGCGTTGCGCATCTTCAGCAGGACCGTCGCGCACAGCGCCGCGAGGAGCGATCCGGTGAGGACGGCCGCCTTGACCTCGTCGGTGAGGACGGCGTTGCCGGCGAAGGCGAGTTCGCCGATGAGCAGGGAGACGGTGAAGCCGATGCCGGAGAGGGCGGCCACCGCGAAGACGTCGGCCCAGGCGAGGTCCTCGCTGAGGGAGGCGCGGGTGAAGCGGACGGTCAGCCAGGTGCCGCCGAAGATGCCGAGCGTCTTGCCGACGACCAGCCCGAGCACCACGCCGAGCGTCTCCGGCCTGGTGAACACATCCCCGAGTGCCCCGCCGGAGACCGTCACCCCGGCGCTGAACAGCGCGAACATCGGTACGGCGAGCCCGGCGGACAGGGGCCGCACCAGGTGCTCGATGTGCTCGCCGGGCGAGTGCTGCTCACCCTCCCGGGTGGTGCAGCGCAGCATCAGGCCCATCGCCACACCGGCGATGGTGGCGTGCACGCCGCTGTTGTACATCAGCGCCCAGATCACCACGGCGAGCGGCACGTACACGTACCAGCCGCGTACGCCCTTGCGCAGCAGCAGCCAGAAGACGGCCAGTCCGGCGGCGGCTCCGCCGAGCGCGGCGAAGTTCAGCCGGTCGGTGAAGAAGATCGCGATGATCAGGATCGCGAAGAGGTCGTCGACCACGGCGAGGGTGAGCAGGAAGGCGCGCAGGGAGCTGGGCAGGGAGGTGCCGATGACCGCGAGGACGGCGAGCGCGAAGGCGATGTCGGTGGCGGTGGGCACCGCCCAGCCCTGCGTCGAGGCGTGCCCGGTGAGGGTGGTGAGGGTGTAGACGAGCGCGGGTACGGCCATGCCGCACACCGCGGCCACTACGGGCAGCACGGCCGCCCTGGGGTCGCGCAGGTCCCCGGCGACCAGCTCGCGCTTGAGCTCGATGCCGGCGACGAAGAAGAACACCGCGAGGAGCCCGTCGGCGGCCCAGTGCGCCACGGAGAGGTTCAGGCCGAGCGCGCCGGGGCCGAGGTGGAAGTGGCTGACGGACTCGTAGCTGTGGTGCAGGACGGGGACGTTTGCCCAGATCAGCGCCGCCACGGCGGCGAGCAGCAGCAGAACGCCGCCGACGGTCTCGGTCCGCAGCGCGTCCGCGACGAACGTCCGCTCCGGCAGGGAGAGACGTCCGAGTGCCTTCCTGGGGGCTTTACGGGTGCTGAGCGCGGCCACGGCGGGGACCTCCGGGTCGTACGACGATGATCACGCCGTCGCACGGGTCGTCGACGGCGTCGCCGACCAGACTTCCCGGCACACCCTGAGGCTGCCACTTTACCGGATTTTGACGCCAGACGTTAGTGAGGCGAACGAAAAGAGGGCGCCCGGTGACGACACCGGGCGCCCTTTCCGCCGTTCCGCCTAGTCCTCGCTGGGCGCCGCGGGCAGCTTCGCCTGGATGAGGTCCATGACCGTGCTGTCGGTCAGCGTGGTGACGTCACCGAGCTGGCGGTTCTCGGCCACGTCCCGCAGCAGACGGCGCATGATCTTGCCGGAGCGGGTCTTGGGCAGCTCGGCCACCGGCAGGATCCGCTTGGGCTTGGCGATCGGCCCGAGCGTGGTGCCCACGTGGTCGCGCAGCTCACCGACGAGCGCCTCGGTCTCCGCGGCCGTACCGCGCAGGATCACGAACGCGACGATCGCCTGGCCGGTGGTCTCGTCGGTGGCACCGACGACGGCCGCCTCGGCGACCGACGGGTGGGAGACGAGCGCCGACTCCACCTCGGTGGTCGAGATGTTGTGCCCGGACACGAGCATCACGTCGTCCACCCGGCCCAGCAGCCAGATGTCGCCGTCGTCGTCCCTCTTCGCGCCGTCACCGGCGAAGTACTTGCCCTCGAAGCGGGACCAGTAGGTGTCGATGAACCGCTGGTCGTCGCCCCAGATGGTGCGCAGCATCGACGGCCAGGGCTCGGTCAGCACCAGGTAGCCACCGCCGCCGTCGGGCACCTCGTTCGCCTCGTCGTCGACGACGGTCGCGCTGATGCCGGGCAGCGGCATCTGCGCGGAGCCGGGCTTGGCCGCGGTGACGCCGGGCAGCGGCGAGATCATCATTGCGCCGGTCTCGGTCTGCCACCAGGTGTCCACCACGGGCGTCCGATCCGCGCCGATGTTCTTGCGGTACCAGATCCAGGCCTCGGGGTTGATGGGCTCGCCCACCGAGCCGAGGACGCGCAGGGAGGACAGGTCGAACTTGGCGGGGATGTCGTCGCCCCACTTCATGAACGTCCGGATCGCCGTCGGCGCGGTGTAGAGGATCGTGACCTTGTACTTCTGCACGATCTCCCAGAACCGGCCCTGGTGCGGGGTGTCCGGCGTGCCCTCGTACATGACCTGCGTCGCGCCGTTGGCCAGCGGGCCGTACACGATGTACGAGTGCCCGGTGACCCAGCCGACGTCGGCCGTGCACCAGTACACGTCCGTCTCCGGCTTGAGGTCGAAGACCGCCCAGTGGGTGTACGCGCACTGGGTGAGGTAGCCGCCGGTGGTGTGCAGGATGCCCTTCGGCTTCCCGGTCGTGCCGGAGGTGTAGAGGATGAACAGCGGATGCTCCGCCTCGAACGCCTCCGGGGTGTGCTCGGCCGACTGCCGCTCGACCAGCTCGTGCCACCACACGTCCCGGCCGTCGGTCCACGCCACGTCCTGGCCGGTACGGCGCACCACGAGCACGTGCTCGACGTTGTCGACCTTGCCGATCGCCTCGTCCACGGCGGGCTTCAGCGCGGACGGCTTGCCGCGACGGTAGCCGCCGTCGGTGGTGATGACGACCTTGGCGTCCGCGTCCTTGATGCGGGTCGCGAGCGCGTCCGCCGAGAAGCCGCCGAAGACGACCGAGTGCGCGGCGCCGATCCGGGCCGAGGCCAGCATCGCGATCGCGGTCTCCGGGATCATCGGCATGTAGATGGCGACCCGGTCGCCCTTGCGAACGCCCAGCTCCAGCAGAGCGTTGGCCGCCTTGGAGACCTCGTCCTTCAGCTCGGCGTAGGTGATCGAGCGGCTGTCGCCGGGCTCGCCCTCGAAGTGGATGGCGACACGGTCCCCGTGCCCTGACTCCACGTGCCGGTCCACGCAGTTGTAGGCGACGTTCAGCTCGCCGTCCTTGAACCACTGCGCGAACGGCGGGTTCGACCAGTCCAGCGTCTCGGTCGGTTCCTTGGCCCAGGTCAGCCGACGGGCCTGCTCGGCCCAGAAGCCGAGCCTGTCAGCCTTGGCCTGTGCATACGCCTCCGCGGTGACGTTGGCATGCGCGGCCAGGTCGGCGGGGGGCGCGAACCTGCGTTCTTCCTTGAGCAGGTTGGCCAGGCTTTCGTTGCTCACGACATCTCCCTCTCGAAGGGTGTCCGTTGTGTCCCAGGCCACAGCTCATCAGACGCGGGGGTCCGATGACAAGAGTCCACGGCCAAATTGGTTTAGACCTCTCTGAGGTGATCGTTCACAGCGGACCGCGCGGCTCCTCCGCCGCGCTCCCGTTCTCTCTCACGTCCTCGAACACCGTCCCGGTTCGACCGAGCAGGTAGGCCTGCGCCTCGCCCACGTGGAAGTACATCCCGTGCAGCTCCAGCGCCCCGGCCGCCAGCGCCCGCGCGACCGGGGCGTGCACCCGCAGGTGTTCCAGCTGCTGGACCACGTTGGTCAGGCACAGTTGCTCCACCGCGTCGGTGGGCGTCCGCCCGGCCACCCGGGGCCGGGTGCACCGGTCGTCGGCCATCCGTGCCAGGCTCGGCAGGCCGTGCCTGAGCCACCGCCTCAGCGGTGTCGCCGCACCCCCGGGCCCGGCGGTCAGCAGCGCCTGCATCGCCCCGCACCCGGAGTGCCCGCACACCGTGATGGACCTCACCTTCAGTACCTCCACGGCGTACTCGACGGCGGCCGCCACCGACTCGTCGCCGTGCTCCTCGCCCGGCATCGGCACCAGGTTGCCGACGTTGCGGACGACGAACAGGTCGCCGGGACCACTGGCGGTGATCATCGACGTGACGAGCCGGGAGTCGGCGCAGGTGAGGAAGAGCTGCGCGGGCCGCTGGCCCTCCCGGGCGAGCCGCGCCAGCTCGTCCCGCACCAGCGGTGCGGTGTTGCGCTGGAACGAGCCGACCCCACGGACCAGTTCGTGCCGGGCCTCCCGCCCGGCCAGGGCGCCGACGGCCTCCGGGAAGCAGGCCCGGTGACTGCGCCAGGGCGTCCAGGGCCGGCACCGGCAGGCGGCGGACTGGGTCGGCCCGGTGGAAGTGGATGGGCTCGGTTCGGTGGATGGGGTTGGCTCGGTGGTCCGGGTCGGTTCGGTGGGCGGGGCTTGCTCGGCCGTCGGGCTCGGTCTGGTGGGCGAGGTTTGCCCGGCGGTCTGGTTCGGTCCGGTGGGTGGGATTTGGCTGGCGGTTGGGCCCGGCCCGGCGTATGGGGTTGGCTCGGCGGTCTGGGTCGGTTTGGTGGGCGCGGTTTGCTTGGCGGTTGGGCGCGGCCCGGCGGTTGGGCTCGGCCCGGTGGTCGGGGTCGGCCCGCCGGTCCGGATTCCGCCGCGTCGGCCCGACAGCTCGGCCGTACCGCCGCGCGCGGTGTGGGAGCTGCGCCAGTCCTGCAGCGACTCGTACGCCGCGTGGTCCATGAACGAACCGTGCAACTCCACGACGGCATGGGAGCCTTGGGGTACGAGATGCAGGGACCGGCTTAGCCGGGGCACCGCCAGGAACGTCAACTGACCTCGGATTCTTACGTAATGGACTCCTTCCTTCTCGTCATGGGTGATGCGGGTGCGGGTGAGGCGGCGCAGGGCGACGGCGACCGCCACGGCGACCCCGAGGAGCACGCCCTGCAGGACACCGAGGAGCACCACGCCGAGTGTGGTCGCGGCGTAGACCGGCACTTCGCGGTGGCGCGTCACCGTGCGGATGTGGTGCAGGGACACCATCTGGATACCGACGGCCATGACCAGGGCGGCGAGGGAGGCGAGCGGGATCTCCTCCAGAGCCGGGACCATCAGCAGCGCGGCGACTACTACGAGAACGCCGTGCAGCATCGTGGAGTTCCGGCTCACGGCACCCGAGTTCACATTGACGGTACTGCGCACGGCCACCCCGGCCACCGGCAGTCCGCCCAGCGCCCCGGAGACCATGTTGGCGGCGCCCTGGCCCAGCAGCTCCCGGTCCAGGTCGGAGCGGCCGACGCGGGGGAGCCCGCCGGGCCGGGCCGCGACCAGCTTGTCCACGGCCACCGCGCCGAGCAGCGACTGCACGCTGCAGACCAGGGTGGTGGTGAGCACGGCGGCGGCCAGGCCCGGCGCTGGGCCCTCGGGGAGCCCGGCCAGGGCGTGGCTGTGCCAGGACGGCAGGTCGACTCTGGGCAGGTCCAGACCGGTGAGGGCCGCCGTGGCGGTGGCGCCGGTGACGGCGACGAGGGCGGCCGGCACGCGTCGCAGCATCCGGCCGGTGCGGCCGGGCAGGCGGGGCCAGGCCAGCAGCAGGGCGAGCGTCAGCGCGCTCATCGAGACGGCGGCCGGATGCAGGTGGGCCAACTGGGCGGGCAATGCGCGCACGTTGGTGAGGACGGAGCTGTCGGGGCTGCCGCCGAGGACGATGTGCAGCTGGGCGACGGCGATGGTGATGCCGATCCCGGCGAGCATGCCGTGCACCACCGCCGGGCTGACCGCGAGCGCGCCGCGGGCCACCCGTAGGCAGCCGAGGCCGAGTTGGGCGAGTCCGGCGAGAACGGTGATGCCGCAGGTCGCCCGCCAGCCGAAGCGGTGGATCAGGTCGGCGGTGACCACGGTGAGTCCGGCGGCCGGGCCGCTGACCTGGAGCGGGCAGCCGCCGAGCCGGCCGGCGACGAGTCCGCCCACGGCGGCGGCGACGAGGCCGGCCTGGAGCGGGGCACTGGTGGCCAGGGCGATGCCGAGGGACAGGGGCAGGGCGATCAGGAAGACCGCGACGGCCGCCGACAGGTCGGCGCCCGCCACGGGGAAGCGGGTCCGGCTGCCCGGCGGCGGGCCGTGCGGCGGGTGTGGGTGCTGGGTGTGCGGGGGTGCGCAGGCTGACATGGTCCCGTCTCCTCCTGGGCGGCGGGATGGAGCAACGCTTGGCAAAGGAACCGTAATGCCACGTAAAGGCCATGCATGGCTTTTCGGAGCAAATGGATCAGTTGATCCCTCGCATGAGTGAACTGATCATTTGATCGGCTTGTCGTACTAATTCCTTCTCTGTCCCGTGCAACCTTGGCCGCACTGTCGGTTCAAGCCCGGCACATCACCGGATAACGGCCCTAGTCGGCGTTTGCCTGAGAGAAGGAAGAAGGTGGGCGGAACATGGCCGCCACCCACAGGATCGCCGTCGGCGCCATGGTCGCCGCGGCCTGTGCCTCGTCGCTCGCCGCTTGCGCGACCGGCTCCCACGGTTCGAAGGAAGGAGCGCCCGGCCCGCAGAAGGCGGCCCCGGCGCCGCAGAGCGTGCTCCGGCTGATCGGTGACGGATCCACCGCGTACACCGGCTCTCAGCCTTATCTGCCCAGACCCGAGCGGCTGAAGCCTGGTCAGAAGCCCCCGCAGTTCGTCGTGTTCTCCTGGGACGGTGCGGGCGAGGACAGTCAGAAGCTGTTCTCGCACTTCCGCAAGGTCGCCAAGGAGAACCACGCGACCATGACGTACTTCCTCAGCGGTGTGTACATGCTGCCGAAGGAGAAGCGTGAGCTGTACAAGCCGCCACAGCACGAGCCGGGCAGCTCCGACATCGGTTTCAACGACGAGAAGGGCATCGCCGACACCGTCAAGCAGGCACGGCTGGCGTGGCTGGAGGGCAATGAGATCGGCACGCACTTCAACGGCCACTTCTGCGGGCCCAACGGCGGGGTCGGTACCTGGTCGGTGGACGAGTGGAAGAGCGAGATCGCCCAGGCCAAGCAGTTCGTGAAGACCTGGAAGACCAACACCGGCATGAAGAAGTCGGCCCCGCTGCCCTTCGACTACGACAAGGAGCTGATCGGCGCCCGCACCCCCTGCCTGGAGGGCCAGAAGAACTTCATGCAGGCGGCCCGCCAGCTGGGCTTCCGCTATGACTCCAGCGGGGTCGACAACCAGGTCTGGCCCAAGATGAAGGAGGGCCTGTGGGACCTGTCGATGCAGCTGGTGCCCTTCCCCGGCCACACCTATGAGCAGCTGACCATGGACTACAACTTCATGGTCAACCAGTCCGGCACCGAGACCCAGGGCGACCCGGACAAGTTCGACTACTGGGGCGACCAGATGCGCGACGGCTTGATCAAGGGTTTCTACCGGGCCTACGACGGCAACCGCGCCCCGCTGATCATCGGCAACCACTTCGAGTCCTGGAACGGCGGCACCTACATGCGCGCCGTCGAGGACACGGTGAGGGAGGTGTGCAACAAGCCGGACGTGCGATGTGTCTCCTTCCATCAGCTGGTCGACTGGCTGGACGCCCAGGACCCGAAGACCCTGGAGAGGCTGCGCACTCTGGAGGTGGGCAAGGCGCCCAGGCAGGGCTGGGCGGCCTTCCTCTCCGGCCGTCCGGCCCCGGCGCCCAAGGGCGTGCCCGGGGCGCCTGCGTTCAAGCAGTAGGCGTCACTCGCGGGCCTGTAGGTGTCACTCGCGGGCCGTAGGTGTCACCTGAAGTTGTAGGTGTCACTCGCATGCCGTAGGCGTCACCTGAAGCCGTATGTGTCGCCCGAAGCCGAAGCGTCACCCGAAGCCGAAGGTGTCACACGGCAGTTGTGACCTCCGCGCCGAGGCTTTCGCCGAGCACGAAGGCGGGGTCGATCTGCGCCGCCAGGTCGGCCCCGGTGCGCTCGTTGCCCCACGCCTCGGCGTTCTTCAGATGGAAGTGCACCATCTGGCGGGTGTAGCGCTCCCAGTCCCGCAGCTCGTAGGTGGCGTCGGCGCCGGCCCGCAGGGTGTGCAGGGCGCGGGCGTTGGCATCCTCCAGCAGATCGAACCGGGGCGGTCGGCCCTTCTCCATGGCGCGCACCCAGTCCGAGCGGCCGACGGTCACGAGCAGGTCGTCCCCGACCTCCGCGCGCAGGAAGTCGATGTCGTCCTGTTCCTGGATCTTGTTGCCGACGACCTTCAGCGCTACGCCGAAGTCGCGGGCGTATTCCTTGTACTGGCGATAGACGGAGACCCCCTTCCGGGTCGGCTCGGCGACGAGGAACGTCATGTCGAAGCGGGTGAACATGCCGGAGGCGAAGGAGTCCGAACCGGCGGTCATGTCGACCACCACGTACTCGTCGGGGCCGTCGACGAGGTGGTTCAGGAACAGCTCCACCGCTCCCGTCTTGGAGTGGTAGCAGGCGACCCCCAGGTCGGCGTCCGTGAAGGGGCCGGTGACCATCAAACGGACGGCGCCACCGTCGAGTTCCACCGGTCGCGCGCAGGCGTCGTAGACCGGATTCGGCTCGCGCACCCGGACCAGCCTCGAGCCCTCGCCGGGCGGGGTCGTCTTGATCATCGTGGCGGCGGAGGCGATGCGTGGGTTGCTGCCGCGCAGATAGTCCTTGATTACCGGCAGTCGTTCGCCCATGGCGGGCAGCGCGGCGGCCTCCGCCTCGTCGAGGCCGAGTGCGGGCCCGAGGTGCTGGTTGATGTCCGCGTCGATGGCGACCACCGGGGCGCCGGCCGCCACGAGGTGGCGGATGAAGAGGGAGGAGAGCGTGGTCTTGCCGCTGCCGCCCTTCCCGACGAAAGCAATTTTCATGTTCACCAAGGGTAGTCGGTTGGTAGCTGTATGTGTCATACGGAAGTGAAGAAGACCACTCCTTCGAGGGGTCTGCCGACGGGGTGCGTAGTGTCGTACTCATGAGTACGACAGGCGCGAACGCCGACCCGCTCGCGGCCCTGGGCTCGCTGCCCGGCGTGGCCGACTCCGTGGAATCCGTGCGCAAGGCCGTGGACCGGGTCTACGGGCACCGGATCATGCGGCGCCGCAGCGCCGAGATCACCTCCGAGGCGGCCCTGCGCGCTGCCCGCGGCTCGGCGGCGCTGTCCGGGGCCGACTGGGCCCTGGAGGAGGTGCGGCGCCGTACCGACTTCGGCGGTGACGCCGGGGCGCGGGCCATGGGCGCGGCCCTCAGGCTGTCGGCGGAGGCGGGGCAGCTGCTGTCCATCTGGCGGCAGTCGCCCCTGAGGGTGCTGGCCCGGCTGCACCTGGTGGCCGCGGCCAGCAAGGACGAGGAGGTCGGCAGGCCGCGCCAGGCCGGCGAGACGGTGGACGAACCGCTGATCGAGCTGCCGCTGCCGGACGCCCAGGAGGTCTCCGGCCGACTGGAGGGGCTCGCGGACCTGATCATCGCCGGGTCGTCCGCACCCGCGCTGGTCACGGCCGCCGTGGTGCACGGCGAGCTGCTTGCGCTACGGCCCTTCGTGTCCCACAACGGCCTGATCGCGCGCGCGGCCGAGCGGATCGTGCTGATCGGCAGCGGCCTGGACCCGAAGGCGATCTGCCCGGCCGAGGTCGGCCACGCCGAACTGGGCCGCGCCTCCTATCTGGCGGCCCTGGAGGGATACGTCTCCGGCACCCCCGAGGGCATGGCGGCCTGGATCGCGCACTGCGGCCGGGCGGTCGAACTGGGTGCGCGCGAGTCGACGGCGGTGTGCGAGGCGCTGCAGCGCGGCGCGGCCTGAGAAGGAGTCCCTGAAACGGGTTGCGGCGGTACGAGTCCTCGTACCGCCGCTGGCATGCCCGCCGGGTTACCAAGCGTCCTCGATATGTGCCCATCAGGTCGGGGACTTTGCCCGTCACCTGGTGCTGCTGGCCCGTAATCGACGGGTCGACGTCGCGTGGGTGCCCGGTGTTCATACGGGGTCCGTGGGCCAAGTGCGTAGTTGTAGGTGATCCTCTCGGATGTCCTTTGGTCTCGCGGGCCTACGTTCTTTGTACCGCGAGCCCCAAGGAAGCGGAACCCCAGCCCGCACTTCTTTACTTTCGGTACGAAAAAGGGCGGAACGGGCGCCGGTCAGGTAGTGCTCCGGCGCCGGCTGGCGTACCAGACGAGGCCGGCGGTCGCGGCCGCCGCTCCTATGGCCGCCGCCGCGACCAGTGCCGGGCGGGGCGGGACGGAGAACGAGGGCAGCCGCTTCTTCAACGGGACCGGCCGGCGGAACTCCAGAACCGGCCACCCGCGCGCGAGTGCCTCGCGGCGCAGGGCACGGTCCGGGTTCACCGCGTGCGGGTGCCCGACCTCCTGGAGCATGGGCAGATCGGTCGCCGAGTCGCTGTAGGCGTAGCAGCGGTCGAGGTCGTAGCCCTCGGACACGGCCAGCTCCCGGACCGCCTCGGCCTTGGTCGGGCCGTAGGCGTAGTACTCCACCTCCCCGGTGAAGCAGCCGTCATCGCCGACGACCATGCGCGTGGCCACCACCCGGTCCGCGCCGAGCAGTTCGCCGACGGGCTCGACCACCTCGGCGCCCGAGGTCGACACGATCACCACGTCCCGGCCGGCCGAGTGGTGCTCCTCGATGAGGGAGGCGGCCTCGTCGTAGATGATCGGGTCGATCAGGTCGTGCAGGGTCTCGGCGACGATCTCCCGCACCTGCTGCACGTTCCAGCCGCGGCACAGGGTGGACAGGTACTCGCGCATGCGCTCCATCTGGTCGTGATCCAGGCCGCCGGCCAGGAAGACGAACTGGGCATATGCAGTGCGCAGCGCGGCCCTGCGGTTGATCAGCCCGCCTTGGTAGAAGGACTTGCTGAAGGTGAGCGTGCTCGACTTCGCAATGACCGTCTTGTCCAGGTCAAAGAAGGCTGCTGCGCGAGGCAAGGAGTGGTTTTCCACGCCCCTGAGCATAGGCGCCCACCATTCGGCGTAAGGTGGGGCGTGTGGGTTTGCCTGAGAGGGCTCTCGGGTACACCATGGAAGTCACGGATCGTTCGCGACCGTGCTAACCCGGTCCGACTCCTCCCCCCCCGAGTCGGCCGTGGGGACGACCCCCGCTCTCCCCCCCGGCGGGGGTCGTCGCATGTCCGGACGGGTTTTTTCGCCTTCCTCCCCTTTTCTCACGCGACCGTGGATCGGTACGGCGCTGCCGCGACCGCCGCTTCAGCACACCCATGATCCGTTACTCACGGTAATCATCATGCTGCTCTGTGGAAGTCGCACAGGGATCGGTACAGAGGTCACCGGTATGGGTGACGGGGATATTCACAGCCCCCGAGTTGTCCACAGTTTTCGACCAAGATCCACATGATTTCGCGGATCGCTGCACCGTGATTCCAGCGCGCTCGGCCACGGCGAGTTCATGGCCGGTTCCGATTGCCGGAGCGCCTATGGCCGGTTTCTGTCGGCCGTTCATATGGGGGGCCGCTTGCCGGTTCTTCACACCTTTGGGAATCGCGTGGCCGCAGGGGCTGCGCGGCCCACGCAGCGAAGGGGGAACACCCGTGACCGCAGCCGTCACCCACGACCCGCCGCCCGGCTCCCCGGACCGGCCCGCCAGGCCGCTCATCGTCACCGAGGACGCGGAACTCCTGGACGACCTGCTGCGCCTGTGCGCGGCCGCCGGCGCCACACCCGAGGTCCACCACGGCGTTCCCGAACACGGCGACGGCTGGGAGGCGGCCCCGCTGGTGCTAGTCGGCGACGACGCAGCCCGCCGGATCAGCGGGGCCACGCGCCGGCGCGGAGTGGTGCTGGTCGGCCGTGACCAGGACGACCCGGGGGTGTGGAAACGCGCCGTCGAGATCGGCGCCGACCACGTCCTGATGCTTCCCGACGGTGAGCAGTGGCTGGTCGACCGCATCGCCGACGTCGCCGAAGGAGTCGGCCGCCCGGCCCTCACCGTCGGGGTGATCGGCGGCCGGGGCGGGGCCGGCGCCTCCACGCTCGCGTGCGCGCTCGCCGTCACCTCCGCGCGCGAGGGACTGCGCACCCTCCTCGTGGACGCCGATCCGCTCGGCGGCGGACTCGACGTACTCCTCGGCGGCGAGAGCGTCGACGGACTGCGCTGGCCCGCCTTCGCCGCCTCCCGCGGCCGGGTCGGAGGCGGCGCCCTGGAGGAGTCGCTGCCCGAGCTGCACTCCCTTCGGGTGCTGAGCTGGGACCGCGGGGACTGCGTCGCCGTCCCGCCGCAGGCGGTGCGCGCGGTGCTCGCCGCGGCCCGCCGGCGCGGCGGCACGGTCGTGGTGGACCTGCCCCGCCGCCTCGACGACGGGGTCGCCGAAGTCCTCGCCCAGCTCGACCTGGCACTGCTCGTCGTCCCCGCCGAACTGCGCGCGGTCGCGGCCGCCGGGCGGGTCGCCTCCGCCGTCGGCATGGTCGTGCGCGACCTGCGCGTGGCGGTACGCGGGCCGTACGCACCGGGCCTGGACGACCAGGAGGTGGCCCGGTTGCTCCGCCTGCCGCTGGCCGGCGAGGTACCGGTCGACCCGCCGCTGCTGCGACCGCGGGGCGGCGCGAAGGCCCCGGGCGCGACCGGACGCGGCCCGCTCGCCCGCTTCTGTACGAACTTCTGGGAGCGCGCGCTGGTCGAGGCCGGAGGCGCACGATGACCCTCACCGGACTCGACATCGCGGACGGCGCGGCCCTGCTCGACGGCGTCCGGCGCCGGCTGGCCGAGAGCGGCGCCGAACCCACCCCCGCGCGCGTGGCCCAGGCCCTGCGCGAACAGGGCCGGGTGCTCGGTGACGCCGAAGTCCTCGGCGCGGCCCGGCAGCTGAGGTCCGAACTCGTCGGCGTCGGCCCACTGGAGCCGTTGCTCGCCGACCCGGACGTCACCGACGTCCTGGTGTCCGCCCCCGACCGGGTCTGGGTGGACCGAGGCGGCGGGCTGGAGCTGACCCCGGTGACCTTCCCCGACGCGGCGGCCGTACGACGCCTCGCGCAGCGGCTGGCTGCGGTGGCCGGACGCCGGCTGGACGACGCCCGGCCGTGGGCGGACGCCCGGCTGCCCGACGGCACCCGGCTGCACGCGGTGCTGCCCCCGGTCGCCGTCGGCTGCACCTGCCTGGCCCTGCGGGTCGTACGGCCCCGGGCGTTCACGCTGGAGGAACTGGTCGAGGCCGGCACGGTGCCGCCCGGCGGCGACCGCATCCTGCGGGCGCTGCTCACGGCCCGGCTGTCCTTCCTCGTCAGCGGCGGCACCGGAAGCGGCAAGACGACCCTGCTCAGCGCCCTGCTGGGGCTGGTGGGGGCGGGCGAGCGGATCGTGCTCGCCGAGGACTCGGCCGAACTGCGCCCGGACCACCCGCATGTCGTCCGGCTGGAGACCCGGCCCGCCAACCAGGAAGGCGCGGGCCTGGTCACCCTGGAGGACCTCGTCCGGCAGGCGCTGCGGATGCGGCCCGACCGGCTGGTCGTCGGGGAGGTCCGCGGCGCCGAGGTCGTGCATCTGCTGGCGGCCCTCAACACGGGCCACGAAGGCGGCTGTTGCACCGTCCACGCCAACGCCGCCGGAGAGGTCCCGGCCCGCCTGGAGGCGCTGGCCACGGCTGCCGGACTCGACCGGGCCGCACTGCACAGCCAGCTCTCGGCCGCGCTCTCCGTGGTCGTCCATCTCGTACGGGCCCGGTCCGGGCGGCGCCGGATCGCCGAGGTGCACGTGCTGGAGCGGGACGCCACGGGGCTGGTCCGCACGGTGCCGGCCCTGCGCTGGGGCGAGCGGGCGTTCGTACGGGAGCGGGGCTGGGAGCGGCTGCGCCAACTGCTCGGTGTGGCGGACGAGTTCGAGGCGGAGTGAGAAAGGCCCGCGAGAGACCGGCTGCGAGAGCAACCAAGAGACCAACCGAGAGAGCAACCGAGAGGGCGAGTGAGAGAGGTGACGGAAGTGATCGGCGGGATCGGTGAGACGTCCATGGGCGCGGCGCTGATCTGTCTCGGCGCGCTGGTCTGGCTGCTGAGCGGACGGCACTACGGAGTGCGGCGGGCGCGGCTGCTGCTCGCGGGCGGCGGAGTGGTGACGAACGGCCCACCCTCCTGGGACCAGGCCCTCGAAGAACTACGAAGGCTGCGTGGTCGGTTGGGGGCCGAGTGGTGGGCGCTCGCGGCCGGCCTGCTGCTCGGACTGCTGGGAGCCTCGGTGATTCCGGTCGTCGCGGGGGCGGCCGGGGTGCCGGTGCTGCGCCGGGTGCGGCTGGCCCGGCAGGCCCGGCGGGTCCGGGAGCGGCGGGCGGACGCGGTGATCGCCCTGTGCGGGGCGCTCGCCGGGGAGGTGCGCGCCGGACGACAGCCGGGAGAGGCGCTGCTGCGCGCGGCGCGGGACTCCGGCGGGCTCGGCGAGGCGCAGGCGGCCGTGGTCGCGGCGGCGCGGTTCGGCGGGGACGTGCCGGGCGCGCTCACCGCGGCGGCCCGGCAGCCGGGCGCCGAGGGCCTGCTCGGGCTCGCCGCGTGCTGGCGGGTGGCCGTGGACCAGGGTGCTGGGCTCGCGGCGGGCCTGGACCGGCTGGAGGCGGCCCTCCGCGCCGAGCGCGACCAGCGCGCCGACCTGCGCGCCCAGTTGGCGGGTGCCCGGGCGACCACGGTGCTGCTCGCCGTGCTCCCCGTCCTCGGCCTGGTCCTCGGGTCCGCCATGGGCGCGGCGCCGCTCCACATCCTGCTCCACACGGGCGTCGGCCTCGGCTGCCTGGCGATCGGGTCCGCCTTCGAGGCGGCCGGGATGTGGTGGGCCGTGCGGATCGTGCGGGGTGCGGGAGAGAGGGCGGGAGCGAGGGCGAGGGCGGAGGCGGGGTGAGGGTGAGCGGGGCGGTGTTCGGGGGCGGGCGCGCGAGGGATGCGCCGGCCAGAGCATTCGGGGTCCAGAGCATTCGGGGTGAGAGCGAGCTGCGGTGCGTGGGCCGGGACGTTCGGGAGCTGATGGCGGGCCGGTAGGTGCGGGGCGGTGGTGGGAGGCGGGAAATGCGGGACCTGGAGGCCGGAGGGACCTGCGGGCAAGGGCGTGCGGAGCTGGGAGCGATCAGCTGGGGAGCGGAGTGGTGTGTGCGTGACGGGGCCGGTCGGCTGGGGCGTGTGGGGAGAGCGGACGGTATGAGCGGGGAAGTTGTCCACAGGTTGGGGACGGCCGGGGGTGTTGTGCTGGCCCTCGGCTGGGTGGGTCGGCGGTTGGATCTGCTCCGGAGGCGGCGTCGGGCGAGGCGGCGGGTGGCCGAGCTGCTCGGTCTGGAAGTGCCCGTGCCCAGGCGGCGGTTCGCGTCGGCGGACGCGGTGCGGCGGTGGCTGCCGTTGGCCGGGGCGGTGTGCGGTGCCTGGGTCCTGGTCGGTGGTGTGACCGGTGCCGTACTGGGGCTGGGTGCCGGGGTCGTGCTGCGGTGGTGGCGGAGCCGGGAGTCGGCCCCCGGCCGGGCGGAGCCGGTCGACACGGCCGCCGCCGCACGCCAACTCCCGCTGGCCGCCGATCTGCTGGCCGCCTGCATCGCGGCCGGCGCCGGACCGGTGATCGCCGCACAGGCGGTGGGGGAGGCGCTCGACGGGCCGGTCGGGGAGGCGCTGGCGCGGGGTGCGGCCGAGGTGCGGCTCGGCGGTGAACCGGCCCAGGCCTGGCGGCGGTTGGCCGAGCTGCCCGGCGCCGGAGCGCTGGCGCGGCTGCTGGAGCGGGCAGACGAGTCCGGGCTCCCGGCGGCCGGCCCGGCCGCCCGCCTCGCCTCCGACGCACGCGCGCAGTGGGCCCGCACCGCCACGGCCCGGGCCCGGCGCGCGGCCGTACTGATCTCCGCGCCGGTGGGTCTGTGCTTCCTGCCCGCCTTCATCGCGGTCGGCGTGCTGCCCGTGGTGATCGGACTCGCGGGCGGCGTGATGGGAGGCAGGTGAGGCCTACGAGAGCGAACGAGCCCACGCGGCCGACGGGCCGAGCAATCGCGGAGAACGCGGACTACGCGGAGAACGCGGAGAACCACGAAAGACCTGAATCCCACGGGGGTTGGAATGCACAGGAAGATCAAGGAAGCGGCGGTACGGCTGCGCCGGAAGGGGCGCGGGGACGCCGGAATGGTGACCTCCGAGTATGCGATGGGGATCATCGCGGCCGTCGGTTTCGCGTTGCTGCTCTACGAAGTCGTCACCAGCGGGCAGGTCCGCGCGGAGTTGCAGGACATCGTGAAGAAGGCCCTCAATGCGCGGATGTGAGCGAGGGGCGGACCGGGGGTTCGTGACCGCGGAGGCGGCCGTGGTGTTGTGCGTGCTGGTGGCGTTCACGATGGCGCTGATCTGGGGGCTGCTCGTGGTGGCCGCACAGATCCAGTGCGTGGACGCCGCCCGCATCGGCGCCCGGGCCGCCGCCCGTCAGGACCCGGCCGACGCCGTGGTGACGGTGACCCGGGAGGCCGCACCGCGCGGCGCCCGGGTGACGGTCGGGCGCGAGGGCGACCAGGTGCGGGTGACGGTGGTGGCGAGACCGCCGGTGCTGAGCGGACTGCCGTTCGAGCTACGGGAGCAGGCCGTCGCACCGGCAGAGGAGACCGCGGCGACCGGTGCGACGACGTCGACCGGGGAGGTCGCGCCGGCTGGGAAGACCGCGGCGACCGGGGAGGCGGATCAGTGAGGCGAGGTGGGGCGAGGGATCGGCACCACTTGGACCGGGGGTCCGCCACGGTGTGGAGCCTGGGGGCGATGGCCGTGCTGTGTGCGGTGTTCGGCGCGGTGCTCGCGCTGGGACAGGCCGTCGTCGTCCGACACCGGGCGGCCGGCGGCGCCGATCTGGCAGCGCTCGCGGCGGCGGCCCACTGGGAGGAGGGCGGCGTGGCGGCCTGCACGCGGGCCGAGCGGATGGCGGCGGCTCAGGGGGTACGGCTGGTGCGCTGCACGATCGTCGGCGAGACCTCGGACGTGACGGCGGCCTCGGGAAGAGGGCCGTTCACGGCGGAGGCCAGGGCCAGGGCGGGGCCGGCGGGACCGGTGCCGAGTGGATCCGTGCCAGGACCGGTGCGAGAGACCCCCATGCCCGGAGGACCGGCGTCGGAAGCCCCCGTACCGGGAGGACCGGCGTCGGAAGCCGCCCCCGTGCGGTAGGCCCTGCCGGAGCCCCGTGGCGGAGCCTCGTTGGCCGATCCCCGCGCCGGACCTACCCGCGCCTGAGCCCCGTGCCGGAGCCCACACCCATGGCGGCCCCTCGTGCCCGAGAGGCCAGCGCCGCACACGCTCAACCCCGCGGTGCCGGCCCCGGAGCCGACTCGTCCGCCGGCCCTTCTCCTGGAACCGGCTCCACCGTCGGCTGTCCGCCCGGAACCTGCCCCTCCGCCGGCTGTTCCCCCGGCTTCTCCCCCGGCGCCCCCCGCAACAGCACCGTGAGAAGCCGTACCGCCCCCCTCTTGTGCAGCGGGTCGTTGCCGTTGCCGCACTTGGGGGACTGGATGCAGGACGGGCAGCCGGCCTCGCACTCGCAGGAGGCGATGGCCTCACGGGTGGCGGTGAGCCAGGTCCGGGCGGTGTGGAAGGCGCGCTCGGCGAAGCCCGCGCCGCCGGGGTGGCCGTCGTACACGAAGACCGTCGGCAGCAGGGTGTCCGGGTGCAGCGGGATGGAGACGCCGCCGATGTCCCAGCGGTCGCAGGTCGCGAAGAGGGGGAGGAGGCCGATGGAGGCGTGCTCGGCAGCGTGCAGGGAGCCGCCGAGGATCTCCGGGTTGATCCGGGCCTCGTCCAGCTGGTCCTCGGTGACCGTCCACCACACCGCGCGCGTGCGCAGCGTACGAGGAGGGAGGTCGAGTTTGGTCTCGCCGAGAACTTCGCCGGTCATGAGGCGTCTGCGGAGGTAGGAGACCACCTGGTTGGTGACCTCGACCGAGCCGTAGCAGAGGCGGCCCGTGCCCCAGGGGATCTCGGTGTCCGTCTCCAGGATGGAGATCGACGTGGTGTCGCGGGCGACCGTGGAGTACGGCGGGTCGGCCTGCTCGACCAGGGCGACCGAGTCCTCCAGGTCCAGCTGGCGTACCAGGTAGGTACGGCCCTGATGGAGGTGGACCGCGCCCTCGTGGACCGTGGAGTGGGCGGCGCCCGCGTCGACCGTGCCGAGCAGGCGGCCGGTGCCGGACTCGACGACCTGCACGGGGCGCCCGCCCGCGCCGCGGATGTCGGTCAGGTCGGCGGCCCGCTCCCGGCGCGTCCAGTGCCAGGCCTTCGTCCGCCGGCGCAGCAGCTTCGCGGCCTCCAGCTGCGGCAGCACGTCCGCGCAGGCGGGGCCGAAGAGGTCCAGGTCCTCCTCGGTCAGCGGGAGTTCCGCGGCGGCGGCACACAGGTGCGGGGCGAGGACGTAGGGGTTGTCCGGGTCGAGGACGGTGGACTCCACCGGCTGGGCGAACAGGGCCTCGGGGTGGTGGACCAGAAAGGTGTCCAGCGGGTCGTCGCGGGCCACCAGCACGGCGAGCGCGCCCTGTCCGGAGCGGCCCGCGCGGCCCGCCTGCTGCCACAGGGAGGCACGCGTGCCCGGGTACCCGGCGATGACCACCGCGTCCAGGCCGGAGACGTCCACGCCGAGTTCCAGGGCCGTCGTGGCGGCCAGGCCGAGGAGTTCGCCGGAGTGCAGGGCGCGTTCCAGGGCGCGGCGCTCCTCGGGGAGGTAGCCGCCGCGGTAGGCCGCGACACGCCGGACCAGGGAGCGGTCGACCTCGGCCAGCTTCTCCTGGGCGATCACCGAGATCAGCTCGGCGCCGCGCCGGGACCGTACGAAGGCGACCGAGCGCACGCCCTGCACGGTGAGGTCGGTCAGCAGATCGGCTGTCTCGGCGGTGGCGGTACGCCGTACGGGGGCGCCCCTCTCGCCGTGCAACTCGGTGAGCGGGGGCTCCCACAGGGCGAAGACCAGTTCTCCGCGTGGGGAGGCGTCGTCGGCGACCTCGAGCACCGGCAGGCCGGTCAGCCGGCGGGCGGCTACGGCGGGCTCGGCGGCGGTGGCAGAGGCGAGCAGGAAGACGGGCGAGGCGCCGTAACGGGCGCACAGGCGGCGCAGGCGGCGCAGCACCTGGGCGACGTGCGAGCCGAAGACGCCCCGGTAGGTGTGGCACTCGTCGATGACGACGTACTTGAGGGACTTCAGGAAGGACGACCAGCGCGGATGGGAGGGGAGTATCCCGAGGTGCAGCATGTCGGGGTTGGTGAGGACGTAGTTGGCGTACTGGCGGATCCACTCCCGTTCCTCGAACGGGGTGTCGCCGTCGTACACGGCCGGGCGTACCGAGGTGCCGAGCGGTTGTGAAAGTTCCTTCACCGACCGGCACTGATCCGCCGCGAGCGCCTTGGTGGGTGCGAGGTACAGCGCGGTGGCCCCTCGGCCGTTCGGAGCCTCGGAGCCGTCCAGGAGGGTGGACAGGACGGGCACGAGGTACGCGAGGGATTTTCCGGAGGCGGTTCCGGTGGCGACGACCACCGAGTCGCCGTCCAGGGCGTGCTCTGCGGCCAGTGCCTGGTGCGCCCAGGGGTGTTCGATGCCGCACGCCTGGACGGCCGCGATCACCTCGGACCGGATTCGGTCAGGCCAGACGGCATGGCGGCCCGCGCGCGGGGGCAAGTGCTCCGTATGAGTGATGCGCGCAGACCGGCTCGGCCCGGAGGCGAGCCGGTCCAGGACCGCGCCCGGAGACGGGCGGGACGCCGGGTCCGCCGGGGATCGATCGGATCGGTGATTCTTGGCCATCGGCACCGAGTGTGTCACTGGCGTGACGGACAATGGAGTCAAGGCGTCGTGCACGCCTGCCGGTAAGTGATTGAATGCCATCGCGGCTGGCGTTGCGTCCCTGGGGCCGCAAGCCGAGGTGTCCTTAAGGGCGACCGCTCGATAGCAAGGTGCTGGAGGATCCGTGGACCTGTCCCTGTCGACCCGTACCGTCGGCGATCGTACGGTCGTCGAGGTCGGTGGCGAAATCGATGTATACACCGCGCCCAAGCTGCGCGAGCAGCTGGTCGAGCTGGTGAACGACGGGAATTTTCACCTCGTCGTTGACATGGAGGGCGTGGACTTCCTCGACTCCACCGGGCTCGGCGTGCTGGTCGGCGGCCTGAAGCGAGTGCGTGCCCATGAGGGCTCGCTGCGCCTGGTCTGCAACCAGGAGCGCATTCTCAAGATCTTCCGTATCACCGGCCTCACCAAGGTGTTCCCGATCCACACCTCGGTCGAGGAAGCGGTGGCGGCCACCGACTGACCCTGGAGCGGTCACCGGCGCCGGGCTCCCGTCGGAGCCCGGACGCCGGCCGGTGGCGTCCGGTCCGCCGCGTTCGCGGCCGGTGCGTCGACCGGGTCCGTCCCGGGGCCTGGAGCGGCCCGGGGCACAGAAGCACATCAGGGGGTGCGGGCTCTCGGCGGCCCCGCCCCCGACCGCACGCCCGTAGTCGCGAGGGGGATGCATGGCCATCGTCGAACTCCGCTTCAGCGCGCTGCCCGAGCACGTCCGGACCGCCCGGTTGGTGGCGGCCGCGGTGGCACGCAGGGCCGGAGTGGACGAGGCCGTCCTCGACGAGCTGCGGCTCGCCGTCGGGGAGGCCTGCTCCCGCGCCGTCGGCCTGCACCAGAGCAGTGGCATCAGCGCGCCGGTGAAGGTGGCGCTGATCGAAGAGGAGAAACAGTTCTCCATCGAGGTCGGCGACGAGGCGCCGCACGCCGCCCCGGGCGACACGCCCGGCGCCGCGCAGGATGGCGAGGCGGAGGTCGAGGAGGACGAGATGGGCCTCGCGGTCATCAGCGGCCTCGTCGACGACGTCCAGGTCAGCACCGGACACGACGGCGGCCTGATCCGCATGACCTGGCCGACCACCCCGCCGACCACGGCGCTGGTCTGACCGCTGCCGCACCACGTCACGAGGGCCCTGCCGAGCAGGGCCCTCGGTGTTTTTCCAGCACATATGTGCACCCTCCGGAATTCGTGAATCAATTCACGATCATTAAAAATGCCCTGGGGGCATTACTCCATTCGGGTGGTCGGGCGGGATCTCGATCATTTACTGATGGGTCGGCGGAGGCGAATTCCGTTTACCGCGCCCTGTTTAGATCACACTGAGGTACCTAGAATCCCCACATCTTGAGCTCAGCCCAAGCGTCAAGGAGGACGAATGGCGGGGCTTTCTACCCCTCAATCGGGTCATCCCACATCCCTCGCAGCCGCAGTCCTGACCGGTGACAACCGGATCATCGTGGCCGTCATCGCGGTGGTCGCGCTGGCCGCACTGGTGGTCGCGGGGATCCTGGTGCGCCAAGTGCTGGCCGCGGGCGAGGGCACCGACAGCATGAAGCGGATCGCCGAGGCGGTCCAGGAAGGCGCGAAGGCGTATCTCGCGCGGCAGCTGCGCACGCTCGGCGCATTCGCCGTGGTGGTCTTCTTCCTGCTCCTGCTGCTGCCCGCGGACGACTGGAATCAGCGTGCCGGGCGATCGGTGTTCTTCCTGATCGGTGCGGCGTTCTCGGCGGCCACCGGCTATATCGGCATGTGGCTCGCCGTGCGCAGCAATGTGCGGGTCGCCGCGGCGGCCCGGGAAGCCACCCCGGGACCTGGCGAACCGCAAAAGGATCTCACCACCGTCTCGCACACCGCGATGAAGATCGCATTTCGCACGGGCGGCGTCGTCGGCATGTTCACGGTGGGGCTCGGCCTGCTGGGCGCCTCCTGCGTGGTGCTGGTGTACGCGGCCGATGCGCCGAAGGTGCTGGAGGGCTTCGGCCTCGGCGCCGCCCTGATCGCCATGTTCATGCGTGTGGGCGGCGGCATCTTCACCAAGGCCGCCGACGTCGGCGCCGACCTGGTCGGCAAGGTCGAACAGGGCATTCCGGAGGACGATCCGCGCAATGCCGCGACCATCGCCGACAACGTGGGCGACAACGTCGGCGACTGCGCGGGCATGGCGGCCGACCTCTTCGAGTCGTACGCCGTGACCCTGGTGGCCGCCCTGATCCTCGGCAAGGTCGCCTTCGGCAACTCGGGACTCGCCTTCCCGCTGCTCGTGCCCGCGATCGGCGTCGTCACCGCGATGATCGGCATCTTCGCGGTCGCCCCGCGGCGGGCCGACCGCAGCGGCATGACGGCGATCAACCGCGGCTTCTTCATCTCCGCGGTGATCTCGCTGGTGCTGGTCGCGATCGCGGTCTTCGTCTACCTGCCCTCGAAGTACTCCGCTCTGCACGGCGTGACGGACGCGGCGATCAGGGGCAAGGACGGCGATCCGCGGCTCCTCGCCCTGGTCGCGGTGGCGATCGGCATCCTGCTGGCCGCCGTCATCCAGCAGCTGACCGGCTACTTCACCGAGACCAACCGCCGCCCGGTCCGGGACATCGGCAAGACCTCCCTCACCGGACCGGCCACCGTCGTCCTGTCCGGTATCTCGGTCGGCCTGGAGTCCGCCGTCTACACCGCGCTGCTCATCGGGCTCGGCGTGTACGGCGCGTTCCTGCTCGGCGGTACGTCGATCATGCTCGCGCTGTTCGCGGTCGCGCTGGCCGGCACCGGCCTGCTCACCACGGTCGGCGTGATCGTCGCCATGGACACCTTCGGGCCAGTCTCCGACAACGCGCAGGGCATCGCCGAGATGTCCGGCGACGTCGAGGGCGCGGGCGCGCAGGTGCTCACCAACCTGGACGCGGTCGGCAACACCACCAAGGCCATCACCAAGGGCATCGCCATCGCCACCGCCGTCCTCGCCGCGTCGGCGCTGTTCGGGTCGTACCGCGACGCGATCACCACCAACGTGCAGGACGTCGGGGCGAAACTCACCGGGCCGGGCGCGCCGATGAGTCTGTCCCTGGACATCTCGCAGCCCAACAACCTCGTCGGCCTCATCGCGGGCGCCGCGGTCGTCTTCCTCTTCTCCGGACTGGCCATCAACGCCGTGTCGCGTTCGGCGGGTTCGGTGGTGTTCGAGGTGCGGCGGCAGTTCCGCGAGAAGCCCGGGATCATGGACTTCACCGAGACGCCCGAGTACGGCAAGGTCGTCGACATCTGCACCAAGGACGCCCTGCGGGAGCTGGCCACGCCAGGTCTGCTCGCTGTGATGGCGCCGATCTTCGTCGGGTTCACGCTCGGCGTCGGCTCGCTCGGCTCCTACCTCGCCGGCGCGATCGGCGCGGGCACGCTGATGGCGGTGTTCCTCGCCAACTCCGGCGGCGCCTGGGACAACGCCAAGAAGCTGGTGGAGGACGGCCACCACGGCGGCAAGGGCAGCGAGGCCCACGCGGCCACGGTGATCGGCGACACGGTCGGTGACCCCTTCAAGGACACCGCGGGACCGGCGATCAACCCGCTGCTGAAGGTCATGAACCTGGTCTCGCTGCTCATTGCGCCCGCGGTCATCAAGTTCTCCTACGGCAACGACAAGAACCTGGGTGTACGGATCGCGATCGCGGTCCTCGCGCTCTTGGTGATCGTCGTCGCCGTGTACGTCTCCAAGCGGCGCGGCATCGCCGTCGGCGACGACGAGAACACCGAGCGGGTCTCCAACTCGGCGAGCACGGCGGTGGTTTCGTAACCGAAAGCCCTGTCTCTTCGAGGAGCCCTGCTCAACGGGCGGGCGGACGGCGCGTGTTGGCGCGCCGTCCGCCCGCTGCCGTCTGTGGGACCGTCCAGGGGGGTGGTGTGCGGGGTCGTTTCCGTGGGGCCCGTTGAGGGCCCGCTTGTGGGCTCGCCCACGTGGTGAGCCTTCTCTCGCATGGTGCGAAGAGTCACAAAGGGCGCCTTGGGGAGCGTTCGGGGTGCGGAGGGTGTGGGTCCGCCGTGTAGGGTCCGTGGGCCGAGAGCCATGGAAGGGACCAATCCGGTGAACAAGAAGCTCGCGGCCGCACTGTCCGGCGGTGCGGTACTGGTGGTGGCGCTGTCGGGATGCACCAGCAGCGGCGGTGACAAGGGACCCGACCCCAAGCTGGTTGCCTGGGCCAAGTCGGTGTGTGACGCGGTGCCCGCGCAGGACGCGAAGATCAAGGCGGCGAACGCGGCGATCAGCACGACGGCCGCCGACACCGCCAAGCCCGAGACCCTCCAGAAGACGGACTCGCAGGCCTTCCAGGACATGGCCGACGGCTACAAGGCGATAGCCACGGCCGTCAGCAACGCGGGCGCGCCTCCCGGTGTCCAGGACGGCGCCAAGCGGCTCCAGGACGTCGTGAAGAGCTTCAACGGGCTCTCCGCCTCCTACGCCGGCCTGAAGAAGCAGGTCGACGCGCTGAACACCAAGGACCAGGCGAAGTTCGCCTCGGGTCTGCACGACATCGCGGTGCAGATGACGGACCTGGAGAAGCAGCACAAGAGCGGCACCGACGCGCTGGAGAAGCTTCAGCAGGGCGACGTGAAGAACGCCATCGCCCAGCAGGCCAGCTGCAAGAAGGTCGCGGCCACGGCTTCGTCGTCCTCCTCCTCGCCGTCGGCGGGCTGACCGACGGGCCGTGGCCGGGCCCGTGCCGGTGAGGCGTGCTGAGGCCGCGTACGGAACGTGCCGCGGGCCACAATGGGGGGCGTGACTGACTCCGGACTCGCTTCCCTGCCCGCTTCCGACCGGCCCGACATCGCCGCGCGCCTGCGTGACGCGCTGCTGGCCGCCTCCTTCACCGCCGACGGGCTGCTGGACCTGCTCGGTGCCCCCGCGTACGCGGCGCTGGCCCGCAGCGAGACCGTGCCCGCCCTGAGGGCGACCCGTGGCGACACGCCGCTG
Source organism: Streptomyces sp. NPDC054783 (assembly GCF_053611725.1). NCBI lineage: Bacteria > Bacillati > Actinomycetota > Actinomycetes > Kitasatosporales > Streptomycetaceae > Streptomyces > Streptomyces sp. NPDC054783. The sequence goes on along the minus strand of NZ_JBSHAY010000020.1, from coordinate 104,592 downwards.
GAGACGCTCGTACGGCTGTTCCTGCTCCAGCAGCCGGTGCCGCACGCGCGCGTGGCGGCCGTTCTGCCGGCCCGGGAGGCGCTGGAGGCCGGGTGGCTCACGCGCGTGGGCGGCGACGAGGTGGCCGCCACCGTGGACGTACGGCCCTACGGCGGTCCCGGTGGCGAGGACTGGTTCATCGTCTCCGACCTGGGCTGTGCCGTCGGCGGGGCCGGTGGCATCGGGCAGCTGTGCCGTCAGGCAGACGCAGCTGTGGTCCTGGGCGTCGGCGGCGCCTCCACGACCCTCGCCGGCATCACCGTCCGTACGCCGGTCGCGTCCGCCCTGGACCTCGGCACCGGCTCCGGCATCCAGGCGCTGCACGCCGCCCAGCACGCCACGCGCGTGACGGCGACCGACCTCAACCCGCGCGCACTGCACATCACCGCGCTCACGCTCGCGCTCTCCGCCGCCCCCGCCGCCGACCTGCGCGACGGTTCGCTGTTCGAACCGGTCCGGGACGACGAGACCTTCGACCTGATCGTCTCCAACCCGCCCTTCGTCATCTCGCCCGGAGCGCGCCTCACGTACCGGGACGGTGGCATGGGCGGGGACGATCTGTGCCGCTCGCTCGTTCAGCAGGCGGGGGAACGGCTGAACGAGGGCGGGTTCGCGCAGTTTCTCGCCAACTGGCAGCACGTAGCGGGGGAGGACTGGCAGGACAGACTCAGGTCGTGGGTGCCGCGCGGGTGCGATGCCTGGATCGTGCAGCGCGAGGTGCAGGACGTCACGCAGTACGCCGAACTGTGGCTGAGGGACGCCGGTGACCACCGCGGGGACCCGGCGGACTACCAGGCGCGGTACGACGCCTGGCTCGACGAGTTCGAGGCGCTCAAGGTCAAGGCGGTCGGCTTCGGCTGGATCACCCTGCGCCGGACGGGTTCCGCCGAGCCCGTCGTCACGGTGGAGGAGTGGCCGCATCCGGTCGAGCAGCCCCTCGGGGACACGATCCGGGCGCACTTCGAGCGTCTCGACTATCTCCGGGAGCACGACGACGCGGCGCTCCTCGACAGCCACTTCAGGCTCACCGCCGAGGTGGTCCAGGAGCAGGTCGGGCTGCCCGGCGCCGAGGATCCGGAGCATGTGGTGCTGCGCCAGCACCGCGGGATGCGCCGGGCCACGAAGGTGGACACGGTCGGCGCCGGGTTCGCGGGCGTCTGCGACGGCACGCTGAGCGCGGGCCGCATCCTGGACGCCATCGCCCAGCTCATGGGCGAGGACCCGGTGGTGCTCCGGGACCGGACGCCCGCGCAGATCCGCCTGCTGGTGGAGCAGGGCTTCCTCGAGCCGGCGCACTGAGCCGCGCCGGGCGCGCCGGGCGGAGTGACGGGGGTACGGCGGCCGGTGCGGCGTGCGACAGGGGTCCGGCGGTCTCTCGGGCCCGCCGCGGGCCATGGCAGCTTGGGCCGCCTGAGGTACGCCCGGTACCGGTGCGGTCGTAGCCGTCCCCGGATGCCTTCGTGGCCGCGTCCGGATCATCGTCGTATGCCGAGGGCACGGGCCGGTGTGCTGCCCGGTGCTGCCCGGCGGCGGGAGCCGTGACGCGCCGATGCCGGGAAAACGGCCGGAAAAATATGGGTAGGACGGCCATCCCCGCGATGTTCGACTGTGTGTTCGATGTCACGTCGGTCTCCCGTTCACCCCGATGTCGCCCGCCCGTTCCCCCTCCGCCTCCCGCGCGTGCCAGTCTCCCGGCGCGGGCAGAGCCGGACGGCACGGAAGGGGTGGGTGGGGGATGGAGAGCGGGCCGGCGATCTTCGCGGGAATGGTGTTCGCCCTGTTCGGAGGCGCCCTCCTGGCCTGGACCGGCACCCGCCTCAGGCGCCGCGAACCGGTCGCCCACGGTGTGAACCAGGTCGCATCGGCGGCCCTCGCGAGTGTGGGCGGGACGGTCGCGCTGGCCCTCGGCATCTACTGCCTGACCCGCCTCTGACGTCGGCGGGCGCGCCGGGAAAGAGTGGCGCAGGAGTAAGGGGAGCATCACGCTCCGGACATGCCTCGAGTGGGTACCCGGTAGTCCGGGCGGCAGGAATGGCGGTAGTCGGGTTACCGTTCGAGTGGCCGTTGTGGGCTTTTCCCGTTTGACACGGGGGCGGGATGTACCGTCACACTCCGCAGCGTCACACGTGCCAGCAGTACGCCGCGACCCCGGGAAGAAGCCCTGGGGAGCCCCCAGCGTCGACCGGAGAGAAGAGCGAAGTTGTCCCCGACCAGCGAGACCGCACAGGGCGGCCGCCGACTCGTCATCGTCGAGTCGCCTGCCAAGGCGAAGACGATCAAGGGCTACCTCGGCCCCGGCTATGTCGTCGAAGCGAGCGTCGGGCACATCCGCGACCTCCCCAACGGCGCCGCGGAGGTGCCCGAGAAGTACACCGGCGAGGTCCGTCGCCTCGGTGTGGATGTCGACCATGACTTCCAGCCGATCTATGTGGTCAACGCCGACAAGAAGGCGCAGGTCAAGAAGCTCAAGGACCTGCTGAAGGACTCCGACGAGCTCTTCCTCGCCACCGATGAGGACCGGGAGGGCGAGGCCATCGCCTGGCACCTCCAGGAGGTTCTCAAGCCGAAGATCCCGGTCAAGCGGATGGTCTTCCACGAGATCACCAAGGACGCGATCCGCGAGGCCGTCGCCAACCCGCGCCAGCTCAACCAGAAGCTGGTCGACGCCCAGGAGACCCGCCGCATCCTCGACCGCCTCTACGGCTACGAGGTCTCGCCGGTGCTGTGGAAGAAGGTCATGCCCCGGCTGTCGGCCGGCCGTGTCCAGTCCGTCGCGACCCGTCTCGTCGTCGAGCGGGAACGCGAGCGCATCGCCTTCCGTTCTGCCGAGTACTGGGACCTGACGGGCACCTTCGCAACCGGCCGCACGGGAGACTCCTCGGACCCGTCGTCGCTGGTCGCCCGCCTGCAGACCGTCGACGGCCGGCGGATCGCGCAGGGCCGCGACTTCGACTCCCTGGGACGGCTCAAGAGCGAGAACACCCTCCACCTCGACGAGGCGACCGCCCGCGCCCTCGCCGCCGCCCTGGAGAGCACGCGGTTCTCGGTGCGGTCCGTCGAGTCCAAGCCGTACCGCCGCTCGCCGTACGCCCCGTTCCGTACGACGACGCTGCAGCAGGAGGCCAGCCGCAAGCTCGGCTTCGGCGCGAAGGCGACCATGCAGATCGCGCAGAAGCTGTACGAGAACGGCTACATCACGTACATGCGTACGGACTCCACGACGCTGAGCGACACCGCGATCGCGGCCGCCCGCGCCCAGGTCACGCAGCTGTACGGCGCCAACTACCTGCCCCCGCAGCCGCGCACCTACGCCGCCAAGGTCAAGAACGCCCAGGAGGCCCACGAGGCGATCCGCCCCTCGGGTGATCGTTTCCGCACCCCCGCCGAGACCGGCCTGGCCGGCGACCAGTTCAGGCTCTACGAGCTGATCTGGATGCGGACCGTCGCCTCCCAGATGAAGGACGCGACCGGTAACTCCGTGACCGTGAAGATCGGTGGTACCGCCGCCGACGGCCGGGACGTCGAGTTCAGCGCCTCCGGCAAGACGATCACCTTCCACGGCTTCCTGAAGGCCTACGTCGAGGGTGCCGACGACCCGAACGCCGAGCTGGACGACCGCGAGCGCCGGTTGCCGCAGGTCGCCCAGGGCGACGCGCTGTCCGCCGAGGAGATCACGGTCGACGGCCACGCCACCAAGCCCCCGGCCCGCTACACCGAGGCCTCCCTGGTCAAGGAGCTGGAAGAGCGCGAGATCGGCCGCCCGTCGACGTACGCGTCGATCATCGGCACGATCCTCGACCGCGGGTACGTCTTCAAGAAGGGCACCGCCCTCGTCCCGTCCTTCCTCTCCTTCGCCGTCGTCAACCTCCTGGAGAAGCACTTCGGGCGGCTCGTCGACTACGACTTCACCGCCAAGATGGAGGACGACCTCGACCGCATCGCGGCCGGTGAGGCACAGGCCGTGCCGTGGCTGAAGCGCTTCTACTTCGGAGAGGGCACCGCCACGGGCGGCGCGGCCGACGCCGGCAACGGCGACGGGGACCACCTCGGCGGCCTCAAGGAGCTGGTGACCGACCTGGGCGCGATCGACGCGCGCGAGGTGTCGTCGTTCCCCGTGGGCAACGACATCGTGCTCCGCGTCGGCCGCTACGGCCCTTACATCGAGCGCGGCGAGAAGGACACCGAGCAGCACCAGCGCGCCGACATCCCGGACGACCTGGCGCCGGACGAGCTGAGCGTCGAGCTGGCCGAGGAACTGCTGGCCAAGCCCAGCGGCGACTTCGAGCTGGGCACCGACCCGGCCACCGGCCACGCGATCGTCGCCAAGGCCGGCCGCTACGGCCCGTACGTCACCGAGGTCCTCCCCGAGGGCACCCCGAAGACCGGCAAGAACGCGGTCAAGCCGCGCACGGCCTCGCTGTTCAAGTCGATGTCGCTCGACACGGTCACGCTCGACGACGCCCTGAAGCTGATGTCGCTGCCGCGGATCGTGGGCACCGACGCCGACGGCCAGGAGATCACCGCGCAGAACGGCCGCTACGGGCCGTATCTGAAGAAGGGCACGGACTCGCGTTCGCTGCAGTCCGAGGACCAGCTCTTCACGATCACGCTGGAGGAGGCCCAGGCGATCTACGCCCAGCCGAAGCAGCGCGGTCGGGCCGCCGCCAAGCCGCCGCTGAAGGAGCTGGGCGACGACCCGGTCTCCGGCAAGCCGGTCGTGGTCAAGGACGGTCGCTTCGGCCCGTACGTCACCGACGGCGAGACCAACGCGACCCTGCGCTCGGGCGACAGCGTCGAGGCGATCACCCCGGAGCGCGGCTTCGAACTGCTCGCCGAGAAGCGTGCGAAGGGGCCCGCCAAGAAGACCGCGAAGAAGGCTCCGGCGAAGAAGGCGGCCCCGGCGAAGAAGACCGCCGCCAAGAAGACGGCGGCGAAGAAGACGACCGCGGCCGCGAAGAAGACCACGGCGAAGAAGACGACCGCCAAGAAGGCGACCGCTTCCAAGGCCACGTCTTCCGGCGCGGAGGACTGACGACTCCGGCGGGTCGCGGCGGCGCACGGCGCATGGGCGCGTACGGCGCCCGGCACAGCGCTTCCGGCCCCCGGGCCGACCCGCCGTCGGCGCCTTCCCGGCTTCACGATGCGAACGCCCCGGCATCACTTTGATGTCGGGGCGTGCCCATGCCAGGAGAGGCGGGGTGTGCTGTCGGTGGCTGCCGATAGGCTGAACGCATGACGCGAGCCGAGCAGCCTACGGCCCCCACTGCAGCCCCGGACGACGCCCTGGTCGCGGACTCCCGCGAGCGCGCCGTCCGTTCCCTGCTGCGCCGACCGCAGCTGAGGCGCCTGTGGAGCGCGCAGCTGGTGAGCGGTGTCGGCGACACCCTCGCCCTCCTCGTCCTGGTCGTCCTCGCCCTTCAGGCGGCGATCGGCCAGGGCGCGTTCGGCGGTGGGTACCGGGGTGTGGCGTTCGCAGTGGCGATGGTCTTCGCGGCGCGCGTCCTCGCCGCGCTGCTGTTCGGCGCGGTCCTCCTCGGCCCGCTGACCACGCTCACCGCCCAGGAGGGCCCGCTCGACCGCCGTTGGACCATGGTCGGCGCCGACGGCGTGCGCGCCGTGCTGCTGATCGTCGCGCCCCTGTGGATCGACTGGACCCCGGACAACGCGCTGGCCGTCCTGCTGGTCACTGCCTTCGTCACCGGCGTCGCCGAGCGCCTGTGGACGGTGTGCCGGGAGAGCGCCGCCCCGGCCCTGCTGCCGGGCCCGCCCCCGGAGGGCGCCACCGTACGGCCGCTTCCGGACCACATGGACGCCCTGCGCCGCCTCTCGCTGCGCACCACCTTCCTGGCCGTCCCGCTGGCCGCCGCCGCGCTGGTCGTGGCCGGCCTGCTCAACAACCTGCTGGGCACCGGCGTCGCCTGGTTCGACCAGCACCAAGCGGCCCTCGCCTCGTACGTGGCGGCCGGCCTGTTCGCCGCCTCCCTGTCCGTGCTGACGTTCCTGGAGCTGCCCGAGGTCCGCACCCCCCGAGCGCGCTCCCCGCTGGAGGGCCTGCGCCGCCCGCGCACCGGCACCGGTGTCGACAAGGGCCGCACGGGCGCGATCCCGCTGCTCGTCCCGGCCTGCGCGGCCGTGGCCGGAGCCGTCGCGGCGGCCGTCGCGGTGTGCGTGCTGCACGCCACCGACCTGGGCGGCGGCCCGGTCCTGTACGGCCTGCTGGTGCTCGGCCTGACCGGCGGTGTCGCGGTCGGCATCCGTACGGCGCCCGCGCTGCTGCCCTCGCTCTCGCGCCGCCGGCTGCTCGCCCTCGCGATCGCCTTCACCGGCATCGCCCTGCTGGCCGCCGGGCTGGTCCCGGACGTCACCACGGTGCTGCTGATCGTCACGCTCGCCGGCGTCACCGCGGGCGTGGCCGCGAACACCGGGCACGCCCTGCTCGACCAGGAGACCGAGGACTACCGCCGGGCGCGCGTCACCGAGCACCTGCACGCGGTCGTCCGGGTCTTCATAGCGCTCGGCGCCCTGATCGCGCCCGTCGTCGCCGGGCTCATCGGCCGGCACCGGCTGGAGAACGGCAAGTTCGTCTTCGCGCACGGCGGCGCCTCCTTCACGCTCATGCTGGTCGGCGCGCTGCTGCTGCCGGTCGCGGCCCTGGTGCTCGCCAAGGTCGACGACCGCTCCGGCATCCCACTGCGCCAGGACCTCAAGGACGCGCTGCTCGGCGGCGACGACCCGGTCGAGGCACCGGCGTCGGGCGGCTTCTTCATCGCCCTGGAGGGCGGCGACGGCGCCGGCAAGTCCACCCAGGCCGAGGCCCTCGCCGAGTGGATCCGCGGCAAGGGCCACGAGGTCGTGCTCACCCGCGAGCCGGGGGCCACGCCCGTCGGCAAGCGGCTGCGCTCGATCCTGCTGGACGTCTCCTCGGCGGGCCTGTCGCACCGCGCGGAGGCGCTGCTGTACGCCGCCGACCGGGCCGAGCACGTGGACACCGTCGTACGGCCCGCTCTGGAGCGTGGCGCGGTGGTCATCTCCGACCGCTACATCGACTCGTCGGTCGCCTACCAGGGCGCCGGCCGCGATCTGTCCCCGACCGAGATCGCCCGCATCAACCGCTGGGCGACCAACGGGCTCGTCCCGCACCTCACGGTCCTGCTGGACGTCTCTCCGGAGACCGCCCGGGAGCGGTTCACCGAGGCGCCGGACCGGCTGGAGTCGGAGCCGGCGGAGTTCCACGCGCGCGTGCGGTCCGGGTTCCTCACGCTGGCCGCCGCCGACCCCGGCCGCTACCTGGTCGTGGACGCCGGGCAGGAGCCCGAGGCCGTCACCACGGTGATCCGGCACCGGCTCGACACCGTGCTTCCCCTGTCCGAGGCCGAGATCAAGGCCCAGGAGGAGGCGCGGAAGAAGGCCGAGGAGGAGGCCCGCCGCAAGGCCGAGGAAGAGGCCGCGCGCAAGGCCGAGGAGGAGCGCCTGGAGCGCGAGCGCCAGGAGGAGCTGGCCCGGCTGCGCGCCGAGGAGGAGGAGCGCAAGCGCCGCGAGCTGGAGGAGGCGCAGCGCCGCGAGGCCGAACGGCAGGCCGAGGAGGCCCGGCAGCGGGCGGCGGAGGCGGCCCGGCGCGCGGAGGAGGAGCGGCAGCGCCTCCTTGCCGAGGAGAAGGCCCGCGCCGAGGAGGAGACCCGCCGCAGGGCCGAGGAGGAGCGGCGCCGCAGGCAGGCCGAGGAGGAGGCCCGGCTGCGCGCCGAGGAGGAGGCCCGGCGTCTGGAGCAGCAGCGCAAGGCCGAGGAGGCGCTGCTGCGCGCGGAGGAGGCCCGAAGGCAGGCGGCCGAGGCAGCGGCGGCGGCCGACACGGCGGCCCGCCGGTCCAGCACGCCCTTGCCGGCCGCGCCGGGCCCGGTCCCGGACGCGGCGACGGTTCCCACCCCGGCGGTGTCGCCGCACCAGGGCGAGCCGGGCGCGCGCGGGTCGGGCACGGACGAGACGGCAGTGCTGCGTCCGGTGCGCGAGGAGCGGGGCGACTCCGCCGGGAACGCCCAGGACGCCAAGGCTTCCGACGCCTCCCACCCGGACTCCGAGGTGACCGCCGAGCTGCCGCAGCCTCCGGCGGCTCCGGGCGCCGCGGACGAGACGGCGGTGCTGCCCCGGGTTCCGGGTGCGGCGGACGAGACGACGGTGCTGCCGCCGGTGGTTCCGGGTGCGGCCGACGAGACGGCCGTACTGCCGCCCGTACGGGGCGACGGACCGGCGGACCGGCGGCCGTCCGGCTTCTTCCGGGACGAGCGGTCCGCCGCGGGCCCCGACGGCACCGAGGACCGTACGCGCGAGATGCCGCAGATCGACGCCGACGGCGCCCCTCGCCGCCGGCCGCGTCCCGACTGGGCCGAGGAGACCCCGCTGGACGACCTGCCGTCGCTGGCGGACGAACTGCTCGGGTCGTACGACGAGCGGGAGCACGGCGACCACGGCGAGGAGCAGGGCCGCAGGGGCCGGGGCCGGCGCGGCTGACGTCCGGTACGCCGGGTGCGGCGAACAGAGGGGCGGCGTGGGTCGTGCACCGACCGGCGCCGCCCTCGCCGTTCCCACCGTCCGTCGACGCGCACGCGGACCGCGTTGTCAGTGCCCACCCGCACAATGGATTCCAGTACGCGGAGAGTGACGGAAGGGCGGCGTGACCCATGACCGTATGGGACGACCTCGTCGGGCAGGAGAAGGTGAGCGCGGTGCTCGACGCCGCCGCGCGGGACGCCGACGCCCTCGTCACGGCCGCTGCGGCCGACGAGCCGCTGCCCGAGGCGTCGAAGATGACACACGCCTGGCTGTTCACGGGCCCGCCCGGAGCGGGCCGGAACCAGGCGGCCAGGGCCTTCGCCGCGGCCCTGCAGTGCGTCAGCCCCGACCGCGCCCTCGGCGGAGCCCCCGGCTGCGGCTTCTGCGACGGCTGCCACACCGCGCTGCTCGGCACCCACGCGGATGTCACCGCGGTCGCCGCGGTGGGCTCCGAGATCCTGGTGAGGGACATGCGGGACACGGTCCGCAAGTCGTTCACCGCCCCGGCGAACGGCCGCTGGCAGATCATCCTGGTCGAGGACGCCGAGCGGCTGAACGAGAAGTCGGCCAACGCCGTCCTCAAGGCGGTGGAGGAGCCCGCCCCCCGCACGGTCTGGCTGCTGTGCGCCCCCTCCATCGAGGACGTCCTGCCGACGATCCGCTCCCGCTGCCGCCACCTGAACCTGCGCACGCCGTCCGTGGACGCGGTCGCCGACATGCTCGTCCGGCGCGACGGCATCGAACCCGAGGTCGCGGCGGCAGCCGCCCGCGCCACCCAGGGGCACGTCGACCGCGCCCGGCGCCTGGCCACCGATTCGGCGGCCCGCGAGCGCCGCGCGGCCGTCCTCAAGCTGCCCCTGCGCCTCGACGAGGTCGGCGCCTGCCTCAGGGCCGCCCAGGAACTGGTCGACGCGGCCGCCGAGGACGCCAAGCAGCTCGCCGAGGAGATGGACGGCAAGGAGACCGAGGAGCTGAAGGCGGCGCTGGGCGCTGCCCAGGGCGGCCGGCTGCCGCGCGGCACGGCGGGCGTGATGAAGGACCTCGAGGACATGCAGAAGCGCCGCAGAACCCGCACGCAGCGCGACAGCCTGGACATCGCCCTCGGTGACCTCACCGCCTTCTACCGCGACGTCCTCGCCCTCCAGCTCGGGTCCCGCGTGGCGATCGCCAACGGCGACGCCGAGGACGCCCTGGAGCGGCTGGCGCGCGGCAGCGCCGCGGAGTCCACACTGCGCCGCATCGAGGCGATCGCCGCCTGCCGCGAGGCCCTCGACCGCAATGTGGCCCCGCTGCTGGCGGTGGAGGCGATGACGATGGCGCTGCGGGCGGGCTGAGCAGCGCGGGCGGACCGAAGACCGAAGCGGGAGGCCGACCGACGATGTCACAGGTAAGAAGCCGCCGCCGTTGTCCCTCGTACGAGGCCACAATGCGCACGCATCGCGTCCGGGGTGTCGCACAGCGTTACGCTCGCCTGATGCACACCAGGCCCTCCCTCCGCCGGACCCGGGGCGCCCGCACCCGGACGACGGCCCGCCTCACGGCCGCCCTGTTCACGGCCGCCACCCTGCTCGTGTCCGCCTGCTCCTCCGGGAGCTCCACCACGTCGGCGGGCGGTGGGGCGGACGCAGTGCTGGCCGCGCTGCCGCGTGCGACGCCGTCGACGCTGTCGGCGTACTACTCCCAGCGGTTGCACTGGCGCGGCTGCGGTGTCTCCGGTTTCCAGTGCGCGACGATGAAGGCCCCGCTGGACTACGCCGACCCCGGTGCGGGCGACGTCCGGCTGGCCGTGGCCCGCAAGCTCGCCACCGGCAAGGGCAAGCCGCTCGGTTCGCTGCTGGTCAACCCGGGCGGCCCAGGCGGCTCGGCGGTGAGCTACCTCCAGAGCTACGCGGGCATCGGCTACCCGGCCGACGTCCGTGCCCGCTACGACATGGTCGCGGTGGACCCGCGGGGCGTGGCCGGCAGCGAGCCCGTGGAGTGCCTCGACGGCCGCCAGATGGACACGTACGCGCAGACGGACCTGACCCCCGACGACCAGCAGGAGCGGAACGCGCTGGTCACAGCGGACAGGAAGTTCGCGGAGAGCTGCGGGACGCACTCGGCGCGGCTGCTGCGGCACGTGTCCACCGTCGAGGCGGCGCGCGACATGGACATCCTGCGGGCGGCGCTGGGTGATCCGAAACTGAACTACGTGGGGGCGTCGTACGGCACGTTCCTCGGGGCGACGTACGCGGGCCTGTTCCCGGACCGGGTCGGCCGGATGGTCCTGGACGGCGCGATGGACCCGTCCCTGGACGCCCGGCAGATGAACCTGGACCAGACGGCCGGCTTCGAGACGGCCTTCCAGGCGTTCGCGAAGGACTGCGTACGGCACTCCGACTGCCCGCTCGGCAGCAGGAGCACGACGCCGGCGCAGGTCGGCGACCACCTCAGGGCGTTCTTCCGGAAGCTGGACGCGCATCCCGTCCCGGCGGGCGACGCGGACGGCCGCAAGCTCGGCGAGGCGCTGGCCACGACCGGGGTGATCGCGGCGATGTACGACCAGGGCACGTGGGAGCAGCTGCGCGAGGCACTGACCTCGGCGATGAGGCAGAACGACGGCGCCGGCCTGCTCGCGCTCTCCGACAGCTACTACGAGCGGGACACCAGCGGTCACTACAGCAACCTGATGATGGCCAACGCGGCCGTGAACTGCCTGGACCTGCCGTCGGCCTTCACCGGCCCCGAGCAGGTCGAGAAGGCGCTGCCCACCTTCGAGAAGGCATCCCCGGTCTTCGGTGACGGCCTGGCCTGGGCCTCGCTGAACTGCGCGTACTGGCCGGTGAAGGCCACGGGCGAGCCGCATCGCATCGAGGCGAAGGGCGCGGCGCCGATCGTGGTGGTCGGCACCACCCGCGACCCCGCGACCCCCTACCACTGGGCCCAGTCCCTGGCCCGCCAGCTCTCCTCGGGCCGCCTCCTGACATACGCCGGCGACGGCCACACCGCCTACGGCCGCGGCAGCACCTGCATCGACACGGCGATCAACACCTACCTGCTCGGTGGCCCCCCGCCGATCGCGGGAAAGCGCTGCTCATAGGCCCTGTGCCCCGCCCCGGAGCCTCGCCTCCGGGGCGTGGTCGGAGCACCCCCGGAAACTGTGTAGACTTACCGACGTTGCCGATCGCACCATAGTGCGGACGGCGCGCCGCCTTAGCTCAGATGGCCAGAGCAACGCACTCGTAATGCGTAGGTCTCGGGTTCGAATCCCGAAGGCGGCTCCACCGGGACCCCAGGTCAGATATCAGCTGGCCTGGGGTTTCCTCTGTTCTGGCCCCGATCGTCCAACGCCCGGACAAAACCACAGCAAAGGGGCCGCAAAGTGAATCGGGGTCGGGTGAACCCGCAGACCTGAGGCAACATCTTGGTGAACGGTGGGCACCCAGCGGTCAGGGCGCGGTGCCGCCGTCGGCCGGATGGGGTGAGAGACGTGGTGGAGCCGAGGATCGCCGTCGCCGTGGTGACCATGGGCAACCGGCCCGCCGAGGTCGACGCCCTGCTGGAGTCCGTGGCCAAGCAGGACCTCGCCCCCGCCCGCATCGTGATCGTCGGAAACGGCTGCCGGCTGCCCGAGTTCGCCCGCCGGCTCTCCCTGCCCGGCGAGGTCGCCACCATCGACGTGGAGGAGAACCTCGGCTGCCCGGGCGGCCGCAACGTCGCCCTCGCCCGCCTGCGGGAGTTCGGCGACGTCGACGTCGTCGTGGAACTGGACGACGACGGCCTGCTCGTCGACGCCGATGTGCTGCGCCGCGTACGGGACCTGTACGCCGCCGACCCGCGTCTTGGCATCGTCGGCTTCCGCATCGCCGACGAGCACGGCGAGACCCAGCAGCGGCACGTGCCGCGCGTGGGCAAGTCCGATCCGATGCGCGGGGGCCATGTCACCGGGTTCCTCGGCGGCGGGCACGCCCTGCGCATGGCGATGCTGGCCGAGACGGGGGACTGGCCCGCCGAGTTCTTCTTCGCGCACGAGGAGACCGACCTCGCCTGGCGCGCCGCCGACGCCGGCTGGCAGATCCTCTACGCCCCCGAGCTGCTGCTCCAGCACCCCAAGACGTCACCGGCCCGGCACGCCATCTACTACCGCGTCAACGCCCGCAACCGCGTCTGGCTCGTCCGGCGCAGGCTGCCGTTGCCGCTCATCCCCGTCCACCTCGGGGTGTGGACGCTGCTCACCCTCGCCCGCACGCGCTCCCTGGCGGGGCTGAAGGCGTGGTTCGGCGGGTTCGTGGAGGGACTACGGAAACCGGCCGGCGAGCGCCGGCCCATGCACTGGCGCACGGTGTGGCGACTCACCCGGCTGGGACGCCCGCCGGTGATCTGAGCGGGGGCTGGCGGTGGGGTGAGGTGCGGGGCGCCTGGCGGTGGGCCAGGTGTCTGGCGGCTTGCGGTGGGTCGAGGTGCGGTGACCTTGTCGGGGGCTGGGCCCGGGGCTTTCGGCAGGGGCCTGGGGCGCGGGGCCTTCGTGGGTGGGGTGAGGTGCGGGGCGCCTGGCGGTGGGCCGAGGTGCGGCGGGCTGGTCCGGGGGGTCTCCGGCAGGGGCCCAGGGTCGGGGCTTTCGTCGGTGGGCTGGGTTCGGATCTCCGGCAGGGGCCTGGGACAGGAGCCACCGTCGGTGGGCTGGGATCGGGTTCTTCCGCAGGGAACTCAGGCTGGCGGCCTTTGTCCGTGGCTGAGGCCCGGACTTCGGCGAGGAGCTGAGGTTCGGTGCCTTCGTCGGCCGGCCGGTGCGGGGCCTTGTCGGCGGCCTGGGTTCGTCGTCTCCGTAGTGATGCCGATGGGGATCCGGGGCGCGGGTCTCTGCCGATCGCTCGGCCGACGGGGACGAGGAATGGGACGGGGCCCCGGGCGTTCACCTCCGCCGACCGGGGCCCCTTGCGTCCCCGGACCCGGCCTACGGCGACACTCCCCCGAGTTACGCGACATACGCGCGCGCCGTCGGGCCAGATCCGATGGAAATGATCACATCAGGATCCACCAACGGATCGCTAACATGTGGCCAACGGTTCGTCGGCAGACGGCGGATCCGCTGGCTGGAATTCACCGACGGTATCCGAAACAGGCCGTCGGACAGGCTGATCCGGGGCAGGTCCGGTCGGCAGGAGGTGGCGGGAAACCGTTGTGGACAGAGCGGAATTCCGCCAGGGAACGGCGGGCGCACGCTCGTCGCGGAGCACGGTCGACCCCGACCGCGCAGGAAGACAGTGGAGCGGCGTGATGCGGCGGTGCGAGCTGCGGTTCGGACTGTTGGGACCGCCGGTCCTGTACGACCGACAGCCGTTCGGGATCCCGTACGACACCCCCGGTGTCCTTCCGGGCAACTCTCCCCACGACGGCACCGATACCGACAACGACGTCCGCGCCATCGGCAGCCCCAAGGTGCGCGCGCTGCTGGCCGCGTTGCTGCTGGAGCCGGGCCGGGTCGTGTCGGTGGAGTCGCTCAAGGACGCCCTGTGGGGCGGGGCGCCGCCCGTCTCCGCGCAGGCGTCCCTGCACAACCATGTCACCCGGCTGCGCCGGCTCCTGGACGACCCCGACCGGCTCAGGGCCGTACCGCCGGGTTATGTGCTGCGCGTGGATCAGGGCGAGTTGGACGTGCACGTCTTCGACGCCCGGGTCGCCGAGGCGCGTGCCGCGCATGCCCGGCGGGACTGGCCGGGTGTCGTACGGGCCTGTACGGCCGCGCTCGCGCTCTGGCGTGGCACCCCGCTCAGCGGGCTCCCCGCCGATCTCGGCGGTTATGCCCTGGTGCAGCGCCTGGAGGAGGCGCGGCTGCTCCTGCTGGAGTGGTGCTACGACGCCGAACTCGCCCTGGGTGGCGCACGGGTGGCCGGAATCGTCCCGGAGCTCGCGGCGCTGGTCGCCGAGTATCCGCTGCGCGAGGCGTACCACCGTCAGCTCATGCTCGCCCTGTTCCGCACCGGCCGTCAGGCCGAGGCCCTCGCCGTCCACCGTGATCTGCGCGCCCGCCTCATCGAGGAACTCGGCATCGAACCCGGCCCATCGGTCCGCGAGGCCCATGTCGAGGTGCTGCGGGGGACTGACGAGGAACGGCAGGCGGCCGCGGGGGAGCGTGACGGCCGCGGATGGGGCGCGAGGAGCGACCGCCGGCAACAGCCCTCGGGCGCCGGTAGCCTGGCGAGCGCCGCCGAGGAGCAAGCCGAAACGCCGGCCGTGCACGAGGGCGGTGTCGCACCGAAGGCGCGGCGGACCCCGCGCCCCGCCCAACTCCCGCCGCCGCCGGCCCATTTCACCGGCCGCGTCGATGTCCGCCGTGAGCTGCGGCGCGGGCTCACCGAGCCGCCCGCCCCGGCACCGGCCATCGCCGTGATCAGCGGCATGGCGGGCGTCGGCAAGAGCGCGCTCGCCCTGGCTGTGGCGCATGAGCTGCGGGAACGTTTCACCGATGGGCAGCTGTACGTCAACCTGCACGGCGCCACCCCCGGCATGACCCCGCTCAGCTCCACCCAGGCGCTGGCCGCGCTGCTCCGGGACCTGGGCGCCGAGCCCCGCAGCATCCCCGAACACCCGGACGCGGCGGCCGCGTTGCTCCGCTCGCTGCTCGCCTCCGCCCACGTCCTGCTGGTGCTGGACGACGCGGCGAACGCGGCCCAGGTACGACCCCTGCTGCCGGCCGGGCCCGGCTGCGCCGTGATCGTCACCAGCCGCTCGCCGCTGACCGCCCTCGACGGCGCCCGCCGCTTCCCGCTCGCCCCGCTGACCGGCGAGGACAGCGCGGCACTGCTGCGCGCGGTGAGCGGCCGCGAGGGGCTGGACGCCGATCACCCGCTGGTCGAGCTGACCGGCCGGCTTCCGCTGGCGCTGCGCGTCGTGGCCGCCCGGCTAGCCGCCCGTCGCGCCCTCCCCCCGGATGTGCTGGCGGGCCAACTCGCGGAGACCGGTGGCCGCTTGCGCCATCTTGAGTACGACGACCTGAGCGTCCGGCGTTCCCTGGCCGTCGCCCACGACGCGCTCGCCGCAGCCGAGCGCGAGGCGGACCGGGACGCGGCTCTCGCGCTGCGCCGCATCGGCGCGCTGGACCTGCCGACCTACGGCGCCCCGCTGATCGCCCGCCTCACCGGCACCGACGCGCGGCGCGCCGAGGCAGCCCTGGACCGCCTGGTCGACGTCGCCCTCCTGGAGGAGACCGCCTACGGTCGCTACGCCCCGCACGACCTGGTCCGCGACTTCGCCCGCGAACTGGCGGACACAGGGAAGGACGCCGGCGCGGGCGCGCCGAGCGACCTGCGGGACACGGACACCGACGCCGAGCAGAGCCCGGGACCGCAGGGGAAGTCCGATCGCCGGAGTGGTCTCGCCGCCGCGCCGGTCCCCGACCTGGTCGCCCTCCGCTGGTACGCCGCCGTCGCCGAACGGCTGCTGGAGACGATCGTGGAGCCCGGGATCGACCAGGAGGACCGGCGTCGGCCCACCTCCGCGCAGCCGCCGGAGCACGCGGCCGACGTGGCAGCGCTGGCGTCCTTCGAGTCCACCGAGCAGGCCTTCGGCTGGGGCGAGGTGGAGCTGGAGAACGTCGTCGCGCTGGTGTCACGCAACGCGGACACGTCCGACCCGCGCCGGGCCACGTACCTCTCGACGCTCGCACGGCTGCTCTTCCCCTACGTCCAGCGCGGCGGCCGGGTCGCCGAGATGGAGGTGCTGGGGCGGGCCGCGCTCGGGGCGGCCCGGCGGCTCGGGGACCCGGCGGCCGAGGCGTACGCCCTCGGCGACCTGGCGGCCCTGCACTTCCTGACCGGCCGCCAGAAGGACGCGCTCGCCCTCACCGACCAGTGCCTGGAGATCTGGCGGCGGCTCGGTGTCGTCTCCAGGATCCGGCGCTCCCTGAACAACCGGGGGCTGCTGCTGGAGGGGCTCGGGCGGTTCGCGGAGTCCGGGGAGGCGCTGCGGCAGAGCCTCGCGTACTCGCGCCGGCTGAACGACCCCTACGGAGAGGCCGTCACCCACAGCCATCTCGGCAACCTCTACGAGCACACCGACCCTCGTGCCGCGATCGAGCAGCACCGGCGCTCGCTGGCTATCGGGGACGCGATCGGCGCGGTCATCGTGCAGCACTCGGCACACTGCAACATCGGCTACGCCCATCTCACCCTGGGCGAACCTGCCGCCGCGGCGGAGCACTTCGAGGAGAGCCTGCGCATCCTCGGCGGCCACGGCGACTGGCACGGCGAGTCCCAGACCCGGCTCGGCCTGGTCCGCGCGCTGCGGCAGCTGGGGGACACCGAACGGGCGGGCCGCGAGTGCGCCGAGCTGCTGCACCGGGCCGACGCCCGCGCCGACCGCTACATGGGCGGCCTCGCCCGGCACCAGCACGGGCTGCTGCTGAGCGCACGCGGCCGGCGGGCGGAGGCGTACGACGCCTGGCACGCTGCGCTCGCGGCACTGGACGCCACCGACGAGCAGGCGGTTGTGGCGGAACTG
The DNA here is from genome assembly GCF_053611725.1 of Streptomyces sp. NPDC054783. Taxonomy (NCBI): domain Bacteria; kingdom Bacillati; phylum Actinomycetota; class Actinomycetes; order Kitasatosporales; family Streptomycetaceae; genus Streptomyces; species Streptomyces sp. NPDC054783. The sequence continues at coordinate 87,531 of NZ_JBSHAY010000020.1, read as the reverse complement.
CGGGAGCTTCTGGCGGAGTGAGCGAGGCTGGGCGAGGACACGCGCCGCGAAGGGGCGCGGGGAACTGCGCGACCAGCCCCGACGCACCCGCACACACCGGCCGTGAGCTCCCCCCCGCCCTCTTGGACGGACACCTCCGGCCGACCCGCACTCGCGTGCAGCCCGCGAGGAGCGACCGAAGTGCGCCCGCGCGGCGCTCACTTGGCGTCGGCATAGCACTCCACCACCGCTGTCGTGAACGGGAACCGCACCGGTGTCTCGCCGAAGGTCAGCCGGCCGGCGAGGTCGGCGGAGGCGCGGATGGCCTGGACGACCGTGTCGGCCTCCTCGGCGGGGCAGTGCACGATCACCTCGTCGTGCTGGAAGAACACCAGCTCCGCCTTGAGGTCCGCGCAGGCCCGGCGGAGCCCGGCGAGCATCAGCAGGGCCCAGTCGGCGGCGCTGCCCTGGACGACGAAGTTCCGCGCGAAGCGGCCCCGCGCCCGGGAGTTGCTGGAGGCGTAGCCGGGGACCCAGGCGGTCTGGCCGTCGGCCTGCGTCTCGGTGTCGTCGTCGGCGATGGGGATGCCCGCCTCCCCTGCCGCGTCCTCGCCGGCACCGGCGGCCGGCGGGCAGGTCCGGCCCAGCCAGGTGCGCACGAGCCGGCCCTCCTCGCCCGCGCGGGCCGCCTCGTCGACGTAGGCGACGGCCTTCGGGAAGCGGCGGCGCAGCGCGGCCAGGTTCTTCAGACCGTCGCCCGAGGTCTGGCCGTAGACCGCGCCCAGGACGGCGATCTTGGCCTGGTCGCGGTCGCCGGAGAAGGCGCGGTCGGACACGGACTGGTAGAGGTCGCTCTCGCGGCCGGCGACCTCCATCAGGCCGGGGTCGCGGGAGATGGCGGCGAGCACGCGCGGCTCCATCTGGTCGGCGTCGGCCACCACCAGCCGCCAGCCGGGGTCGGCGACCACGGCCCGGCGGATCACCTTGGGGATCTGCAGCCCGCCTCCGCCGTTGGTCACCCAGCGTCCGGTGACCGTGCCGCCGGCGAGGAACTCGGGGCGGAAACGGCCTTCGCGCACCCAGTCCTGCAGCCAGGACCAGCCGTGTGCCACCCAGATGCGGTACAGCTTCTTGTACTCCAGCAGGGGTCCGACGGCCGGGTGGTCGACGGACTGGATCTCCCATCGGCGGGTGGACTTCACCTTGATCCCGGCCTGGGCGAAGGCCTTGATCACGTCGGCGGGCAGGTCGGGTCGGACGCGGCGGCCGAAGGCGGCGGAGACCTCGTCGGCCAGCTCGGCGAGGCGGCGCGGCTCACCGCCGCCCGCGTACCGCTCGCCCAGCAGGTCGTGCAGCAGGCGGCGGTGGACCTCGGCGCTCCACGGCAGGCCCGAGTGGTTCATCTCGGCGGCGACCAGCATGCCGGCCGACTCGGCCGCGGTGAGCAGCCGCATCCGGTCGGGGTGGGCGGTCCGCTCGTGCCGCCGCAGCTGCTCGGCGTAGACCGCGAGGAGGTCGGTCAGGGGCAGGCGGGTGCCGGTGGGCTCGAACAGCGGGGACTGGGCGCCCGGTTCGGCGGAGCGCTGGGGCGGGTCCGACGGTACGGGGCCGCCACGGAGGCGGGCCAGGGCGGCGGCGGCCGAGCGCGGCTCGCCGTACCGGCCCTCGTGGCCCAGCAGGAGGGTCTCGGCGTCCTCGATGTCGTAGCACCGCTCCACTCGCACCCCCGTGGCGAGCAGACGCGGGTAGACCTCGGGGGTGGACCGCCACACCCAGCGCGTCACCTCCGGGCGGCTCCGCACCGCCCCGGCGAGATCGCTCTCCCGCCGCACCGGCCCGGTGGGCAGGCCGTCCGGGCCGAGGGGGGCGACGTCCACGCCGCCGTCCTCGGCCGGTGCGAGCGCCCACCGGTCGGTCATGACTGCGAGTGTGTCAGCCGGGTCTGACAATCGCTCTGACCTGCGATTTCAGTCCTGAGAGGCGGTCGGGTCGTCTGTCCCGGCGGCCGCCGCCTTCGTCTGCTCCAGCAGCAGCGACAGCACCTTGGCGAGGTGCTCCTCGGTCGCGGCCTTGGTGATGCCGAGGTCGCTCAGGACGCCCTGGCCGTTCTCCTGCTCCAGGAGCGCCAGCAGGATGTGCTCGGTGCCGATGTAGTTGTGGCCGAGCCGGAGGGCCTCGCGGAAGGTGAGTTCCAGAGCCTTCTTGGCGTCGGGGCCGTAGGGGACGAGGTCGGGAACGTCGTCCGCGGCGGGCGGGAGCGCGGCGGTCGCGGCCTGCCGTACGGCGTCCAGCAGAACGCCCTGCGCGGTGATCGCCTTCGCGGCGATGCCTTCGGGCTCGGCCAGCAGTCCGAGGACCAGGTGCTCGGGGCGGCCCTCGGGGTTGCGGGCGGCCACCGCCTCGTTGTGCGCGGCGATGACCACGTTCCGCGCTCGTGGGGTGTAGCGGCTGAAGTCGCCGGCGTCGAGTTCGGCGGACTCCTTCGGCACGAACCGCTTCTGCGCCGCCTGCCGGGTGACGCCCATGCTCCGGCCGATCTCGGTCCAGGACGCGCCCGAGCGCCGGGCCTGGTCGACGAAGTGACCGATCAGATGGTCCGCCACGTCACCGAGGTGGTCGGCGGCGATCACCGCGTCCTGGAGCTGTTCGAGGGGCTCGTTGTGGGCCTTCTTGATGGCCTCGATGAGGTCGTCGAGGCGTACGGATGCCGTGATGTTCGGGTTGGTCGCCATGTGTCAACCGTAGGTTGCGCCCCGCGAGGTGTCAACTGACGGTTGACAGTGTTTCGGCGTGACCTCCCGTCACTTCGGTGCGGTCGCCAGGCGCACCGCGAGCCCGGCGAACACCGTCCCGCTGAAGCAGTCCAGGCCCCGGGCGACCCGACGGCTGCGCCGCAGCAGCGAGGCGAACTTCCCGGAGAGCAGGCCGACCGAGCCGTCCACGATCACGCCCATCAGGGTGATCGTGCAGCCCAGGACGAGGAACTGCTCGCGCACGTGCCCCAGGGCGGGGTTCACGAACTGCGGCAGGAAGGAGACGTTGAAGAGGATCACCTTCGGATTGAGGAGGTTGGTGACGGTGCCTCGCCAGAACGCCCGTCGGCGCCCGTTCCCCCGTGCCGTCTCCGCCTCGACCGGGCCATCGGCGCCCCGGAACGCCCTGACCGCGAGGAACAGCAGGTAGGCCGCGCCCGCCCAGTGCAGCGCCTCGTAGAGCGTCGGCAGGGTCAGGAACAGCGCCGACAGGCCGAGCGCCGCGGCGACCGTGTGCACGAGCATGGCGCAGGCGACGCCGACGGCGGCCGCCATCCCCGTCAGGGGGCCGCCCCGGCCGCCCACCGCCACGATGAACATCATGTCGGGTCCCGGAGTGACGCAGAGCGCGAAAGCGGCGATCAGGAACGCCGCATAGAGAGACGTGTCCACCATGCCGCCATGCTTCGCGCTCTCCCGCGCGCGCGTGGCGGAATTCCAGGGACTGAGATGAACCGCCGGCCAACTGGTCCACGGGCTGGCGGTGGTGAGGTCCGGTGGCAACTACCTTGGTCTCGACCGCTGCCACCCATGCCCCCGGCGCCTGGTCATCCACAGCCTGTGGACAAAGCTCGGCCCGCTGTCGGCGGGCCGTGGCACGATCGACGGTGTGACCAGCACTGCCAGCACGGTCGAGAGGGCCTTCGAGGCCGCCCTCTACGACGACACCGACTCCGGCCTCGACACCGGCGCCTCCCTGCTCGCCGCCGACACTGCCGCGGATGCCGAACTCGCCCGGCGGGGCGAGGAGTTCGTGGCGACGGCCTGGCGGCGCGGCTGGCAGCCCGCCGATGTCGTACGTCTGGTGCGGCGTGAGCTGGAGGACGTGCACGTGGGCCTGGCCGCCGCGCTGATCCGTGCGCAGGCCGGGCGGGACCGCCCGCGCGGGCGCCGCTGGGCCGCGCAACTGGCGGCGCTGCCCGAGGGGCCGGCCCGCGAGGCCGACCGCTTCTCGCAGGCCACGACCACGCTGGAGCTGTACCGCGTGCTGCTGCGCCTGCCCGCCCTGGAACCCCTGGAGGAGGAGCCCCGGCGTGCCCCCGGCCCGGCCGCCTCCCGCATGCTGGCCCGGATCCGCGCGCTGCTCGCCAAGGCCGAGGCGACCGGGTATCCGGAGGAGGCGGAGGCGCTCAGCGCCAAGGCGCAGGAACTGATGGCGCGGCACAGCGTCGACGAGGCGCTGCTCGCAGCCGAGGCGCCCGCGCCGGACGCGCCCGGCGCCTGCCGGATCGGGGTCGAGCCGCCGTACGAACAGGCCAAGGCGGTCCTGCTCGACGCCGTGGCCGGCGCGAACAACTGCCGCGCGGTGTGGAACGAACCGCTCGGCTTCTCCACGGTCGTCGGCTTCGAGGCGGACCTGGAGGCGGTCGAACTGCTCTACACCTCACTGCTGGTGCAGGCCACGCACGCGATGACCAGGGCGGAGGCCGCGCAGAGAGCCGGCGGGCGGAAGCGGACCAAGACCTTCCGGCAGTCCTTCCTGGCCGCCTACGCCCACCGGGTCGGCGACAGGCTCGCGGCCGCCGCCGAGACCCAGGTCAGCCAGGACCTGCTGCCCGTCCTCGCCACCAGGGAGATAGCCGTCACCGACCGGCTGGAGCGCATGTTCCCCGAGACCACCACCACCCGGCTCCGCGGGGTGAGCGACGCGGCCGGGTGGACGGAGGGCGCACGAGCAGCGGACCAGGCCCAGGTCAGAGCCCGCCCCGGGCTGGAGTGAGCTCGCCAGGCCGAGCCGGCTCGCCGGAAGTCGGGATCAGCGCGCCCGGCCGAGTCGGAGCCGGCCCACCCGAGGCCGACGCCGGCCCGTCCCCTGCCGGACTCGCTCAGTCGCCGACCTGCTCGAAGGCGGTCACGGAGGCGTTCGGGCCGGTGCCGCCGGGCTGGGTGGCGACGGGGCCGTACGACCAGGGGAAGCTCCGGGAGGCGGTGGTGCCGGGCAGGGTGATCTTCACGGTCTTGGCGTCCAATGCGGCCTTGTCGCCCGCCTTGCCGCGCACGTAGGCGATCGTGAAGGAGGCCGAGTCGCCCTTGGCGAGCTTCAGCTTCTGCGCCTTGGCGCCCTTGAGGGCCGGCACCTTGGCCTCGGTGTTGCCCGCGCCCAGGACGACGCCCGGAAAGTGGTCCAGGGTGCAGGGCTTGCTCTGGTTGGTGATGCTGACCGGAATCTCGCCCGTGTCCCCGGCCTTGGGCGCGACGCTCGCGGACCCGGTCTGCACGGAGACCCCGCCGATCTCGCAGGCCGAGCCGTTCTTGCCGGCGCTCTTGCTCCCGCCGCCGTCGCAGGCGGTGAGCAGCAGGGCGGCCGTGAGGGCCGTGACGGTGAGCGGAATGGCGCGCATGAGCAGGTCCCATCGAGGTCGTGACGGTGCCCCTGCATCATGGCGCCTGCGTCCGCGCCCGGTTCGCCCGCCCCCAGCGGAATCACCGCTTCAGGTGGCACTTCCCACCGGACCCGTACCTCCCGCACCTGTCACCCAGGACCCGCGCCTGTCACTCCGGCCCGCAACCGTCATCGCGTCAGCACACCGCGTCAACGCACCGCGTCAACGCCCGGCTTCGCCGACCTGTCCCACCACGCCGCTCCAATTGCACAGCCGTAGAGCCGCACAACGTCAACTCACTGCTTCAGCTTGGTCGGCAGGGCCGAGGGCAGTGTGCCGCCCTCCGCCTTGGTGTACGTCTCCTTGCCGGTCTTGCCCGACCAGCTCACCGTCATGCCCTTGGCGTCCACCGAGTCGACCATGCCGGTGGCTCGGTCCTTGTTGCCGTCGGGGCAGGTCAGATGGATCATCTGCATCCCGGACTCCTCGCCCGCGGCGCCCTGGCACCAGGCCTTCCGTCCGGTCACGAAGAGCCCGGCCTTCTTGCCGGTGATCACCAGGGCCACGATCTTGCCGCCGCTCGTGGTGATCCAGCTGCCCTGGAGCTTGCCGGAGGCCCCGGCCACCGCTCCGGCGGCCGATGAGGAGGCCGAGGCGGAGGCCGACGCGGTCGCGCTCGGCTTCGTCGTGGCGGCGGTCTTGTCGCCCCCGCTCCCGCCCCCGCTGCACGCGGTCAGCGCCGCGAGCGCGCCCGCCAGGCCGGCTGCCACGACCGCGGTCCGCACCCTGGCAGTCATCGCAGTCGCAGCACCAGTCGCACCAGTCGCAGTAGTCACCGGAAAGCTCCCAAGCTGTAGCGGCGGGCCGTCCTCGGCCGGACGGCCCGCAGCAAGCTACCAGCAGTGACCGACCGGATTTCCGGACGCCGCACAGGAATCCGTTGTGAAGCTGACCATCACGCATAGGTAGGGGATTTCCTACACTTGACTGGTAGGGAATCACCTACCTATTGTCGTACCCATGAACATCACTCACGCCTCCTTCGTCACCCTCCCCGTCACCGACCAGGACCGCGCCCTGCGCTTCTACCGGGACGTTCTCGGCTTCGAGGTCACCGCCGATCTGCAGATGCAGCCCGGGCGCTGGCTCCAGGTCGCGCCGAAGGGTGCGCAGACGGTCTTCACGCTCTCCGGGCCCGGCATGGGTGGTTTCGAGCCCGGTTCGGCACGGGGGATCATGTTGGTGACGACCGATGTCGACGCCGACTGCGCGCGCCTCGCCGAGGCGGGCACCGAGGTGCGGGGCCCGGAGGAGTACCCGTGGGGGCGCATGGCCTCCTTCACGGACCCCGACGGCAACGGTCTGATGCTGCTGACGGAGAAGGAAGGCTTCTGAGCGCACCATGAGCACTGGGACCGGGACGGGCACCGCCGCCGAGGACCGCGTCTTCGCCGCGCTCGCCAACGCCACCCGCCGCGAGGTGCTGCGGCTGCTGCGCGAGCGCGGACCGCAGCCCGTCCAGGCCCTCGCCGACCACTTCGACATGCGCCGCCCGAGCCTCTCGGAACACCTCAAGGTGCTCCGGGAGGCCGGCCTCGTCTCCGAACAGCGCTCCGGACGGCAGCGCATCTACCGCCTCGAGGCGGCTCCCCTCGCCGAGGTGCAGGACTGGCTCCACCCGTACGAGCGGTTCTGGCGCGACCGGCTGAAGGGCCTCGGTGACCTGCTCGACCGCTTGCCCGACGATGACCAGCCATGAGTACCGAACCCGGCAATGACCAGGACGCGGACGACCTGACCACCATCCGCGTCGACCAGTTCTTCCCGCACCCGCCCGCCAAGGTCTGGCGCGCCCTGACCGACCCCGGCCTGCTCGCCCGGTGGCAGATGCCCGGCGCCGAGGGCTTCCGCCTGGAGGTCGGTCACCGGTACCGGATGACCTCCGTCCCGCGTCCCAACGCCCGCTTCTCCGGGGTCGTGGAGGTGCGGGTGCTGGCCTACGACGTCGAGCGGATGCTGTCCGTCCGCTGGGCCGACGCCGATCCGGCCAACCCCGCGGACTGGACCATCACCTGGACCCTGGAACAGGAAGGGCGCGGTACGCGTCTTTTCCTGGTGCACGAAGGTTTCGATCCGGACGATCCGGCTCAGCTGATGGCACGCAAGATCATGGACGGGGGTTGGCGGGGGCATGTCCTGCCTGCTCTGGGGCAGGCGCTGCAACAGCTTGGCTGACGCAGCGGTCTCCCGGGTGGGTAAAGCGAACGTCAAAGCTGTAATCGTGGGAACACCCCCCGTGCACGTGCATTTGCTCATGCATCTGCATGTGAACAGGGTTATGATCCGGGTCAGTTGACCACAGCATCTATGGCCACACAGCCAGTGCACCACCGGGGAGCGACCTGTGGACCGCGACGTTGACGGCGTGTACGGGGGGTACGACGTGTACAACGGCATGGCTGCCGCGCAGTTGGACGGAGTGGCCTGGCAGAAGAGCAGGCACAGTAACTCACAGGGTTCCTGCGTGGAGTTCGCGCGGCTGCCCGGCGGCGACGTCGCCGTACGCAACTCGCGTTTCCCGGACGGCCCCGCGCTCGTCTACACGCGCGCGGAGATCGAGGCCCTGCTCCTCGGCGTCAAGGACGGCGAGTTCGACCACCTGATAGTGAGCTGAGAGCGCGAAGGACGGCGGGCGGCGCCCCGGGTGGGCCTGTGGCAACGATGTCGGACCGGACCGTGGACACGGCGCGACGCGCGTAGAAACCGCGCGTCGTCGGTGCCGTACCGCGTCAGCCGGCCGACTGGAGCCGGAACAGCGCCCAGACCACCTTGCCCTCGAGCGTGCCCGCGAGCGGGTGCCAGCCCCAGCTGTCGGCGAAGGAGTCGACCAGGAACAGCCCGCGCCCGGACTCGGCGGAGAAGTCGTCCGAGTCGCGCGGCGTCGGGGACTCGTGGCTCGGGTCGCGCACCGCGCACACCAGCCGCTCGGTCCAGCGCATCAGGTGCAGCCGTACCGCGGGCTGGTGCTCGGCGCACCCTTGGTCGGACGGGTGGTGGTCCCCCCGCTCGAGCGCAGCCGGGAGTGGGCAGGCGTGGCGCAGGGCGTTGGTGACGAGTTCGGACACGACGAGACATATGTCGTCGAAGCGGTCGCCGACGTCCCACTTGTCGAGGGTGTCGCGGGTGAAGCGCCTCGCCTCGCGCACCGCCTCGTAACGGGTGGGCAGGGCGCAGGAGGCGGCATCGGACACGGCTGCGGGGTCCAGCGGCGGAAGGCCCTGCCGTAACGGCTTGAGCATGGTCGATCCATTCGTTCCCATGCGAGGCACTCCCGGGAATTCGCGGTCGTTGCGATGCAGCGGTGGCGCGGCACCATGGTTTCGGATGCGCAGAGCAGATGCAAGGGCAGATGCACGTGCACGCGACCGAAATGGCCCTTCCCGTACCGCTTCTTGGCCATTTTTTCCGCCATCTTCCAGCGGTTGTCGCCAGAGGTCCTGACCTCTTCCCGGTCACACGCAGGCGGAAACGGCCTGCCTCTTTCCGTTTCCGTAACCGGACGAGTACTGCTCGAAGTGTTTTAGTGGCAGACTGCGGGCCCTGGAGACGGTTGGGGAGGCTGGCGAACGTGAGCGCGGGAGAGCCCGGATCGGTGGTGCGGCGGATGCTGCTCGGCTCGCAACTCAGGCGACTGCGGGAAGCGCGCGGCATCACGCGCGAGGCGGCGGGGTACTCCATCCGCGCCTCCGAGTCGAAGATCAGCCGGATGGAGCTGGGCCGGGTGAGCTTCAAGACCAGAGACGTGGAAGACCTGCTGACGCTGTACGGCATCACGGACGACGCGGAGCGCGAATCGCTGCTCTCCCTCGCGCGCGAGGCCAACGTGGCCGGATGGTGGCACAGTTACACCGACGTCCTTCCCACCTGGTTCCCCACCTATGTGGGCCTGGAGGGCGCCGCGTCCCTCATCCGCGTCTACGAGGTGCAGTTCGTCCACGGCCTGCTCCAGACCGAGGACTACGCGCGCGCGGTGGTCCAGCGCGGCATGAAGGGCGCGAGCCCCGCCGACGTGGAGCGCCGGATCGCCCTGCGTCTGGAACGGCAGAAGCACCTGCTCGCGCACCGTGCCCCCGAGTTCCACATCGTCCTCGACGAGGCCGCCCTGCGCCGCCCCTATGGCAGCCGCGACGTGATGCGCGGTCAGCTCCAGCACCTGATCGAGATCTCCGAACGGCCCAACGTGCGGCTGCAGGTCATGCCGTTCGGCTTCGGCGGGCACTCCGGCGAGAGCGGCGCCTTCACCATCCTCAGCTTCCCCGACGCCGATCTGTCCGACGTCGTCTACATGGAGCAGCTGACCAGCGCCCTCTACCTCGACAAGCGCGAGGACGTCGCCCAGTACGAGCAGGCGCTGAAGGAACTGCAGCAGGACAGCCCGGGTCCCGACGAGAGCCGGGACGTGCTGCGGGGCCTGCTCCAGCTGTCCTGAGGTCCGGCTGGTCCTGGGATTCAGCTGTCCTGTGGACCACCTTCAACTCGCTTGAAACACAAGTACGATGACGTGCGATCAGACCGTGACCAGGATCTGGCTCCGCTAGTGATTGAGGGATCACATGTCGTCCTACTTCAGCGACCTGGCCCAGCAGTACATCGACGGAGAATGGCGACCGGGCAGCGGTTCCTGGGACGTCATCGACTTCAACCCCTACGACGACGAGAAGCTGGCCTCGATCACGGTGGCCACGGTGGACGAGGTCGACCAGGCCTACCGGGCCGCCGCACGTGCCCAGAAGAAGTGGGCCGTGACCAACCCCTACGCCCGCCGCGCCGTCTTCGAGCGGGTGCTTCGGCTCATAGAGGACCGTGAGCAGGAGATAGCCGACCTGATCACCGCGGAACTCGGCGGCACGCGCGTGAAGGCCGGTTTCGAGCTGCACCTCGCCAAGGAGTTCCTGCGCGAGTCGATCCACCTGGCGCTGCGCCCCGAGGGCAAGATCCTGCCCTCCCCGGCCGACGGCAAGGAGAACCGCGTCTACCGGGTGCCGGTCGGCGTCGTGGGCGTGATCAGCCCCTTCAACTTCCCCTTCCTGCTGTCGATCAAGTCGGTCGCCCCGGCGCTCGCGCTCGGCAACGCCGTCGTCCTCAAGCCGCACCAGAACACCCCGATCGCCGGCGGCACCCTGATCGCGAAGCTCTTCGAGGACGCCGGACTGCCCGGCGGCCTGCTCAACGTCGTCGTCACCGACATCGCCGAGATAGGCGACGCGTTCATCGAGCACCCGGTCCCGAAGGTCATCTCCTTCACCGGCTCCGACAAGGTCGGCCGGCACGTGGCCACGGTCTGCGCCGCGAACTTCAAGCGCTCGGTGCTCGAACTGGGCGGCAACAGCGCGCTGGTGGTCCTGGACGACGCCGACATCGACTACGCCGTGGACGCGGCGGTCTTCAGCCGGTTCGTCCACCAGGGCCAGGTCTGCATGGCCGCCAACCGCGTCCTCGTGGACGCTTCCGTCGCCGAGCAGTTCACCGAGAAGTTCGTCGCCAAGGTGAAGTCGCTGAAGGTCGGAGACCCGCGCGACCCGCAGACCGTCATCGGCCCGGTGATCAACTCCCAGCAGGCGAACGCGATCTCCGGCGCCGTCGAGCAGGCGATCGCCGAGGGCGCCACCGCCCTCGTCCACGGAACCACCTCCGGCAACCTGGTCGAGCCGAGCGTGCTCACCGACGTCCCCGCCGACTCCGCGCTGCTCCAGCAGGAGGTGTTCGGCCCGGTCGCCTTCCTCATCCCGTTCGACGGCGAGGAGGAGGCGCTGCGCATCGTCAACGACACCCCGTACGGCCTCAGCGGCGCCGTCCACACGGGTGACATCGAGCGGGGTGTCGCCTTCGCCAAGCAGATCGACACCGGCATGTTCCATGTGAACGACGGCACGGTCCACGACGAGCCGATCGTGCCGTTCGGCGGCGAGAAGCACTCCGGCATCGGCCGTCTCAACGGCGAGACGACGATGGAGGCGTTCACGACCGTCAAGTGGATCTCGGTCCAGCACGGCCGCAGCGGCTTCCCGTTCTAGCCCACTTTTTCTGGCCCGCCTTTCTGTGACCGGCGGGCCATTGCGGACAGCAGCTGACCGCAATGGCCCGTAGCGTCATCGGTGTCAGGGGGCGGACGGCCCCGGCGACGGCGAGGAGAGGCGGCCGGCCATGGTCAGGCACGTACCGGCGGAGACACAGGGCGACGAGCGCGGGGCGCTGCTCGCGTTCGTCGAGGAGCAGCGCGGCGGGATCCGCCGGGCCCTGCTCGGGCTGACCGAGGAGCAGGCCCGCTCCCGCCCCAGCGCCAGCCAGCTGTCGCTCGGCGGCCTGCTCAAGCATGTCGCCGAGGTGGAGCAGATCTGGATCGCACGGGCCAAGCAGGAGCCTGCGGCCGTCACGCGCGACGAGTCGAACTGGCACGAGAGCTTCCAGCTGGTCGGCGAGGAGACGGTCGCCTCGCAACTGGCGTACTGGGAGCAGGTCGCCGCGGAGACGGAGAAGTTCATCCGTTCCGTGCCGAGCCTGGACGACACCTTCCCGCTGCCGCCGGACCCCTGGTTCCCGCCGGAGGGACGGGTCTCGCTGCGCTGGCTGTGTCTGCACCTGATCCGCGAGACGGCCCGGCACGCCGGCCACGCCGACATCATCCGCGAGTCCCTGGACGGCAGAACGGCCTTCGAGCTGGTGGCCGAGGAGCAGGGCGGCTCCTGGGGGTGACCGCGGGGCGGGCAGCCGTACGGCAATAACCTGGACCGCATGTCAGCGATCCGTCTTCTCGTGCTGGGCGCGGTCCGCCAGCACGGGCGGGCCCACGGCTACCAGGTGCGGGGCGACCTGGAGTACTGGGGCGCGCACGAGTGGTCCAACGCCAAGCCCGGTTCGATCTACCACGCGCTGAAGCAGATGGCCAAGCAGGGGCTGCTGCACGCGCACGAGATCGCGCCGTCCACGGCCGGCGGTCCGCCACGGGTGGAGTACGAGATCACGGACTGGGGCGAGGACGAGTTCTTCCGGCTGCTGCGCGAGTCCCTGGTCGCCTACGACCAGAAGATGGACATCCAGTCGGCGGCCGTCGGCTTCCTGGTCGAGTTGTCCCGGGCCGAGGCGTTGGAGCTGCTCCGGGAGCGGATCCGGCGGATCGAGCAGTGGCGGTCCGCCGTGACCGAGCACTACATCCCCGAGGCCGGCCCCGGACAGCTCGGCCACATCGGCGAGATCATGAACCTCTGGATCCACACGGCCGACGCCGACGCGGCCTGGACCCAGGGGCTCATCGACCGTCTGGAGGCCGGCGCCTACACCTTCGCCGGTGAAGGCGAGCCGTTCGTCGGCGTGCTGACCGAAGGGCAGGAGAACCCGTACGCGACGGGGGAGCGGCACCCGGAGGACGACCGCTAATCAAGTTTGACCAATCGCTCTGCCGGCGTTAACGTTGAGTTGGTAGTCAAAGTTGACTAGCGAGGGAGTGCAATGACCGAAGCGGTGATCACCGTCGAGGACGCACACAAGACCTACGGCACCCGACCCGCCCTGAACGGGCTCCACCTGCACGTCGGCCGCGGCACCGTGCATGCCGTGCTCGGCCCGAACGGCGCGGGCAAGACCACCCTGGTCCGCATCCTGTCCACCCTCCTCAGGCCCGACGGCGGCCGCATCGAGGTCGCCGGACACGACGTGACGACCAAGCCCCGTGCCGTCCGCCGCCGCATCGGTCTGCTGGGCCAGTACGCCGCCCTGGACGAGCAGTTGGACGGCCGGCAGAACCTGGAGATGTTCGCCCGGCTGCACCACCTCGGCGCCCGCCACGCGCGCGTGCGCGCCGCCGAACTCCTGGAGCGCTTCGACCTCACCGGCACCGGCCGCACGCCGGTCTCCCGCTACAGCGGCGGTATGCGCCGCCGCCTCGACCTCGCCGCCTCCCTGATCACCGACCCCGAGGTGCTGTTCCTCGACGAACCCACCACCGGCCTCGACCCGCGCGGTCGCGCAGAGGTCTGGTCCGCCGTGCGCTCCCTGGCAGGCGCCGGGACGACGGTCCTGCTCACCACCCAGTACCTGGAGGAGGCCGACCTGCTCGCCGACCGCATCGCCTTCGTGGACCACGGGCGGGTCGTCGCCGGCGGCACCCCCGACGAGCTGAAGACCCTCACCGGCGGCGACCGCATCGACATCGTCCTGCGCGACGCCGGGCGACTCGGCGCCGCCGTCGCCCGGCTGCCCCTTCCCGGGGCTTCGGTGGACGCCGACCGCCGGCTGCTCAGCATCCCGGTCACCGACCGCACGGCCGCGCTCTCGGCGGCCGTACGAGCGCTGGAGCAGGCCGGGATCGAGGCCGAGGACATCGCCCTGCGCCGTCCCACCCTGGACGAGGTCTTCCTGCACCTCACGGGACCGGACGGCCGTACGACGGAGGCGGCCGCATGACCACCCGCGCACTCACGGACTGCTGGACCATGACCCGGCGCGAACTCGCCCACTGGGCCCGGCAGCCCGGGCAGTTGCTGGTCGCGCTGGTCTTCCCGGTGATGCTTCTGCTGATGTTCGGCTACCTGATCGGCGGCGGCCGGGGCGTGCACGGTCACTACGTCGACTACCTGGTGCCCGGCATGCTCGCGCTCACCATGGCCTTCGGCCTGGAGGGCACCATGCTCGCGGTCACCCGGGACCTCACCAAGGGCGTCATCGACCGGTTCCGCTCGCTGCCCATGGCGGACGGGGCCGTCCTGGTGGGCCGTTCGGCCGCCGACATGCTCCAGTCGGCGGCCGCCCTGGCGCTGACGGCAGTGGTGGCGTACGCGCTCGGCTGGCGGGCCCACGGCGGCCCCGGGGCCTTCCTGGCCGCTGCCGGCCTGCTCCTGCTGTTCCGCTTCGCCATGCTCTGGACCGGCATTCATCTCGCCCTGGTCGCCGGCCGCCCGGAGCTGGTCCAGGCCGTACAGATCCTCGTCTGGCCGGTCGGCTTCCTGTCCAACGCCATCGCCGCCCGCGACTCCATGCCGCAGTGGCTCGGCACGGCCGTGCAGTGGAACCCCCTGTCCCAGACGGCGACGGCCGTACGCGACCTCCTGGGCAGCCCCGGCGGCGAACCGGGCCACATCTGGCCGGCCGTGCTCTGGCCCCTCGCCCTGCTGGCGGTCTTCTTCCCGCTGGCGGTACGGAGGTTCGCGCGCCTGGGCCGGTAGGGCGCACCGCTTGCGTCAGTGGTGGAAACCGGTGGCCGCCTCCTTGTCCCGGGTCAGCGGATGCGGCTGCCGGCGCAGTTCGGGCAGCAGCCGGGTCAGGTCGTCCAGGAACAGGTCGGCCAGATCGCGGGAGAAGCCGTTGCGGCACACGACCCGCAGCACGGACAGGTCCTCCCGGTTCGCCGGGAAGGTGTACGCGGGCACCAGCCAGCCGCCCTCGCGCAGCCGCCGGGAGACGTCGAAGACGTCGTACGACGTGACGTCGTCGGCCGTGGTCAGTGCGAACACCGGCAGCTGGTCGCCGCGTGTGAGCAGCCGGAAGTCGCCGAGCTCGGCGATCCCGTCCGCCAGCGAGGTCGCCACGTCCCGCGTCGACTGCTGCACCGCGCGGTACCCCTCGCGGCCCAGGCGCAGGAAGCTGTAGTACTGCGCGACCACCTGCGCGCCGGGCCGGGAGAAGTTCAGCGCGAAGGTGGGCATGTCGCCGCCCAGGTAGTTGACCCGGAAGACCAGGTCCTCGGGCAGCGCCTCCGTGTCCCGCCACAGTGCCCAGCCGACGCCCGGGTACACGAGCCCGTACTTGTGCCCGGAGGTGTTGATGGAAGCCACGCGCGGGACGCGGAAGTCCCACTCCAGGTCCGGGTCCAGGAAGGGCGCCACCATGGCGCCGGACGCGCCGTCCACGTGCACCGGGACGTCCAGCCCGGTGCGCTCCTGGAGGGCGTCCAGCGCTGCGCACAGGTCCGCGACCGGCTCGTAGGAGCCGTCGAACGTCGAGCCGAGAATGCCGACGACACCGATGGTGTTCTCGTCGCACAGCTCGACGGCGGCCTGCGGGTCCAGGTGGAAGCGGTCGCCCTCCATGGGCACGAGCCGGGCCTCCACCTCCCAGAAGTTGCAGAACTTCTCCCAGCACACCTGGACGTTGATGCCCATCACCAGGTTGGGGCGGGCGCCCGGGTACCGGTCGGCGTTGCGCTTGGCCCACCGTCGCTTGAGCGCCATCCCGGCGAGCATGCAGGCCTCGCTCGACCCGGTCGTCGAACAGCCCACCGCGGCAGCGGGATCCGGCGCGTTCCACAGGTCGGCGAGCATCGCCACACAGCGCCGCTCCAGCTCGGCGGTGCGCGGGTACTCGTCCTTGTCGATCATGTTCTTGTCCCGGCACTCCGCCATCAGCACCCCGGCCTGCGGCTCCATCCAGGTGGTGACGAACGTGGCGAGGTTCAGCCGGGAATTGCCGTCCAGCATCAGCTCGTCGTGCACCAGCTGGTACGCCGTGGACGGGGCCAGCGGCGCGTCCGGGAGCCGGTGTGTCGGCGGGGCCTCGGCCATGCCGCCGACCGGATTGGCCTCCCCGTAGAACGGGTTGACGGACATCACTCGCTGCTGGTGCTGCTTCTCGGGGCCTTTGTGCAGGGCCATGAACGTGCCTCCAGTCAATGCTTCAGCGATTCAGCGGATCGGGGTGCTGTCGTCCCGCAGTTGCATCTGCGGTCGTCCGGTGACCAGCAGCCAGGCCGGCAGTGAGGCGATGCACAGCACGGCGAGGATGGTGGGCGACGCGACCAGGACGGCAGCGGTGAACAGACTCACCCAGCCCTGCCGGGTGATCGCCAGAAGGATGCCCAGGACGCCCGTCGCCACGCCGAGCGCCGGGGGCACGGCCGGAACGAGCGCGTGGGCGCACAGGCCCAGGGCGGTGCCGACGAACACGGCCGGGAAGATACGGCCGCCCCGGAAGCCGCAGGCCGCGGCGACGAGCAGCGCGGCCAGCTTCACGACGGCCATCGTGGCGAACTGCCCGGCCGACCAGCCCTCCGGGTCGTGCGCCAGCTCCGCGATCTCGGCCAGCCCCTTGAAGAGCGTCAGATGCCCGCCCACGGCCGCGAGTGCGCCCAGGGCGACCCCGCCGGCCGGAAGCATCAGCATGGGATGCCGCAGCCGCCGGAAGGCCCTGTGGACGTACGGGAAGGCGTACACGGCGCACATGCCGAGCATCGCTGCCCCCGAGGCGATCACGAGCGCCGCCAAGAGGTCGTCCCAGTGCGGGTGCCCCAGGGGCGGCAGCCCCAGCTCGAAGGTCGGATGGAAGACCAGGGTGGTCGTCAGGGCCCCGAACGCGCCGGCGGTCAGCGGGGCGAACACGTTGTCCCACAGCCGGCCCCGCATCGGCCGTCCGGCCATGGCCTCGGAGATGACCAGCGCGGCCGCCACCGGCGTACCGAACAGCGCGCCGATCGTCGCTGCCTCGGCCAGCGTCGGCCACAGGGCGCCCGGCGTCCGGGGCAGAAAGCGCCCGCCGAGCCAGGCAGCGAGACCCACGTTCACGGCGATGATCGGGTTCTCCGGGCCGAGGCTCGGACCGCCGGCCAGCATCAGGCCGGTCGCCAGCACCAGACCCGGCAGCACGAGGGGCGGCAGCACCGGGGCGTCCAGGCCCAGCGTGGCCGGGTCGGGACCGGCGTGGCCGGGGACCTTCCAGACCACGAGCCCGACGGCGATTCCGGTCGCCACGAGCATCACGAACATCCACAGCACCGAGTACCGGCCCACCCCGAGCGCGTCCGGAACGGGCCCCCACAGCACGCGCTGGAGCTGCTCCGCCGCCACGCTCACGCCGACGTAGACCAGGCTGGCCACGATGCCCACGGCCGCGGCGGGCAGGATGAGCGGCAGCAGAGCCCGTGCCGGGGCCGTGTGAGCGGTCGTCGGCGCCTGCTGCGCGGTCTCCTGGGCCACGGGCTCACCATAAACGGACAAAACGCACGCAACATCCCGAAGAAAATCCGGCTTGCACCTCACGTGACGTGAGGCCTCAGCGTGGACGGCGTACCGACCGAAGGAGCGGAAAAGTGAGCTACTCCGTGGGACAGGTCGCGGGGTTCGCCGGTGTCACGGTGCGCACCCTGCACCACTACGACGAGATCGGCCTGCTGGTGCCCGGCGGGCGCACCCACGCCGGCCACCGGCGCTACACCGACGCCGACCTCGACCGGCTCCAGCAGATCCTGTTCTACCGGGAGCTCGGCTTCCCGCTCGAGGAGGTCGCGGTCCTGCTCGACGACCCGGACGCGGACCCGCGCGCGCACCTGCGCCGCCAGCACGAACTGCTGACCGCCCGGATCGAGAAGCTCCAGAAGATGGCCGCGGCCGTGGAGCACGCCATGGAGGCACGCAAGATGGGCATCAACCTCACCCCGGAGGAGCGGTTCGAGGTGTTCGGGGACAAGGACCCCTTCAACGAGGAGTACACCGAGGAGGCGGAGCGGCGCTGGGGCAGCACCGAGGCCTGGGCCGAGTCCCAGCGGCGCGCCGCGCGCTACACCAAGGAGGACTGGAAGCGGATCAAGGCCGAGGTCGACGACTGGCAGGAGCGGTACGCCGCCCTGGTGGCCGCGGGCGAGCAGCCGTCCGGCGAGGCGGCCATGGACATGGCGGAGGAACACCGGCAGCACATGAACAGGTGGTTCTTCGAGGTCCCGTACGAGATGCACCGGTGCTTCGGGCAGATGTACGTCTCCGACGAGCGCTTCAAGGCGTACTACGACGCCATGGGGCCCGGTGTCGCCGAGCACCTGCGCGACGCGATCCTCGCCAACGCCGACCGTCGGACCTCCTGACCGCCCCCGGCCCGGGGGTGCGCGGGTTCACTCCCGGGCCAGGACCACCGCCGTGCCGTAGGCGCACACCTCGGTGCCCACGTCCGCGGCCTCGGTCACGTCGAACCGGAACGCCAGCACGGCATTGGCGCCACGCGCGCGTGCCTGCTCCACCAGGCGCTCCATGGCCTGGTTGCGGGTCTGCACGAGCGTCTTGGTGAGTCCCTTCAGCTCGCCGCCGATCATCGACTTCAGTCCGGCGCCGATCTGGCTGCCGAGGTGCCGGGAGCGCACGGTGAGTCCGAAGACCTCCCCGATCACCTGCTGCACCCGGTATCCGGGCACGTCGTTCGTCGTCACGACCAGCACGTCCGGCTGGGGCCCCTGGCCGCCGCCGTAGTCATCGAGTCCCATGAGTCACAGCTTTCTCCCAGTCATCCCACAGTGCATCCCGGAGACACCGGTGGAACCTGGGGCGGACACACCACGTTGATAGCTTTGTGCGGCACTTCGTCGAAGACCAGCCGCCGTAGCCGCCTTCACCCCCTCAGGAGCCCGGACCCGTGATGACACTCGCCCTCGGCCCGAGCTGGCTCGATCCCAACCAGCTGCTCGACACCTACGGCATCTGGGGCCTGCTGCTCGTCGTCTTCGCCGAGTCCGGCCTGCTCATCGGCTTCTTCCTGCCGGGTGACTCCCTGCTGTTCACCTGCGGCCTGCTGATCACCTCGAAGCAGCTGGACTTCCCGCTGTGGGGCGCGATCGGCCTGATCTGCCTCGCCGCGATCCTCGGCGACCAGGCGGGCTACATGTTCGGCAAGAAGGTCGGCCCGTCCCTGTTCAACCGCCCGGACTCCCGCCTGTTCAAGCAGGAGAACGTCACCAAGGCGCACGAGTTCTTCGAGAAGTACGGCCCGAAGTCCCTGGTCCTGGCCCGCTTCGTGCCGATCGTGCGCACGTTCACGCCGATCATCGCCGGCGTCAGCGGCATGAGGTACCGCTCGTTCCTGATCTTCAACGTCATCGGCGGCACCCTGTGGGGCGCGGGCGTCACCCTGCTCGGCTCCTGGCTCGGCAACATCGGCTTCGTCAAGAACAACATCGAGGCGATCCTCATCCTGATCGTCCTCGTCTCCGTGGTCCCGATCGCGATCGAGTTCCTCCGGGCCCGCGGCAAGGAGAAGAAGGCCGCGCAGGCGGCACCGGAGGCGTCCCGCCCGGCTCCGCCGGCCATGGACACCTCGACGACCCAGCTGCGCCGCATCGAGCCGGACCAGCCGTACGAGCAGCACTACGGCAACCAGTACGAGCAGCAGCCGTACCAGCAGCCCCAGCAGCCGGACTGGAACCAGCAGGAGCAGTACTGGAACCAGGGCTACGACCAGCAGCAGTACCCGCAGCAGCAGTACCCGCAGCAGCAGTACGACCAGCACCAGCACCAGCACCAGCACCCGTACGACTACCGCCAGCAGTAGAAGCGGCCGCTCAGAACCCCCTGGTCCGCTTGGCAGCCCGCCGCTTGCCGGGCGACCCCACCCGCAGGAACAGCCGGAAGACCTCCGACCCCAGGTTGACCCCGATGGCGATGGCCATGGCCAGCGACGCCGCGTTGGCCAGTGACACCAGCCCCTTGTCCACCTCGTTCTGGGCCATGTTCAGCAGCCCGAAATACGTGGCGGAGCCAGGCAGCAGCGGCCCGATCGCCGCCGTCGTATAGGGCAGCGCCGACGCGAACCGGTAGCGCGAAAGCAGCTGTCCGAAAAGGCCCACCAGCCCCGCCGCCACGGCCGTGGAGGCCACCGGCGAGATGTCGGCGACGTAGTGCATCGCGCCGTACACCGTCCACGCCACGCCCCCGTTGAGGGCCACCCACAGCACGGTCGACCGCTCCTGCTGGAGCAGCACCGCGAAGGTCAGCGACAGCAGCATGGAGGCCGCGATCTGGATCAGCGGCCGTTCGTTGATGACGAGCGCCGCGTCCGGGTTGAGCTTTCCGCCGACCTTCACCCCGAAGTACAGGACGACCAGCACACCGGCGACGATGCCCACGAAGAAGTACAGGACCTCCAGCAGCCGGGCCGCCGCGGTGATGTAGAAGCCGGTCAGACCGTCCTGCACGCCCGCCACCAGCGCCCGCCCGGGCAGCAGCGCGAACAGTCCACCGGTGACGACGGCGGACGCCTTCACATCGAGGTGCGCCAGCGCGAAAGCCACCCCGATCATCGCGGGAGGCATCGCGGCCACCGTGAACTGGTAGAACTCCGGCAGCCCGCGCCCCGCGCACAGCCACGCCAGCCGGTCGCCGAGCATCGCGCCGACGGCCGCCGCGAAGAACACGATGAGGTCACCGCCGACCAGCACGGACGCCGCACCCGCCAGCAGCCCGCTGGCCAGGGTCAGCGCCCAGCCGGGGTAGGGGTGCCGGTTGCGGCGGATCTCCGCCAGCCGCCGGTAGGCCTCCTCCAGCGAGACATGGGTCTCCGGGTCGGTCAGGTCGTCCACCAGCCGGAACACGGCCGCGAGCCGGGTGTAGTCGGTGCCCCGCCGCCGTACCGTCCGCGAGGCCGTCACCGGGTCCTCCACCAGCGACGGCTGGTGCGAGATCGACAGCAGCGTGAAGGTGACGTTCGGCTCGCAGCGGTCCAGACCGTAGGAGCGGCACACCGCGAACATCGCGGCCTCCACGTCCTCCGCGCCCTCACCGCCCGCCAGCAGCAGCTCGCCGATACGCAGGGTCAGGTCCAGCACGCGCGGGACGGCCGGACCCTCCTCCTCCACCCGCTGCACCGGCTCGGGCGCCGGCCGCTCGGCCACCGGCATGCGCAGCATCGTGCGCATCCGGTCCTGCCAGGGCGCGTCCTTGACCAGGCTGACCAGCGGAACGCCGGTGGCCGGGGTGAACGCCGCCGGGGCTTCCTTGGCGCCGTAGACGCTCGGCGTGCTGAACGCCGACGCCTCCGGCTCGGCACCAGGCGACTGCGGCGTCTCCAGGCCCTTCGGCACGACGAACTCCGAGGTGGTCTCCGGCTCACCACCGCCCTCGGAGACCTCGATGCCCTCCGGAATGGCGAACTCGGACGTGATCTCCGGGTCGTACCGCGCCTCGTCCGACCGGGGCTTGCGGTCCTCCGCCTCCGACACCTCGCACCGCTCCCTGAACGACACCTTCCGTACGGCTCAGTATGCGCACAGGTACCCCGATGGTCCGTACGCGTGCGTGAATACCGACGGGCCGCACGCGTGCGCGTACGGCCCGTCAGCGAGAGACACGGGGGCTCAGTGGCCGCCCTGCTCCTTGAAGCGCTTGTACGACCGCTCGATCTCCGTCTCGGCGTCCGTGCGGCCCACCCAGTTGGCGCCCTCGACGGACTTGCCGGGCTCCAGGTCCTTGTACACCTCGAAGAAGTGCTGGATCTCCAGGCGGTCGAACTCCGACACGTGGTGGATGTCGCGCAGGTGCTCCACGCGCGGGTCGGTGGCCGGAACGCACAGCAGCTTGTCGTCGCCGCCCGCCTCGTCCGTCATGCGGAACATACCGATCGCGCGGCAGCGGATCAGGCAGCCCGGGAAGGTCGGCTCGTCCAGGATGACCAGCGCGTCCAGCGGGTCGCCGTCCTCGCCGAGGGTGTTCTCGACGAAGCCGTAGTCGGTCGGGTAGGCGGTCGAGGTGAAGAGACGACGGTCCAGGCGGATCCGACCGGTCTCGTGGTCCACCTCGTACTTGTTGCGCGAACCCTTCGGGATCTCGATCGTGACGTCGAACTCCACCGGTGGCTCCTCCATGATCAGCACATAGTTCTGGTGATTAAGTGTCCCTCACGCAGGTGTGTGATCGCGAAAGGGGCTGGTGGTCGTGCCAGAGCTGAGGCCTTGGCGGGCCGCGAGACCGCGGGTCGAGCGGATCGCGAACGCCGTACGACCGCGTCTGGCGCGGGCCGGGGCGGCCGCGAGGCCGCGGGTCGCGCGGTTGACGCGGGCCCTCCTGCACCTGCCGCGGCCACGGGCCGTGCAGACCTGGCAGTACACCGCGGGCGCCGCCACCGCCGGCCTGCTGCTGGCCGCCGGTGTGGTGACCACGGCCGGCCCCTGGGACGCCAACGGTCAGCGTACGGCCGAGCGGGACCGGGCCGCCGCCCTGGAGCGGACAGGTGGCGCAGATCACGGCCGGTCCGGTACGACGGCGGGGACACCCCGGCCCGCACCGAGCGCCGGACCCGTCCTGATGGGCCTCGACGGCGCGACGAGCGCCGTCGACACCAAGAAGGCCGCGCCGGGTGGAAAACCCCTCTCCGACGTCCTGAGGCCCCTCCTGGGCGCCTCCGCGCTGGGCGGCACCCACGCGGCCGCCGTCGTCGACGTGGCCACCGGCAGGCGCCTGTACGGCACCGACGCCGGCAAGGCCCTCACCCCCGCCTCAACCACCAAGATCGCCACCGCCGTGGCCGCCCTGTCCGCCCTGGGCCCCGACCACCGGTTCACCACCCGTGCCGCCCTGGAACCCGACACCGGCGAACTCGTCCTGGTCGGCGGCGGCGACCCCACCCTCACCGCCCGCGCGGAGGCTGGGGGCACCTCCCGTTCGAGCGAAGCCGAGAGCGGGGGAGGCTGGGCCGGCCTGCGCGAGCTGGCGGCGAACACCGCCAAGGCGCTCCACAAGCGCGGCATCCGCAAGGTCACGCTCTCCTACGACACGACCCTGTACTCCGGCCCCGCCCTGCACCCCATCGGCGTCAACGACAACCTCGCGCCGGTCAGCGCCCTGATCGCCGACGAGGGCCGCACCGACGGCTCCAGCAGCGGTCCGGCGCCCCGCGTGAGCGACCCGGCGAAGGACGCGGCGGGCAAGTTCGCGGGCTTCCTGAAGGACGCCGGCATCACCACCACGTCCCCCGGCCCCTCCAAGGCCAGCACGCGCGCGCAGACCCTCGCCACCGTCTCCTCGCCCCCGCTGTCCGACGTGGTCGAGCGCATGCTGACCAACAGCGACAACGACATCGCCGAGGCCCTGGCCCGCCAGACCGCCCTCACCAGCGGCGAACCAGGCAGCTTCGACGGCGGCGCAGAGGCGATCTCCGCCCGGCTGACCAAGCTGGGCCTGCCGATGTCCGGCGCCTCCTTCCACGACGGCAGCGGACTCGACCGCGACGACCGGCTCACCGCCGACCTCCTCACCGCCCTCCTGGTCACGGCCGGCGACCCCGGCCGCCCCGGCCTGCGCCCCGTCCTCACCGGCCTGCCCGTGGCCGGTTTCACCGGCACCCTGGCCGACCGCTACACCGACAGCGCGGCGGGCGTCGTACGCGCCAAGACCGGCACCCTGACCGGCGTGAACACCCTCGCCGGCACGGTCGTGGACGCCGACGGCCGTCTGCTGGCCTTCGCCTTCATGGCCTCCGGCACGACGGACCCCCTGGAGGCCGAGTCGGCCCTGGACAGGACGGCCACGGCACTGGCGGGGTGCGGCTGCGGATGAACCGCCGTGGGCGACGCCCGCCGCCGCCCCGCCCCCGCCCACCCTCATGGCCTGCCCCTGGTGGGAACGTTCCCGTACGGTTGACGACATGACTGGCTTCGGTGGCACCGCATCTCCCGGGATGGTCGACTGGAACCTCGCGGTGGCGACCGCGACACGGCTCGTACGACCGGGCCCTGACGTCAGCCGCGACGAGGCACGCGCCGTCGTCGCGGAGCTGCGCCGGCACGCCAAGGCCTCGGAGGAACACGTCCGGGGCTTCACTCGTATGGGCATCGACGAGGTCCACGACACGCCCGTCCTGGTGGTCGACCGCCCCGGCTGGGTCCGCGCCAACGTCGCCGGTTTCCGCGAGATCCTCAGGCCGCTGCTGGAGAAGATGCAGGAACGGCGCGCCGGCAGCCCCGGCAGCACGGTCCTCGGCACCGTCGGCGGCAAGGTCACCGGCGTGGAACTCGGCATGCTGCTGTCGTTCCTGTCCTCCCGCGTCCTCGGCCAGTACGAGACCTTCGCCCCCGCCACCCGCGACCTCCCGGCCGGCGAGAACGGCGGCGGCCGGCTCCTCCTCGTCGCGCCGAACATCGTCCACGTCGAGCGCGAACTCGACGTCCAGCCACACGACTTCCGGCTGTGGGTGTGCCTGCACGAGGAGACCCACCGCACCCAGTTCACGGCCGTGCCCTGGCTGCGCGACCACCTGGAGGGCGAAATCCAGTCGTTCTTGGCGGAGACCGACGTCGACCCGATGACCTTCCTGGAGCGCATCAGGGAAGCCGCCCAGTCCCTCGCCGGGGGCCGCCCCGAGGGCGAGGAGGAGGACGGCGGCCGTTCCTTCGTGGAGCTGGTGCAGACCCCCGCCCAACGCGAGATCCTCGCCCGCCTCACCGCCGTGATGTCCCTGCTGGAGGGTCACGCCGACTACGTCATGGACGGCGTCGGCCCCAGTGTCGTACCGACCGTGGCGGAGATCCGCGAGAAGTTCCAGCAGCGCCGCGCCAAGGGCGCCTCCCGCCTCGACCTCGCCCTGCGCAAGCTGCTGGGTCTGGATGCCAAACTGAGGCAGTACCGGGACGGCGAACGGTTCGTCCGGGCCGTCGTCGAACAGGTCGGCATCGACGGCTTCAACCGCGTGTGGACCTCGCCCAACACCCTGCCCACGAAGGCGGAGATCGCCAAACCTGCGGACTGGGTCGCGCGGGTGCACCGCAAGGCCGAGTCGTGACGGGCATGGACACGTCGTGCAATGAATCCGGCCGACGGCAGGCGAACGCCCCTCCAATCACCCGTCCGAGGGACCGTGAGCCATGCGTAGGCGTGCAATGCTCGGGGAACCGCCCGCTTCTGTCACCATCTACACACTCTGAGTGACCGACTCGGGTTCACCCCCCGAAAACTTCATGAAGGGAACCGGACATGGGTCCCCATCCTGCGGTCGCGGCGATACGCCTGGCGGTCCGCCGCGTCCTCCACGACATCCTCGACGACCACCACACCTCCGGCGGCCCGGGCCGACAGCCCTACCGCGAACTCGGCCGGCAGAGCTCCGGCGAGCCCGGCCGGCAGGCCTCCGGCACGCACCCGGACCGGACAGCCGAGCGGCTCCCCTCCCCGCTCGTGCTCGTCGCGTGCTCCGGCGGCGCCGACTCCATGGCCCTCGCCTCCGCCCTCGCCTTCGAAGCGCCCAAGCTCGGCATCCGCGCCGGGGGCGTCACCGTCGACCACGGCCTCCAGCCCGGCTCCGACCTGCGCGCCGACGAGGTCGTCCTGCGCCTGCGCGAACTCGGCCTCGACCCGGTCGAGTCCGTCGCCGTGACCGTAGGCCGCGACGGCGGACCCGAAGCCGCCGCCCGCGACGCCCGCTACGCCGCCCTCGACGCCGTCGCCGAACGCCACGGCGCCACCGCCGTCCTGCTCGGCCACACCCGCGACGACCAGGCCGAAACCGTCCTGCTCGGCCTCGCCCGCGGCTCCGGCATCCGCTCCCTGTCCGGCATGGCCGCGGTCTCGGGGGCCGGCGGCCGTTACCGGCGCCCCTTCCTGGCGCTCGACCGGCAGACCGCCCGCAAGGCCTGCATGGTCCAGTCCCTCCACGTCTGGGACGATCCTCACAACGCCGACCCGGCCTACACCCGCTCCCGGCTGCGGCACGAAGGCCTGCCCGCCCTGGAGAAGGCCCTCGGCAAAGGCGTCGTGGAGGCGCTCGCCCGCACCGCCCAGCTCTCCCGCGACGACGCCGACGCCCTCGACTCCTGGGCCAGTCAGGTCGAGGCCTCCGTACGCGACGCCGCAGGCCTGCTGGAGTGCGCCAAGCTGTACGCCCTCCCGCCCGCCGTACGCCGCCGCATCCTGCGCCGCGCCGCCATCGAGGCCGGCGCTCCGGCCGGTTCGCTGTTCGCCCGCCACATCGAGGAAGTCGACCGCCTGATCACCGGCTGGCGCGGCCAGGGAGCCATCAATCTCCCGGGCAAAGTCGTCGCCCAGCGGCAGGGTGGCAGACTGGTGATTCGGCAAGGCTGAATCCAGGCCCCGCGGAGCGACCCTCCGGCGGCCGGTCCGGGCAGCCGGTGGCCGTGACCTACGGCCGTAAGTGCGGGACGACCGAAAGTGATGCGGGTGGACGCGAAAGACATGGGTGCCGACCTCCAGCAGGTGCTCATCACCAAGGAAGAGATCGACGCGAAGCTGGCCGAGCTGGCCGCGAAGATCGACGCGGAGTACGCGGACAAGGACCTGCTGATCGTCGGCGTCCTCAAGGGCGCGGTGATGGTCATGGCCGACCTCGCCCGGGCGCTGTCCACCCCCGTCACCATGGACTGGATGGCCGTGTCCTCCTACGGCGCGGGCACCCAGTCCTCCGGTGTCGTGCGGATCCTCAAGGACCTCGACACCGACATCAAGGGCAAGCACGTCCTGATCGTCGAGGACATCATCGACTCCGGCCTGACCCTGTCCTGGCTGATCAACAACCTCGGCTCCCGCGAGCCCGCCTCCCTGAAGGTGTGCACGCTGCTGCGCAAGCCGGATGCCGCCAAGGTCGCCATCGACGTCGAGTGGGTCGGCTTCGACATCCCCAACGAGTTCGTCGTCGGCTACGGCCTCGACTACGCCGAGAAGTACCGGAACCTGCCGTTCGTCGGTACGCTCGCGCCTCACGTCTACGGCGGCTGAGCCGCACCGGGTGGTGTGAGCCACTCGGCTCAAGCCTTGTAGGACGATCGGGAACCCCGGCGGGTTCCGGGCCGTTGAAGCATGCAGAGACGGGCTCCCCAGCCCTCGAAGCGGACTTCGTGCGGCTTCGGACCACTGCGCTGGGGTACCGTCAGAAGAACTGTCTTATCAAACTCACTATGGCAGGAGGGACGGGGCGGCACCGCTCCGTATGGATGGACGTGAAGCGATACTTCCGTGGGCCGGTCATGTGGATCGTGCTGGCCGTCCTTGCCGTGGTCGTGTTGATGCAGGTCGTCGGCTCGTCCGGCGGCTACAAGACGGTGGACACCGGCCAAGTCGTTGCGGCGATCACTGACAACAGGGTCCAGTCGGCCAAGCTCACCACCGGCGACGAGCAGACCATCAAGGTCACCCTCAAGGACGGCCAGAAGGTCGACGGCAGCTCGAAGATCCAGGCGAGCTACATCGGCGACCAGGGCGTGACCATCGCCGGTCAGCTGCAGACCAAGTACCAGGACAAGCAGATCCCGGACGGCTATACGGTCTCGCCGTCCAAGCAGAACCCGTTCGTCGGCGTCCTGCTCTCCCTGCTGCCCTTCGTTCTGATCGTGGTCGTCTTCCTGTTTCTGATGAACCAGATGCAGGGCGGTGGCTCCCGGGTGATGAACTTCGGCAAGTCCAAGGCCAAGCTCATCACCAAGGACACCCCGAAGACGACCTTCTCCGACGTCGCCGGCTGCGACGAGGCCGTCGAGGAGCTCCACGAGATCAAGGAGTTCCTGCAGGAGCCGGCCAAGTTCCAGGCCGTCGGCGCCAAGATCCCCAAGGGTGTGCTGCTCTACGGCCGCCCCGGTACCGGTAAGACGCTCCTCGCCCGTGCCGTGGCCGGCGAGGCGGGCGTGCCCTTCTACTCGATCTCCGGTTCCGACTTCGTCGAGATGTTCGTCGGTGTCGGTGCCTCCCGAGTCCGTGACCTGTTCGAGCAGGCCAAGGCGAACGCCCCGGCGATCGTCTTCGTCGACGAGATCGACGCGGTCGGCCGCCACCGCGGCGCCGGCCTCGGCGGTGGTCACGACGAGCGCGAGCAGACCCTGAACCAACTCCTCGTCGAGATGGACGGCTTCGACGTCAAGGGCGGTGTGATCCTCATCGCCGCCACGAACCGCCCGGACATCCTCGACCCGGCACTGCTCCGCCCCGGCCGCTTCGACCGTCAGATCGCGGTCGACCCGCCGGACCTGCAGGGCCGCCTGGAGATCCTCAAGGTGCACCAGAAGGGCAAGCCGGTCGCGCCCGACGTCGACCTGGCCGCCGTCGCCCGCCGCACCCCCGGCATGACCGGTGCCGACCTGGCGAACGTCCTCAACGAGGCCGCGCTGCTGACGGCCCGAGGCGACCAGAAGCTGATCGACAACAGAGCGCTGGACGAGGCGATCGACCGCGTGGTCGCGGGCCCGCAGAAGCGGACCAGGATCATGTCGGACAAGGAGAAGAAGATCACCGCGTACCACGAGGGCGGTCACGCCCTGGTCGCGGCGGCCTCGCCGAACTCCGACCCGGTCCACAAGATCACGATCCTGTCCCGCGGCCGCGCCCTCGGTTACACGATGGTCCTGCCCGACGAGGACAAGTACTCGACCACGCGCAACGAGATGCTCGACCAGCTCGGCTACATGCTGGGCGGCCGCGCGGCGGAGGAACTGGTCTTCCACGACCCGACCACCGGTGCCGCGAACGACATCGAGAAGGCCACCAACCTGGCCCGCGCGATGGTCACGCAGTACGGCATGACGGAGCGGCTCGGCGCCATCAAGTTCGGCGGCGACAACAGCGAGCCGTTCCTGGGCCGTGAGATGGCTCACCAGCGCGACTACTCGGAAGAGGTCGCCGCGCTGGTCGACGAAGAGGTCAAGAAGCTCATCGAGAACGCGCACAACGAGGCCTGGGAGATCCTGGTCGAGAACCGCGACGTGCTCGACCAGCTCGTCCTTCACCTGCTGGAGAAGGAGACCCTGGGCAAGGAGGAGATCGCCGAGATCTTCGCCCCGATCGTCAAGCGCCCGCCGCGGCCCGCGTGGACCGGCTCCTCGCGTCGTACCCCGTCCACCCGCCCGCCGGTGCTCTCCCCGAAGGAGCTGGCACTGACCAACGGTGCGAACGGCGCGACGGCGGCGATCAGCACGGTCAAGTCCACCGCCACGGAGTCGGCCCCGGTGACGGACCAGACCCCGGAGGACCGTCCGGAGAGCTGACCGCGTTTCGGCCAACCGGCCTGGAATGAACGCCGCGCCCACCAGGTTTTAGCCTGGGGGCGCGGCGTTCGTATGTCCGCAGCCAGACGCGTGGCCGCCGCCACGCGATAGAGGTACAGGAACGAGGAAGCACATGACCGACCCGGTGACGCTGGACGGTGAGGGCCCCATCGGCGAGTTCGACGAGAAGCGCGCCGAGAATGCCGTACGGGAACTGCTGATCGCGGTCGGCGAGGACCCGGACCGGGAGGGCCTGAGGGAGACACCGGCGCGGGTGGCGCGGGCCTACAAGGAGATCTTCGCGGGCCTGTGGCAGCAGCCGGAGGACGTGCTCACGACGACGTTCGACCTGGGGCACGACGAGATGGTGCTCGTGAAGGACATCGAGGTGTACAGCACGTGTGAGCATCATCTGGTCCCGTTCCGGGGCGTCGCTCACGTCGGCTACATCCCGTCCGTCACCGGAAAGATCACCGGCCTGTCCAAGCTGGCCCGCCTGGTCGACGTCTACGCCCGTCGGCCGCAGGTGCAGGAACGACTCACCACGCAGATCGCGGACTCCCTCATGGAGATCCTGGAGCCGCGGGGCGTCATCGTGGTCGTCGAGTGCGAGCACATGTGCATGTCCATGCGCGGCATCCGCAAGCCGGGCGCGAAGACCATAACGTCGGCTGTGCGCGGTCAGCTGCGGGATGCGGCGACGCGGAACGAGGCCATGAGCCTGATCATGGCGCGCTGAACCGGTGCCGGGGGAAACCGGCGGTCAGGCCGCCGGTTCCGCTCCCGGGGGGTTCTGGTCGTCGTCCTCCGGGAGCTTGCACACCCGCTCCAGGAACAGGGCCGCCGCTATGACACCGATGCCGGCCAGGACCGAGAGCCCGGCGTAGACGGCCTGGTCGCGGCGGGCGGGGAGGTCGAGGAGTTCCAGCAGGAAGACGCCCGTGCCGCCGTACATCCCGGCGACGAGGGCGGCGACGAGGGCGCTGGCCTGGCCGAAGACGACCGCGCGGGCGGCCATCAGGGGATCGACGCCCTTGGCGCCGGGGCGGCGCTCACGCTGGGCCTTGAGGCGGGCGCGGAGCGAGAGCGCCGTCGAGAGCAGCACCACCGCGATCAGGGCGAGCACGATGGGGGCGGCCAGGGGGACGCTGGGGAGGGTCCCGATCGAGTTCCAGAGGCGGGCGCCCGCCCAGGACAGGATCCCGGCCACGACGAACACACCCGCCAGCACCCTGATGCGCAGCTCTCTCACGGTGTCCCTTCAGCTCCCCCGGACCGGTCCGGACTGCGGTCGTCTCGACCTTGTCGTTCGAGTCGTCTTGACCTTAACGACTATTCGGGCAGTCGGAGTTCCAGGTCCTCGCGGGGTTCGACGCCCGCACGGGTGACGGACGACAGCAGTTCGGCCACCGGGCCGCGGCCGGGCAGCTGGGCCTGCGGGTCCACGTCGTGCCAGGGTGCGAGCACGAAGGCGCGCTCGTGGGCGCGCGGGTGGGGCAGGGTGAGCTGCGGGTCGTCGGAGGTGACGTCGGCGTAGGCGACGATGTCGACGTCCAGGGTGCGCGGGCCCCAGTGCTCGTCGCGGACGCGTTTGTACGCCTCCTCGATGGCGTGGGCGCGCTCCAGGAGGGAGGCCGGGGGCAGGGTGGTCTTGAGGACCACGACCGCGTTGAAGTACGACGGCTGGCTGCCCGGCTCCACGCCCCAGGGCTCGGTCTCGTACACCGGGGAGACGGCCTTCACGCGGACACCGGGGGTGTCCTCGAGCGCGTCGACCGCGCCCTGGAGGGTCTCCAGGCGGTTTCCGAGGTTGGAGCCGATGGAGATGACGGCCCATTTCGGGTTCTGCAGGGTCGTGTCGGCGGCGTCGACCTTCTCGACGACGGAGGCGGGCACCGGCTGGACGGTCGGGTCGCTGTGACCCTGGAGGAAAGATCGGGTCATACTCGGCTCCGGGTGATGGTGACGGTCACGTCGTCGAAGGGGACGGTGATCGGTGCGTCCGGCTTGTGGACACAGACCTCGACCTCCTTCACTCCTTCGTGCTTCAGGCAGGTCTGGGCGATCCGCTCGGCGAGGGTCTCGATGAGGTCCACCGGCTCACCCTCGACCACGGCCACGACCTCCTC
Source organism: Streptomyces sp. NPDC054783 (assembly GCF_053611725.1). Classification (NCBI taxonomy): domain Bacteria; kingdom Bacillati; phylum Actinomycetota; class Actinomycetes; order Kitasatosporales; family Streptomycetaceae; genus Streptomyces; species Streptomyces sp. NPDC054783. The sequence goes on along the minus strand of NZ_JBSHAY010000020.1, from coordinate 56,351 downwards.
GGCCACGATGCCGTAGTGCACGGTCTTCGCCAGGTCGTCGTCGGCCGCCGCCGGCCGGGTGTCCAGCCCCAGGGCGAGGTCCACGATGAAGGTCTGGCCCTCCTCGCGCTCCTTGGGGAACACACCGTGGTGCCCGCGGGCCTTGAGGCCGCGCAGCGCGACACGATCCACGCGAATCACTCCTGCAATCGTCGGGAAGGACCGGTGCGTACCACGTGCGGGCGGCACGGCGGTCTCTGACGAATCTACCTGCGGGCACTGACAAAGCCGGGCCGCGGGGCGCGGGCCCGGGCCGGGACCACGAGGGTTCATCTCGCGTTTCCCCAGGGAAACCCGGCCGTGTCATGGGCTGGTAGCGGCTTCTACCCCGGGGTAGGTGATTCCAACCACTTCTTGGTCCCTCTTGCTCGGTTTCCTGTGGAGCGTCTACCCGCTCAGGAGAGGGGGTCGTCGTCCGGATTCGCCCCGTCGACGCCGGACTCCTCGTCGTCGGCGCTCTCCGCCAGGACGGGGGAGGCGTGGTGCGACCAGAGCTTCCAGCCGGAGGGTGTGCGCCGGAACACGTTCGTGGCGACGACGAGCTGGCCGACCAGCGGTCCCAGTTCCGCGCCGTCCTCGGGGGCGGGGCCGCCGCTGAGGATGTTCTCGGTGCAGGTGACGAGCGCGGTGTCGCCGGTGACGGAGACGTGCACGTCGGTGAGGAAGAACTGGATGTAGTCGGTGTTCGCCATGATCAGGGCGTACGACCTGAGGACCTCGCCGCGGCCGGTGAGCACCGGCCAGCCGGGGTGCACGCAGGAGATCACGCCGGTGTCCGCCGGGTCGTGGTACTCCTCGTCCACGCCCAGGTCGGCGGGGGTGAGCCAGAGAGAGGACACTTCCTCGAAGTCACCGCGTTCCATCGCCTCGTAGAAGGCGGTGTTGGCGGCCTCCACCTGCTCGACATCGGTATGAGGGGCGCTCACCGGGCTCCTTCCGCCCCGCGCTCACCACTGATACCGGGCGCGCGCCCGCTTCCGCACGCCCCGGGCTCTCGCTCGGCACCCGGTGTGTTCCCCGCTTCACGCGCCCCGCGCTCGTTCATTTCCTGCGGCGCCGGGCCCGCCGTACGCGCCCCTTCCACGGCGCGTGCGACCCGTACGGCGTCCGCGGTGGCGCGTACCTCGTGCACGCGCACGGCCCACGCGCCGGAGTGCGCGGCGAGCGCAGAGACGGCGGCCGTGGCGGCGTCGCGCTCCCGGGCCGGCGGGGGCGCCGCTTCCGGCCCGGCGAGGACACGGCCGAGGAACCGCTTGCGGGAGGCGGCCACGAGCAGGGGGTGGCCGAGGGCGCGCAGGCGGTCGAGGTGGGCGAGGAGGCTGAGGTCGTGCTCGGCCTCCTTGGAGAAGCCGAGGCCCGGGTCGACGACGATGCGGTCATGGGCGATGCCGCCGGCCAGAACGGCCTCCACGCGTGCGTGCAGTTCGTCCACGACTTCGGTGACGACGTCCTCGTAGACGCCCTTGACGTTGCCGCCCTCGAGGAAGCCGCGCCAGTGCATGACGACGAACGGGGCGCCCGCGGCGGCGACCACCGGGATCATCGCGGGGTCGGCGAGGCCGCCGCTGACGTCGTTGACGAGGGCGGCCCCGGCCGCGAGGGCCTGTTCGGCGACGGAGGCACGCATGGTGTCGACGGAGACGACGACGCCCTCGGAGGCGAGGCCCCGGACGACCGGGATGACGCGCCTGAGTTCCTCGGCCTCGTCCACCCGGGTGGCGCCGGGGCGGGTGGACTCGCCGCCGACATCGACCAGGTCCGCGCCCTCGGCGACGAGATCGAGGCCGTGTTTGAAGGCGGCGGTCGTGTCGAACCAGCGGCCGCCGTCGGAGAAGGAGTCGGGGGTCACGTTGACGACACCCATGACCGCGCACCGGTCCCATACCGGAAGGCCGGCCACCCGGCCGCGCCCGCTGAGGTTCTTCATACGTTCAGCGTAGGCCCAGGAGCACGCCGGGAACGCGCCGCGGCCCGGGCGGAAGCCCCGTGCCGGAGGGGGCGGGACGCCCGCCCGGGCCCGTCCTGGCCGCACCGCTCGGTCCTGCGGCCCTCACGCCGCTCGGGCCGCTCGGGCGCTCAGGCCGCGCGGACGTCCCGTTCCGCCACAGAGTGCGCGCAGGGGCGCTCGGCGGCCGCCTTGCGCCGGCGCAGGAAGCGCGGGAGCGGCAGGGCGAATTCGACGAAGCCCTCCGCCTGCATGGCGGCGAAGCCGATGCGGGGCAGGTCGGCGTTGTTCCGGTAGACCACGAAGCGAGGCTCCCAGCGCGGCTGGAACTTCGCGTTGAACTTGTACAGCGACTCGATCTGGAACCAGCGCGAGAGGAACACCAGCAGCCCGCGCCAGGCGCGCAGCACCGGACCCGCGCCGATCTTCTCGCCGCGCGCGAGGGCGGAGCGGAACATCGCGAAGTTCAGCGAGACCCGGGTGATGCCGAACTTCGGCGCGGCCTGGAGGGCGGCGACGATCAGCAGCTCGTTCATGCCGGGGTCCGCGCTGCGGTCGCGGCGCATCAGGTCCAGCGAGGCGCCGTCCTTGCCCCAGGGCACGAAGTGCAGGACCGCTTTCAGGTCGCCGTACTCGCCGGGGGCGTCGTCCTGCTTGTGGGCGGTGGCGATCAGGCAGTCGCTGTCGGCGGGGTCGCCGATGCGGCCGAGCGCCATGGAGAAGCCGCGTTCGGTGTCGGTGCCGCGCCAGTCCTCCGCCGCCCGGCGGATGCGCTCCAGTTCGGCGTCGCCGAGGTCACGGATACGCCGTACCCGGGTTTCGTAGCCGGCTCGCTCGATGCGCTTGACCATTTGCCGTACGTTGCGCATCGCGCGTCCGGCGAGCGAGAAATCCGCGACGTCCACCACCGCCTCGTCGCCCAGTTCGAGGGCGTCCAGGCCGGTCTCACGGGTCCACACCTCGCCGCCCGTCTCCGAGCAGCCCATGACGGCGGGCGTCCAGGAGTGCGCCTTGGCCTCGTCCATGAAGCGTTCGATGGCGCCCGGCCAGGCCTCGACGTCGCCGATGGGGTCACCGCTGGCGAGCATCACACCGGAGACGACGCGGTAGGTGACCGCGGCCTTTCCGCTGGGGGAGAAGACGACGGCCTTGTCGCGGCGCAGTGCGAAGTGGCCGAGCGAGTCGCGCCGGCCGTGCTTCTCCAGCAGGGCCCGCAGGCGGGACTCGTCCTCCTCGGTGAGGCGGGCGGCCGGGTGCTCGGGGCGGAAGGCCAGGTAGATGGTGGTGACGGCGGTGATCCAACCGAGGGCACCGAGGGAGAAGGCGACGGTCCAGGACGTGTTGCCCTGGTAGTCGACCGGGCCCTCGAAGCCGAACAGGCCGTAGACGACGTGCGTCAGCCGGTCGGCCAGGCTCGGGTCGCCGATCGTCCGGTGCGGGTGGACGCTGACGATGACGAGTCCGAGAACGAGGGAACTGGCGCTCATGAGGACGAAGTTCGCGAGCGCCCGCCACCTGCTGCGCGGATCGGGCAGCGCCGCGAACTCGTCGCGGTGGACCAGCAGCGGCACGAGCAGGGCCACGGCGATGAGCATGCCGATGACCGAGTGCCGGTACGCGAATTGCGCCACCGCGCCCGCCGGCAGCAGCGCGACCGCGGCCCGCCACGCCCGGCGCTTGCACCGTTTGAGCCCGTGCGCGAGCAGCAGCAACAGCACGCCGGAGCTCACCGAGAGCGCGGCCGCGAAGGGGCCGAACGAGCCCGGCAGCACCTCGGCGATGGCGTGCATACGGCTGTGACGGAAGCGCGGGAACACACCCGCGGCAATGTCCAGAACGCCCACGAGGGCGGCCGCCCTGCCGACGAGGACAGGGACGGCCTCGGGGCGCGGGCCACGCAGTATGCGCCGCGCCCGGCTGGATCGGCTCGGAACCTCGCCCGACATTTCCCCATCTATCCTGACAGACATCGCATCCCGTAGTTCTGCGAGAGACCTTGGACCCGGGCCCGATCGGGCATCCGGCGACATTGCGCCCTCTAGGACGGTGTCTAGGGGAGAGAGGTTCACTCCCCGCCGGAAAGTCGGGTCAAAGGCCAAGGAAAGCCCCGGGCAAGCCTTCGCAACGAAGCGCGGGCGGGTATCGGGCGGAAAGCGCAGGCAGGTAACAGCCCATGGGTCTCACGAGCAACAAAGTGCTGATGCTGGCGATTGTCCTCGCTGTCTTGCTGTTCGTCGGGACGGTGTGGCTGTGGCCGCGACTGGCCCGGCGGAGCTGGCGGGCCGTCAGCGGACGGGTCGGCCTGCTGCTCAGCACGCAGCTGGCGCTCTTCGCCTCGGTGGGCCTCGCCGCCAACCAGGCCTTCGGTTTCTACGCCAGCTGGGCGGACCTGTTCGGTCAGGAGACGGACCAGGGCGTCGTCGTCGACCACATAGCAGGCGGCAACACCGGCCCGATCCAGGTGGTCTCCACGTCCCGGGTCATCGGGGCGGGCAGCGCCTTGCCGCAGGTGGCGGGGCAGATTCAGAAGGTGGACATCCTCGGCCGTACGACCCACATCGCGGCACCGGCGTTCGTGTACCTGCCCCCCGAGTACTTCCAGCCGCAGAACCGCGGGCGCAAGTTCCCGGTGTCCGTCGTCCTCACGGGTTATCCCGGCACGGCGCAGGCGCTGGTGGACAAACTGCACTACCCGGCCACGGCACAGCAGTTGGCCAAGGCGGGGAAGATGCAGCCGATGATTCTGGTGATGATGCGGCCGGCCGTGGCGCCGCCGCGGGACACGGAATGCGTGGACGTTCCCGGCGGCCCGCAGACGGAAACGTTTTTTGCCAAGGATCTGCGGGACTCGGTGATGGCCCACTACCGGGTGGACAAGACGCCCGCCAGCTGGGGCATCGTCGGTGACTCGACCGGCGGCTACTGCGCGCTGAAGATCGCCATGCACTACCCGAGGGCGTACGCGGCCGCTGCCGGACTGTCGCCGTACTACAAGGCGCCGATCGACCCCACCACCGGCGACCTCTTCCGCGGCAACAAGAACCTGCAGAATCGTGCCGACCTCTTCTGGGCGCTCAAGCACCTGCCCGCGCCCGAGACGTCGCTGCTCGTCACCACGAGCAAGGTCGGTGAACACAATTACAAGGACACGCTCAAGTTCATCAAGAGCGTGCAGGGCACGAACGTGACCAGGATTTCGTCGATCGTCCTTCCGAGCGGCGGGCACAACTTCAACACCTGGCGGCGGGAGATCCCGGGGACGCTCCAGTGGATCAGCACGCGGCTGGTCGCACACTGATCCCCTGCGCCTGACATCGCGTGAAGCCGGTGTTGTGGCCGTGTTTTTACGGGGCGGGGGTCCACGATTCGCCTACGCGCGGTAAGTTTCTGGCCATGCCACGTGGACGCCACCGCCATTCACCTCCTTTGCACCGGCTGTTGCCTCCGTCGGCGATCGCCGCCGTATCCGTCGTCTGCGCGCTGGGCCCCTGGGTGTTCTCCGGGGCCATGGTCGTGCGCGCACTGGCAGCGGCCGCCGCGGCGACGGCGGTCGTCGGCGCGGTCGTGATGCGCCGCTGGGACGCACAGGCGGGCAAGCGGGTCGCCGAGCTCACACGCGCGCGTGTCGGCGACGAGTGGCGGTACGAGGAGCGGGTCGCCGAACTGGAGACCGACCTGGAGGAGTCGCGCGAGCTGCGCACGAAGCTGGAGCAGCGGCTGCGCGCCAAGCGCGCGGAGCTGGCCGGCCTGCGCAACGAGCACGCGGCCCTGCTGCGCCGGTACGCCACGGCGGAGACCGAACGCGCGACCGCCCTGGAGGGACGCCGGCTGCTGGAGATCGAGGCGGCCGTGCCCTCGCCGGCGCTGCCGCCCGCGCGCCGCGCCGAGCTGGAGCCGGAGTCGGCCGAGGTGAAGGCCGCAGAGGAGCCCGCTGCCGACGCCGCCGAGGCCGGGGCGGACCTGGGGGACGAGCCGAAGGCGCGCGCGGTGTTCTCGCCCGAGGGCGCACGGCTGTACCAGCGGGCCCTGACGGCCATGGCCCGGTTCGACGGCGACGCGACGAGCGACTCCGCGACGGACGCCGCGGCTTCCGGCGGCACGGCCGAGCCCGCTTCTCCCGAGGCGGCGGCTTCTGTGGATGCGGCCCCGAAGGCGGCCGCTTCCGAGGCGGGCGAGCCCGAGGCCGGCGGCGAGGCCAGGGCCGAGTCGGGCGCTGTTCCGAAGGGCAGGGCCGATGTTCGCAAGACCGACGTGGGCGAGGCCGGCTCCGCCGCGCAGACGGATGGCGTGTCGGAAGGCGTGACGGACGCCGCCGGCGCCCCCGCGGGTGAGGCCGGTGCGCCGGCCGCCCAGGAGGACGAGGCGCAGGGGCAGCCCGAGGCGGCCGGCGGGCACGCGCGCGCGGCCGCCGCCCCGATGGCACCGGCCGAGCCCGCCCAGCCCGTGGGCCGGCCGCCCGCCGGGCACTTCACGGTGCCGACCGCGGTCGCCGTCGTACCGCCCGCGCCCGCGCGGCGCCCGGTGGTCGAGGGCGGTTTCGACTTCTTCGGCACCCAGAAGGACACCCCGAAGGACGCGCTGGACTCCGTGCAGAACGAGGATCTCGCCGACGTCGTCGGCCAGGAGGCCCTCGCCGTGCACAAGGCGGAGACCGAGGCCGAGTTCAAGGACGCCGACGCGCGGTCGGAGGGCGTCGGCCAGGTCATCGACCTGACCGCGCACGACGAGACCGAGCAGATCGACGTCCAGAGGCTGCGCAGCGCGGCTTCCTGAGGCCGTACCAGGCACGGACCCCAGGCCCGGCTTCCCGCGAGGGGGCCGGGCCTGATGTCATCCGGTCATCCAGCGGTCGGGGCGGGCGTCCCGGCGGCCCGTACGGGACCGCTCCGCCTGGGCGTGCAGGAGCCGCGCGGCCTCCTGGGCGTCCCGCAGACGGGCCGTTACGGTCTTGTCTGCTCCCGTGTCCACGTGGACGTCGGCGAGCCGCCAGAGGCGCTGCCAGGGCCCCTGACTCAGCCGGACGCTCTGCACCTTGGCGTGCGGGACCAGCGAGATCCGGCGCCGCAGCAGACCGCGCCGGGTGGCGAAGACCGCGCCGGTGACCGCGAGGCGGTGGCCGCGCCACCACACCGGCACGCACCAGCGGGCCCGCCGCGGCGGCCACGAAAGCTCCTGAGGCACCGTCACACCGGGCAGCACGCGCGCGACGACCGACTCGGCGACCAGGCGCGGGGCGACCGGCACCAGCACCGAGTTGGCGGACCCGGCCACGTCCAGTTCCACCCGCACCCAGCCGAGCCGCCGCCACAGCAGCGGCTGCACGATCCGCACGGTCTGCACCCGGCCCGGCGGGACCGTCTCGTGCGTACGGTCGAGCAGCCCGTGGTCGATGCGCAGCCCGTCCGGTGACTCGCTCACCGTCCAGTCGAACTCGCCGGCGAACCGTCCCGCGCTGCTCGCGCCGGCCGCGCCGAACAGCGGCAGGGCGGTCGCGAGGACCGTCCACAGGTTGTGGGTGGCGAGCCACAGCACGGTCGGCATGACGAGCGCGGCGCACAGCGAGACCCAGGTGGCGCCCGTCAGTACCAGGGAGAGCGCCAGCGCGCGTGGGGGCACGTGCAGCAGTTCCTGCGCCGGAGCCTCGCCGACTTCGCGCGCCGTCTCGGGCGCGAAACCCGCCGCGCGCGCCAGCAGCTCCGCGCGCAGGGCGCGCGCCTCGTGCTCGCCGAGGAAGGCCAGCTCGTCCTTGTCGTCGGCGCCGACGACGTCGATCCGCAGCTTGGCGACGCCCGCCACGCGCGCGAGGAGAGGACGGGAGACGTCCACGGCCTGGATGCGCTCCAGCCGGATGTGCGCGGTCCGCCGGAACAACAGACCGGTACGGATGCGCAGTTCGGTGTCGGTGACCGCGAAGTGCGTGAACCACCAGGACAGGAAGCCGTAGAGGCCGGCCGCGGGCACCAGCAGCGCGAGCCCCAGCAGCAGCGCGGTGGTGGTCAGCCGCGCCAGCTGCGCTTGCGTCCCGTTCGGGTCGTGCACCGCCCATCCGGCGAGTACGGCGACCGGCGCCCACGCCCGCCGGAACGGAGTGACGGGGTGCAGCCGGCGCTCGGTCACCGGCGCGGGCGCCGGTATGTCCTCACCGTGGTCCGGGGCCGTCACAGGCCCGCCGATCGTGCCTCGCCCAGCTCGGTGAGCCGGTCGCGCAGCCGTTCCGCCTCGGCCGGGTCCAGGCCGGGGATGGTGGCGTCGGTCGCGGCGGCCGCGGTGTGCAGCTGCACGGTGGCCAGCCCGAAGCGCCGCTCGAGCGGCCCGGAGGTGACCTCCACCAGCTGCATCCGCCCGTACGGCACCACCGTCTCCTTGCGCCACAGGACACCGCGGCTGATCAGCAGGTCGTCGGCGCGCTCGGCGTACCGCCACGAGTGCCAGTTGCGTCCCACCAGCCGCCGGCACCACGCGGCGCAGGCCACGGGCACCAGGGCGAAGGCGGCCCACGCGGGCCCGACGAGCAGGCCTGGAAGCAGCCCGGTGGCGACCGCGAGAGCCGCCGTCCACGCCACCACGAGCAGCCGGCGCAACCGCATCAGAGCGGGCTGCAGCCCCCGCCACTCCAGCTCGGCCCCCGGTATCCCGGTCTCCTCCGGGCTCCCCGTCTCCATGGGGCCAGCGTACGTAGGGGAAAATGGGGCCATGACTCCTACGACGGAGACCACGGTCGGGATCGGCGGCGCCGCGGAAAGCACCGACATGGTGCTCAACATCGGACCACAGCACCCGTCCACGCACGGCGTGCTGCGGCTCAGGCTCGTGCTGGACGGGGAGCGCATCGTGCGCGCGGAGCCGGTGATCGGCTATATGCACCGCGGCGCCGAGAAGCTCTTCGAGGCGCGTGACTACCGCCAGATCATCGTGCTCGCCAACCGCCACGACTGGCTGTCGGCGTTCTCGAACGAGCTGGGCGTGGTCCTCGCCGTGGAGCGCATGCTCGGCATGGAGGTGCCCGAGCGGGCGGTGTGGACCCGCACCCTGCTCGCCGAGCTGAACCGGGTGCTCAATCACCTGATGTTCCTCGGCTCCTACCCGCTGGAGCTGGGCGGCATCACCCCGGTGTTCTACGCGTTCCGGGAGCGCGAGGTGCTCCAGAACGTCATGGAGGAGATCTCCGGCGGGCGCATGCACTACATGTTCAACCGCGTCGGCGGCCTCAAGGAGGACCTGCCGGCCGGGTGGACCGCACGCGCGCGTGCAGCCGTCGCCGACGTGCGCTCGCGCATGGACGTCTTCGACGACCTGGTGCTCGGCAACGAGATCTTCCGCGGACGCACGCGCGCGGTGGGCGCGATGACGCCGCAGACCGTGCACGCCTACGGTGTCAGCGGGCCCATCGCGCGCGCCTCGGGCGTCGACTTCGACCTGCGCCGCGACGAGCCGTACCTGGCGTACGGCGACCTCCAGGACACCCTGAAGGTCGTCACCCGCGGCGAGGGTGACTGCCTCGCCCGCTTCGAGGTCCTGCTGGAGCAGACCCACAACGCGCTCGACCTCGCCGACGCCTGCCTGGACCGGCTCGCCGAGCTGCCGCCCGGGCCGATCAACCAGCGGCTGCCGAAGGTGCTGAAGGCGCCCGAGGGGCACACCTACGCGTGGACCGAGAACCCGCTCGGCATCAACGGCTACTACCTGGTCAGCAAGGGAGAGAAGACGCCGTACCGGCTGAAGCTGCGCTCTGCCTCGTACAACAACATCCAGGCGCTGACCGAGCTGCTGCCGGGAACGCTGGTGGCGGACATGGTGGCCATCCTGGGCTCGATGTTCTTCGTGGTCGGCGACATCGACAAGTAGGGCGGTCCCGGGAGAGGGGCCGGCTCAGGCGAGTGGGTCCGGAATTCCAACCGGCTGGACGAGCCAGCCGAAGTCACCGAGGCCGCCCGGCGCGGTGAGCTCGGCGGCCTCCCCGGCGCTCGCGAGGGCGCGCACATAGGCCGTGGGGTCTGTGGAGGCCAGCGCGAGCGGGGGGCGTGTGCCGGTGACGTCCAGAGCGCGCAGGGAGGCGCGCTGCGTGAGAAGGCGCGCGCGGGGCAGGGCGTGCGCCGTGTGGGAGGGCGCCTGCGCCGTGTCGGTGGGCTTGTGCGTGGTGTCGGTCGGTGTGTGTGCCGGTTGCTGGGGCGTGCCCGAGGTGGCATGCGTCGTGTCGTGGGGTGCGCGCGCCGTGTTGTGGAGCGCTTCCGAGGGCGTGTGCGCCGTGACGGCCGCCGCGCAGGCGTCGAGCGCGACGTGCGCCGTGATGTCGCACGACCCGTCCGGTACGGGCGCCGTCTCGCGGCCTTCCCGGAAGCCGGTGAGCGTCCCGAACGGGGGGCGCGTGTCGCCGGTGTGCGCGTAGTCCACGGCCACCGCGAGCCCACGCGCCACCCGGTCCACCGCAGACGCCCACGCCAGGTCCCGGGGCAGCCCGATCTCCGCGCGCAGCCCTTCCTCGGCGGGCAACGGCCACCATCGGGCGAGCCAGTCCGCCGCCGCGCCGGTCACCGGTTTCCCGAGCCGCTCGGTGCCGTCGTCGGCGACGAGCACCAGCCGGGGTACGCCCGCGGGGTCGACCTCGGCCACGTCCACGGGCACGTTGTCCAGCCACTCGTTGGCGAACAGCAGTCCCGTGACGGTGGCAGGGGGCGTGTCCAGCCAGGTGATGCGTTCGTCCAGTCCGGCCGGGCGGTCGGCGAGCTCGACGGCGTATGCACGCGCGCGTGCGACTACGTCGGCCGGCAGGGCGGCCAGCACTCCGGTGATCAGCTCGCCGCGCCCCGCGCCCATGTCGACGAAGTCCAGTGCCGCCGGCCGCCCGAGTGCCTCGTCGACCCGGCACAGCAGCCGGGCCACGGCCTGCGCGAACAGCGGCGAGGCGTGTACGGACGTACGGAAGTGGCCGGCCGGGCCCTCCGGACGGCGGTAGAAGCCGCCGGGGCCGTACAGCGCCGCCTCGGTCGCCGCACGCCAGCCACGCCGACCCCCGCCGTCTCCGTCGCCGGGGCGCCGTCCCGCTTCCCGTGCCGTCTCATCCGTCACCGGAACAGACTAGGCACACAGATGATCACTTCCTCCACCTTGCGGAGTACGCGCCCCGGGCGCGGATCGGCCCTCCGGTTGACCCCTGCACGCATCCGGTTTCCCTACTCTGGGTTACGTGCAGCGCCTCTACGACTTCCTCCGCCGCCACCCGACCTGGGTCGACACCTTCTGGGCCGTCGTCCTGTTCGGGCTGTCCGGTCTGAGCGTGGTCAACCTCCACGGGGCACCCGGTCACCACATGACGCTCGCCGGGGGGATGGCCGTGTCCGCCGTCCTGTGCGTCGTCGTCGCGCTGCGCCGCCGTTTCCCGGAGCCGATGCTGCTGGTCGCCCTCGCGACGGGGCTGGCCCAGCTGGTGTTGGACATCGAGACGACCGTCGCCGACTTCGCCATGCTGGTGATCACCTACACGGTGGCGACGGTCGGCGCGCGCTGGGCCTCCCGGCTCGCGCTCGCCGCCAGCCTCGTCGCGGCGACTCTCGCGCAGATCCGCTGGCCCAACGAGCACACCGGCTTTCTGGGGCAGATCGCCATAGTCGTCTTCCAGACGGTGCCCTTCGCGCTCGCCTGGGTGCTCGGTGACTCCATGCGCACCCGGCGCGCGTACTTCGCCCAGCTGGAGGAGCGCGCGGCCCGTCTGGAGAAGGAGCGCGAGGCGCAGTCGAAGGTCGCGGTGGCCGCCGAGCGCGCCCGTATCGCGCGTGAGCTGCACGATGTCGTGGCGCACAACGTGTCGGTGATGGTGGTGCAGGCCGACGGCGCCGCCTATGTCCTGGACACCGCCCCCGACCAGGCCAAGAAGGCCCTGGAGACGATCTCCTCCACCGGCCGCCAGGCCCTCGCCGAGATGCGCCGCCTGCTGGGCGTGCTGCGCACCGGGGAGCACCAGGAGAGCGGGGAGTACGTCCCGCAGCCCGACGTCGGGCAGATCGACGAGCTGATCGAGCAGTGTCGTCGCTCCGGCCTCCCGGTCGACTTCAAGGTCGAGGGCACCCCGCGCCCGCTGCCGAGTGGTGTGGAGCTGACCGCGTACCGGATCGTGCAGGAGGCGCTCACCAACACCCGCAAGCACGGCGGGCCCAACGCGGGCGCGAGCGTCCGGCTGGTCTACTTCGACGACGGGCTCGGCCTGCTCGTCGAGGACGACGGCAAGGGTGCGCCGCACGAGCTGTACGAGGAGGGCGGCGCCGACGGCCAGGGGCACGGCCTGATCGGTATGCGCGAACGGGTCGGGATGGTCGGCGGCACCCTGGACGCGGGCCCGCGGCCGGGCGGAGGATTCCGCATCAGCGCCCTGCTTCCGCTCAAACCGGCGCATTGACGCGACCGCACGCCCCCTGCTGACACCTGTACACCCTCGCCCTGAAGCCCCACCACCCCGAACGAAAGAGGCCCGATGACGATCCGCGTGATGCTCGTCGACGACCAGGTGCTGCTGCGCACCGGATTCCGGATGGTGCTCGCCGCCCAGCCGGACATGGAGGTCGTGGCGGAGGCGGGCGACGGCGTCGAGGCCCTGCAGGTGCTGCGGTCCACGCCCGTCGACGTCGTCCTGATGGACGTCCGTATGCCCAAGCTGGACGGCGTGGAGGCCACCCGGCGGATCTGCGCGGAGCCCGAACCGCCCAAGGTGCTGATCCTGACCACCTTCGACCTGGACGAGTACGCCTTCTCCGGGCTGAAGGCGGGCGCCTCCGGCTTCATGCTCAAGGACGTGCCGCCCGGTGACCTGCTGGGCGCGATCCGGGCCGTGCACAGCGGTGACGCGGTCGTGGCGCCCTCCACCACCCGGCGCCTGCTGGACCGCTTCGCGCCGATGCTGCCCTCCACCGGCAAGGAGCCCCGGCACAAGGAGCTGGAGCGGCTCACCGACCGGGAGCGCGAGGTGATGGTGCTGGTCGCGCAGGGCCTGTCCAACGGCGAGATCGCGGCCCGGCTCGTGCTGAGCGAGGCGACGGTGAAGACCCATGTGGGCCGCATACTGACCAAGCTCGGCCTGCGCGACCGGGTGCAGGTCGTGGTGCTCGCCTACGAGACAGGGCTGGTACGCGCGGGCGGCCACGGCTGAGCCCGGCTGCGCCGGTTGCCCCGGCGGTCATGGCGGGGACCGGCCTTACCGGCTGCCTCGGGGGTCACGGCTGGGACTGGCTGTGGCGGCCGGCGCAGGCGCATTCCTGGCGGGGAGAGGATCAGCCGAGGCAGTCGGCGCAGCCGGGCCGATCCACGGCCCGCGGAGGCAGCCGGCCCAGCGGGGTCGCTGTTCCCTCGCGATCGCGGCTGACTCGGGCCCGGCCGGCTGCCCCGCGATCACGGCTGACGCCCGGCCGCGGTGAGGTCCGTCAGCGCGCGACCACCGGCGATTCCACGCGGTCGTCGCCGGGCGTCCGGCGCACGGGCGCGTGCGGTACGCCCTGCGCCGGTGGCTGCGCCCCCGCGCCTTGTGATCACCCCGTGGGCAGGCGCTCTACGAACTCGGCGACGGCCGCCCGTACGTCGTCCGCGGTCCACTCAAGGCCCTGCGAGCGCACGGCGACCTCGGTGAAGGACACCCCCGGCGCGCCGCGGTCCCAGTATCCGGAGAAGAGGAACGTCCCCGTCTCCTCGGCCTGGCGCACCGCCGCCTCCATCAGGACGTCCGGGTCGTACGGCAGCCAGACCTGGAAGTCGTGGGTGTGCGGTTCCCCGGGGTGCACGCGCGCCCACGGGACGCCTGCCGCGGCGAAACCCTCCCGCAGCGCGGCGGCGACCACGCGCGTGTGCCGGACATAGTCCGGCAGCCGGGGCAGCTCGCGCTCCAGGCCGACGAGCGCCGACAGCGCGGTGGGGAACTGCTGGAAGACCATGCCGCCGTACCGGTGCCGCCACGTCTTCGCCTCATCCACCAGCGTCTTCGGGCCGGCCAGCGCGGCGCCGCCAAAGCCGTCGAGGGACTTGTAGAACGATACGTAGACGCTGTCCGCCAGGCCCGCGATCTCCTCGAGGGGCCGGCCGAAGTGGACCGTGCACTCCCACAGGCGCGCGCCGTCGAAGTGCACCACCGCGTCGCGCTCCCGCGCGGCCTCGACGACCTCGGTCAGCTCCTCCCAGGCGGGCAGCACGAAACCGGCGTCCCGGAGGGGCAGTTCCAGCATCAGCGCGCCGAAGGGCTCGTCGAAGTCGCGTATCTCGGTGGCGGTGGGCAGCCGGGGCTCACTGGTCACGCGCACCGGACGCAACCCGCTGACCTCGCTGAACGCGTGCCGTTCGTGCACCTCCGGGTGGGACAGGGCGTGCAGGGCGACCGCACGGTTGCCGGTGCGGCCCGCCCAGCAGCGCAGCGCCACCTGCTGTGCCATCGTGCCGGTCGGGAAGAACGCGGCGGTCTCCGTGCCGAGCAGGGCCGCGACCCGTTCCTCCAGGTCCGCCACGATCCCGTTGCCGTATATGTCCGTGGGCTGGTCCAGGTCGTACACCTCGGGTGCCGCTTCCTGGAGCGCCGCCAGCCGCTCCCGGATGGTGCGCCGCGGGCCCGGGCGCGACAGCACGCGCTCCGCCTTCGCGAAGGCGACCCGGCGCCGCTCCCGCATCCGCTCCTGCCCGGACTGCTCCGCCTGCCGCTCGTCGCCCGGTTCCGCCGTCTCAGTCATGGACGGATCATGCCGCGTGGGAGCCCGGGCGGGCAGCCGGATTTCGGCGCACGCACGCGTGTCGACGCCGCGCGGGCGGAAGTACGGCAGGCAGGCGCGTTGGACGCGTACGGTCGGCACGCGCGTGGACGCGCGACTGCGGGCTGTACACGTGGCGTAACCCACAGCCTGTGGACAACCAATCGGCGCCGGACCGAGATAGCGTTAACATGACGAGAAATCGTCCGGTACCCAGAGCGGACTGGAACGGGAAGGCCGCGGTCGCGTGAGTACAGTCCACCAGCAAGACCTCAAGGACCGCCCTGCGCGGCTCACCGTCGGCGTCGTCGGCGCCGGCCGCGTGGGCCCCGCGCTCGCCGCGTCCCTCCAGCTCGCCGGGCATCGCCCGGTGGCCGTCTCCGGCGTCTCCGACGCCTCCCGGCGGCGCGCCGAGACCATGCTCCCGGACGTGCCGCTGGTGCCGCCCGCAGAGGTCCTGCGGCGCGCCGACCTGGTGCTGCTCACCGTCCCCGACGACGTCCTGCCCGGCCTGGTCACCGGTCTCGCCGAGACCGGCGCGGTACGGCCCGGCCAGCTGCTCGTGCACACCTCCGGGCGGTACGGCGCGAGGGTGCTCGACCCGGCCCTGCGCGCGGGCGCGCTGCCGATGGCCCTGCACCCGGCGATGACCTTCACCGGCACCCCCGTGGACGTCCAGCGGCTCGCCGGCTGCTCCTTCGGCGTCACCGCGCCCGAGGAGCTGCGCCTGGCCGCCCAGGCCCTCGTGATCGAGATGGGCGGCGAGCCGGAGTGGATCAGCGAGCAGAACCGCCCGCTCTACCACGCGGCTCTCGCGCTCGGCGCCAACCACCTGGTGACCCTGGTCGCCCAGTCCATGGAACTGCTGCGCACCGCGGGCGTCGAGGCGCCCGACCGGATGCTCGGCCCGCTGCTCGGCGCCGCCCTGGACAACGCGCTGCGCTCGGGCGACGCGGCGCTCACCGGGCCCGTCGCGCGCGGCGACGCCGGCACGGTCGCCGCCCACATCGCCGAGCTGCGCCGGCACGCCCCGCAGACCGTCGCGGGCTACGTCGCGATGGCCCGTGCGACCGCCGACCGGGCTCTCGCGCACGGCCTGCTGAAGCCCGAACTCGCCGAGGACCTGCTCGGCGTGCTGGCCGACGGCACCGACGGCACGAACGGCACTCACGGCACCGAGGGGAACGACCGATGACCACCGTCCTGCTGAGCACCGCCGGCGAGCTCCACGCGCGCGTGCGCCGCGGCCGCCGCGCCGTCGTGATGACCATGGGTGCCCTGCACGACGGCCACGCCACCCTGATCCGCACCGCGCGCGAGATCGCCGGCCCGGACGGCGAGGTCGTCGTCACCGTCTTCGTCAACCCGCTGCAGTTCGGTGCCGGCGAGGACCTGGACCGCTACCCGCGCACCCTCGACGCCGACCTGAAGATCGCCGAACAGGCCGGTGCGGATGCGGTGTTCGCGCCCTCCGCGGACGAGGTCTACCCCGGCGGCGCCCCCCAGGTCCGGATCACCGCCGGCCCCATGGGCGAACGCCTGGAGGGCGCCTCGCGGCCCGGCCACTTCGACGGCATGCTGACCGTCGTCGCCAAGCTGCTCCACCTCACCCGTCCCGACGTGGCCCTCTACGGCCAGAAGGACGCCCAGCAGCTGGCCCTGATCCGGCGCATGGTGCGGGACCTGAACTTCGGCGTCGAGATCGTCGCCGTACCGACCGTGCGCGAGGAGGACGGGCTCGCCCTGTCCAGCCGCAACCGCTACCTCTCGCTGGAGGAGCGCCGTACCGCGCTCGCGCTGTCCCGTGCGCTGTTCGCGGGCGGGGACCGGCACGCCGCACAGGAGGCGCTGCGCGCGCGTGCCCGCGAAGTGCCTTCCACGCACGCGCGTGCCGAGGCGCTGAGCGCCCTCGGGGAGTCCCGCGCGGCCGCCGACGCGCACGCCGTCGCCACGGCGTCCCCGGGCGGCCCTGCCGCCGTCCGCGCGGCCGCCCGCCAGGTGCTGGACGAGGCCGCCCGGCTCGCCCCGCCGCTCGAACTGGACTATCTGGCGCTCGTCGACCCGTCCGACTTCACCGAGATCGGCGACGGCTTCACCGGCGAGGCCGTCCTCGCCGTCGCCGCCCGGGTCGGTACGACCCGGCTGATCGACAATCTCCCCTTGACCTTTGGAGCCGCCTCGTGACCAGCACAGGCACCAGCACTGGCATACGACTGCACGCGCCCGCCCCCGGCTGGGCCATCTCCGCGGACGTGGTCGTCGTCGGCTCCGGCGTGGCGGGCCTGACCGCGGCCCTGCGGTGCAAGGCCGCCGGCCTGACGACGGTCGTCGTCACCAAGGCCCGCCTGGACGACGGCTCCACGCGGTGGGCCCAGGGCGGCATCGCGGCCGCCCTCGGCGAGGGCGACACGCCCGAGCAGCACCTGGAGGACACCCTGGTGGCCGGCGCGGGCCTGTGCGACGAGGAGGCCGTACGGATCCTCGTCACCGAGGGCCCCGACGCCGTACGGCGGCTGATCTCCACCGGTGCCCACTTCGACACCGACGACGAAGGCGACATCCACCTCACCCGCGAGGGCGGCCACCACCGGCGCCGGATCGCGCACGCGGGTGGCGACGCGACCGGCGCGGAGGTGTCCCGGGCGCTCGTGGAGGCGGTACGTGCGCGTGGGCTGCACACCATCGAGAACGCGCTCGTTCTGGACCTGCTGACCGACGCCGACGGCCGTACGGCGGGCGTGACGCTGCACGTGATGGGTGAGGGCCAGCACGACGGCGTGGGCGCCGTGCACGCCCCCGCGGTGGTGCTCGCGACCGGCGGCATGGGCCAGGTGTTCTCCGCGACCACCAACCCGTCGGTGTCGACCGGCGACGGCGTGGCGCTGGCGCTGCGCGCGGGCGCGCAGGTCTCCGACCTGGAGTTCGTGCAGTTCCACCCGACCGTGCTGTTCCTCGGCCCGGACGCCGAGGGCCAGCAGCCGCTGGTCTCCGAGGCGGTGCGCGGCGAGGGCGCCCACCTGGTCGACGCAGACGGGGTGCGCTTCATGGTCGGGCAGCACGAGCTGGCCGAGCTGGCGCCCCGGGACATCGTCGCCAAGGGCATCCTGCGGCGGATGCTGGAGCAGGGCGCCGAGCACATGTACCTCGACGCCCGGCACTTCGGCGCCGAGATGTGGGAGAACCGTTTCCCGACCATCCTGGCCGCCTGCCGCGCCAACGGCATCGACCCGCTCACGGAGCCCATCCCGATCGCCCCGGCCGCCCACTACGCCTCCGGAGGCGTGCGCACCGACGCCCGGGGCCGTACGACCGTGCCCGGCCTGTACGCGTGCGGCGAGGTCGCCTGCACCGGTGTGCACGGCGCCAACCGGCTCGCCTCCAACAGCCTCCTCGAAGGCCTCGTCTACGCCGAGCGGATCGCCGTCGACATCACGGCCGCGCGGGCGGAGAACGGCCTCCACACGCGCGTGCCCGTACCGGTCGAGCACCCCGAGACGCCCGCGCACCCGCTGCTCGCCCCCGAGACCCGGTTCGCCATCCAGAGGATCATGACCGAGGGAGCCGGCGTGCTGCGCTCGGAGCAGTCCCTCGCCCGGGCCGCCGAACAGCTGCAGCGGCTGCACACGGACGCCCGCGACGCCCTCGAGGAGAACGGCAAGACCGCCGAGCCCGGCGTCGACACCTGGGAGGCCACCAACCTCCTGTGCGTCGCCCGCGTCCTGGTCGCCGCGGCGCGGCTGCGCGAGGAGACCCGTGGCTGCCACTGGCGCGAGGACCGCGCCGAGCGCGACGACACCGACTGGCGTCGCCACATCGTCGTACGGCTGAACCCCGACCGGTCGCTGGCCGTGCACACCACCGACACCGCAGACTTCCCCCCTACCCGGTAACACCCAGCGCCTCAGGAGCAGTGACAGACGTGAGCACCGACGACCTTCCCCTCGCCCCCACCGGTGGCTGCGGCGACGGCTGTGCCTGTGGCGCGGACGGCGACGAGGAGTACCTGGAGAGCGGGCTCGACCCCGCGCTCGCCGAGCTGCTGGCCGCCGCCGGGCTCGACCCGATCGAGGTCGAGGACATCGCCAACGTGGCCATCCAGGAGGACCTGGACGGCGGCGTGGACGTGACGACCGTCTCGACCATCCCGGAGGGCGCCACCGCCACCGGCGACTTCACCGCGCGCGAGGCGGGCGTCGTGGCGGGCCTCAGGGTGGCCGAGGCCGTGCTCTCCGTGGTCTGCACGGACGAGTTCGAGGTCGAGCGGCACGTCGAGGACGGCGACCGCGTCGAGGCCGGGCAGCAGCTGCTGTCGGTCACCACGCGCACGCGTGACCTGCTGACGGCCGAGCGCAGCGCGCTGAACATCCTGTGCCGCCTGTCCGGCATCGCGACCGCCACGCGCGCGTGGGCGGACGCGCTGGAGGGCACGAAGACCAAGGTCCGCGACACCCGCAAGACGACCCCGGGACTGCGCTCGCTGGAGAAGTTCGCCGTCCGCTGCGGCGGCGGCGTCAACCACCGCATGTCGCTGTCCGACGCGGCCCTGGTGAAGGACAACCACGTGGTCGCCGCCGGCGGCGTCGCCCAGGCCTTCAAGGCCGTACGGGAGGCCTTCCCGGAGGTGCCGATCGAGGTCGAGGTCGACACCCTGCACCAGCTGCGCGAGGTCGTCGAGGCGGGCGCGGACCTGATCCTGCTGGACAACTTCACGCCCGACGAGTGCGCGGAGGCCGTCGGGATCGTCCGCGGCCGGGCCCTGCTGGAGGCCTCCGGCCGGCTCACGCTCGACGTCGCGCGCGTGTACGCCGACACGGGTGTGGACTTCCTGGCCGTCGGCGCGCTCACCCACTCCTCGCCGATCCTGGACATCGGCCTCGACCTGCGCGAGGCGGAGTAACGGCGATGCTCCTCACGATCGACGTCGGCAACACGCACACCGTCCTCGGCCTGTTCGACGGCGAGGACATCGTCGAGCACTGGCGTATCTCCACGG
The DNA here is from genome assembly GCF_053611725.1 of Streptomyces sp. NPDC054783. Lineage (NCBI taxonomy): Bacteria > Bacillati > Actinomycetota > Actinomycetes > Kitasatosporales > Streptomycetaceae > Streptomyces > Streptomyces sp. NPDC054783. The sequence continues at coordinate 36,661 of NZ_JBSHAY010000020.1, read as the reverse complement.
ACGCGCGCCGCACGGCGGACGAGCTGGCGGTGCTGCTCCAGGGCCTGATGGGCATGCACCCCCTGCTCGGCGAGGAGCTGGGCGACGGCATCGACGGCATCGCGATCTGCGCGACCGTCCCGTCGGTGCTGCACGAGCTGCGCGAGGTCACCCGGCGCTACTACGGCGACGTCCCCGCCGTCCTGGTCGAGCCGGGCGTGAAGACGGGTGTGCCGATCCTCACCGACAACCCCAAGGAGGTCGGCGCGGACCGGATCATCAACGCGGTCGCGGCCGTCGACCTGTACGGCGGCCCGGCGATCGTGGTCGACTTCGGTACGGCGACCACGTTCGACGCGGTCTCCGCGCGTGGGGAGTACGTCGGCGGGGTCATCGCGCCCGGGATCGAGATCTCCGTGGAGGCGCTCGGCGTCAAGGGCGCGCAGCTGCGGAAGATCGAGGTGGCCCGGCCGCGCAGCGTGATCGGCAAGAACACGGTGGAGGCCATGCAGGCCGGCATCGTGTACGGCTTCGCGGGGCAGGTCGACGGGGTCGTCAGCCGGATGGCGCGGGAGCTCGCCGACGACCCGGACGACGTGACGGTGATCGCCACGGGCGGGCTCGCGCCGATGGTGCTGGGGGAGTCCTCGGTGATCGACGAGCACCAGCCGTGGCTGACGCTGATCGGGCTGCGGCTGGTGTACGAGCGGAACGTGTCGCGGCTGTGAGGTGACCGGCGCCCGTGCGGGGCGCCGGTTCTCCCACCCGTTTTCCCGCCCGGTTTCCCCTTGGTTCTCCGTGGTCCTGCCGCTCCACGCACGCGTGCCGTAGCCCCGGTCGAGGGAAACCGGGAGCGACACGCGATCGAAAATCATCCCGATCCGTCACTTTTGTCCGATTAGCGGTAGCGTCGCCGCATGCCCACGCCATACGGATCCCGCGGCGGCATGGCGTTCGGCGCGGAGGAGCTGCGCGTGCTCCGCCGCGCCCTCGCCCTCGCCCTTCACCCCGGCCAAGCGTCCGCCGAGGACGTCAAGGACTGCTACCGGCTCGCCGAGTCGCTCGACGAGGCGCAGCGCGAGGGGGCGAGACTGCGCGCTTTCCTGGTGGCCGACCTCGGCCGGTACCGGGCGGCGCTGCCGGGTACCGCCGCCGGCTACCTCACCCTCCTGGAGGAGGCGCTGGGCGCCGGGCACCGCCCGACGCCGGACGATCTTGCCGCGCTGCGGGCGCTGCGCGGCAACCCGGTGGCGGCGGCGCTGCTGGACCGTTGCCAGGTGCTGGCGGAGCACGACGTACGGGCCCGGTTCGCGCAGGGCTCGCGCAAGGTGCCGGCACCCGCCGTACCGCCCTCCCGCACCCGCCTGCCGGCCCTTCCGGGCGGCGGAGGAGCCTCCATGGCGTGCCAGGCCCAGGAACGGCCCGGAGAGCCGCAGAAGCCCGTTCAGAAGCCTTCGCAGAAACCGGCGCCGAAGCCCGCACCGACGCCCGGGGAGCGCCCCGGCACGGAGCCGACGGCGCCGAAGCGGCCCATTCCGACGCCGGGCGAGGTCTTCCCGCGCCGCAAGCCCACGCCGCCGGCGAGCCCGGCCGAGACCCGCCAACTGGCCGCCGGCTGACCAACTCCGGCACGCGGCCGGAACCGTTTTCCCGCCCGCACCATCCCTACGCCTGTCACGGTCGGGTGGTGCGTGCGCACCCCGAACCTTCCGGGTGTCGCCCCGTGGCTACTCTGGAGGGCATGGACTACGTCTCCGCGCTCGTGCCTCCGGTCGTGATGGCCGTGTTCTTCATCGGTCTGGTCAGGGTGATCGTGAAGACCCAGGGCGGGGCCGCCAAGGCCAAGGAGGACGCGGCCGTCGATGCCGCCCTCGCTCGCGCGGAGAGCGTGCGCAAGGTCTCCGCCGGCGGCGACGCCTGAGTCTGCCCGTCAGGCCTCGCTCACGCGCCGCCCGGCGTCGCACCACCTCCTTCCGTGCACCTGCCTGCCTGCTCGCGCCGTCGCGGTGAGCTGTCGCGGTACGACTTCGTGTCGTACGCCCTTTTTGTTCGTGTTCATGGTTTTAGTGCACGTCCGGCACGCCATTGACCGGATCTCCCACTATTGTTCTGAGCTGTGCCTCGCCCATTGGGAGAACTCGAAGACGCGGTCATGACGCGGGTGTGGAAGTGGAACCGCCCGGTGACCGTTCGAGAAGTCCTGGAAGACCTCCAGCAGGAACGCTCGATCGCGTACACCACCGTGATGACCGTTTTGGACAATCTCCATCAGAAGGGCTGGGTGCGCCGCGAGGCGGAAGGGCGGGCCTATCGATATGAGGCCGTCTCCACGCGAGCTGCGTACGCCGCCGCCCTCATGAACGACGCCTGGTCGCAGAGCGACAACCCGGCCGCCGCTCTTGTCGCCTTCTTCGGGATGATGAGCGAGGAACAGCGCCAGGCTCTCCGGGACGCCGTACGCATCGTCCAGGTCCCGGAAACCGTTCAGGCCCCGGAAGTGCGGCAACAGGAAGCCGCGCAACAGGAAGCCCCGGAACAGCAAGCACCCGAAGCCCGGGAAGAGGAGAACCCCGGCTCGGCACCGGACGCGGACGGGCGATAGCGTCCGCTCATGTCAGCAGAGCGTCCCGAAGTCTCCGCAAAAGCCATCACGGTCCGGCGCGCCCGGACCAGCGATGTCCCGGCCGTACGCCGCCTCCTCGACGCCTACGTCCGCGACCGCATCCTGCTCGACAAAGCCACGGTCACGCTTTACGAGGACATCCAGGAGTTCTGGGTCGCGGAACGTGACGACAACGCCGACGTGGTCGGCTGCGGTGCGCTGCACGTCATGTGGGAGGACCTCGCGGAAGTCCGCACTCTCGCGGTGAAGCCCGGCCTCAAGGGCGCCGGCGTCGGCCATCAGTTGCTGGAGAAGTTGCTGCAGACCGCGCGCTGGCTCGGCGTTCGCCGGGTTTTCTGCCTCACCTTCGAAGTGGACTTCTTCGGGAAGCACGGCTTCGTGGAGATCGGGGAGACACCGGTCGACACCGATGTGTACGCGGAGCTGTTGCGTTCCTATGACGAGGGCGTCGCGGAGTTCCTGGGTCTCGAACGAGTGAAACCGAACACCTTGGGCAACAGCCGGATGCTTCTGCATCTGTGATCGTCATTGCCCAGGTGCCCTATGTCCGAAACGCGCATGTTTCCGGACGGGGCCGGTCCGTCGGCCCTCTCCCAGGGGTTTGTGTTTTTCCGGCAAAAGCGGTTTGCTTTCCGACGTACTGCAGTACTGCATATAACAGGGGCGGCGAAACGGCGGACGCCGCACACCCCTGGTCCTCAACGTTATCGATGAAAGGAAATCCGGTGGCACAGAAGGTTCAGGTCCTTCTTGTCGACGACCTCGACGGCGGCGAGGCGGACGAGACCGTGACGTTCGCGCTGGACGGCAAGACGTACGAGATCGATCTCACGACCACGAATGCGGACAAGCTGCGTGGCCTTCTCGACCCCTATGTGAAGGGCGGCCGCCGCACCGGTGGCCGTGCATCGGGCGGACGCGGAAAGGCGCGTGCCGCTTCCGGCGGCAGCCAGGACACCGCGGCGATCCGCGCCTGGGCGAAGGAGAACGGTTACGAGGTCAACGACCGCGGTCGTGTTCCCGCGTCCATTCGCGAGGCCTACGAGAAGGCCAACGGCTGATCCCGCAGACAGGCGGACGGCAGTCCCGCGCGCGGGCGCCGCAGCCGGACCCGGTGGCACTGTGCTGCCACCGTGTCCAGCAGTCGTACGAGATCGGGGGCGCTCCTTTCGCGCCCCATGGCCGGCATCGCCGGCAGCGAGGCCTCGACCTCGCCTCCGGGCCCAGGGGGCCGCAGCCACACGGCGGCCCCCTGCACCGACCCTGGCCACCCGTCCCCTCCGGCCGCGCTCAGCGGTGGGACCGGTGCCTCCATCGCCTCGCCAGTCCCCAGGACCCGCAGGTCGAGGGCCACGGAGCTCCACTCCAGCCAGTCCAGCAACCCCGGAAGCTCCTCCGCGCTGCCCGCGGCCACCGGCAGCTGCATCCGGTCGCCCCGAAGGGCCACCGGAGAGCTCGGCGCGAGATGCCGGAGCGCCCCCGCGCCCGCCTCGGCCGGCACGTCCAGGACGTCGAACCGCACCCCGGTGAGCAGCCGCAGCGGCCGTCCGGGCACTGTCGCCCAGCCCAGATCGTTCTCATACCAGTGCCGGACCCGGGCATCCGGGCCGTCCGGCAGATCACCGGTGTCCGGCACGTCCGGATCCAGCGGGCGACGGGGAAGGGGGACTGTTGAGGCCATGGAGACCGAGCCGACCATGCCAAAGGCAACCGCCGGAGCGGCCGGCAGGTTACGCTGGGTTTCACATCGATCGCGCAGAGTGGCGAAAGAGGGGGCGCGCGGGGGTGCGGGGAGGCGCAAGGTTGTTCGCCCATAGCGGAGTGAACCGGTGTGCGCCGCATGGAGTGTCAGTCCCAGCGGGTAAGACATCCCTAGTGGGAGGGGGCGACACGCAGGACGTCCCGTCTCACGTTCGCCATCGGCGTACTGGCGATGGGGGTAACTGCCTGGCCTGCGGGAACATCGTCTCGCACCATCGGGTTGGAGTAGATGTCGGCGTCAGGGGTCAGGAGGCCATCGACGGTGTCGGCAGTTGGAATGAGCGGTCCCCGCTTGCGGGACTAAGCTGCGGAAGGACAGGGAGGGGAAGTTCCCCCCACTGCCTGACCGCTCTGAGGAGCGATTAACGATGTTCGAGAGGTTCACCGACCGCGCGCGGCGGGTTGTCGTCCTGGCTCAGGAAGAAGCCCGGATGCTCAACCACAACTACATCGGCACCGAGCACATCCTCCTGGGTCTCATCCACGAGGGCGAAGGTGTCGCCGCTAAGGCCCTGGAGAGCCTCGGCATTTCGCTTGAGGCGGTCCGCCAGCAGGTGGAGGAGATCATCGGTCAGGGCCAGCAGGCCCCGTCCGGGCACATCCCCTTCACCCCCCGTGCCAAGAAGGTCCTGGAGCTGTCGCTCCGCGAGGCCCTTCAGCTGGGCCACAACTACATCGGCACGGAGCACATCCTGCTCGGCCTGATCCGTGAGGGCGAGGGCGTCGCCGCCCAGGTCCTGGTCAAGCTGGGCGCAGACCTCAACCGGGTGCGGCAGCAGGTCATCCAGCTGCTCTCCGGTTACCAGGGCAAGGAGACCGCCACCGCGGGCGGCCCGGCCGAGGGGACCCCCTCGACCTCTCTCGTCCTGGACCAGTTCGGCCGGAACCTCACCCAGGCCGCTCGTGAGTCCAAGCTCGACCCGGTCATCGGGCGCGAGAAGGAGATCGAGCGGGTCATGCAGGTGCTGTCCCGCCGTACCAAGAACAACCCGGTGCTGATCGGTGAGCCCGGCGTCGGCAAGACCGCCGTCGTCGAGGGCCTCGCCCAGGCCATCGTCAAGGGCGAGGTGCCCGAGACGCTCAAGGACAAGCACCTCTACACGCTGGACCTCGGCGCCCTGGTCGCCGGCTCCCGCTACCGCGGTGACTTCGAGGAGCGCCTGAAGAAGGTGCTCAAGGAGATCCGCACCCGCGGCGACATCATCCTGTTCATCGACGAGCTGCACACGCTGGTCGGTGCGGGTGCCGCCGAGGGCGCCATCGACGCGGCGAGCATCCTCAAGCCGATGCTGGCCCGCGGCGAGCTGCAGACCATCGGTGCGACCACCCTGGACGAGTACCGCAAGCACCTGGAGAAGGACGCGGCCCTGGAGCGCCGCTTCCAGCCCATCCAGGTCGCCGAGCCGTCCCTGCCGCACACGATCGAGATCCTCAAGGGCCTGCGTGACCGGTACGAGGCGCACCACCGCGTCTCCATCACGGACGAGGCCCTCGTCCAGGCGGCCACCCTGGCCGACCGGTACATCTCCGACCGCTTCCTGCCGGACAAGGCGATCGACCTGATCGACGAGGCCGGTTCCCGGATGCGCATCCGCCGGATGACCGCTCCGCCGGACCTGCGTGAGTTCGACGAGAAGATCGCCGCCGTCCGCCGGGACAAGGAGTCCGCGATCGACTCGCAGGACTTCGAGAAGGCCGCCTCCCTGCGCGACAAGGAGAAGCAGCTCCTCGCTGCCAAGGCCAAGCGGGAGAAGGAGTGGAAGGCCGGCGACATGGACGTCGTCGCCGAGGTCGACGGCGAGCTGATCGCCGAGGTCCTCGCCACGGCCACCGGCATCCCGGTCTTCAAGCTGACCGAGGAGGAGTCCTCCCGCCTGCTGCGCATGGAGGACGAGCTCCACAAGCGGGTCATCGGCCAGGTCGACGCCGTCAAGGCGTTGTCGAAGGCGATCCGCCGTACGCGCGCAGGTCTGAAGGACCCGAAGCGTCCGGGTGGTTCGTTCATCTTCGCCGGCCCGTCCGGTGTCGGTAAGACCGAGCTGTCCAAGGCGCTCGCCGAGTTCCTCTTCGGCGACGAGGACGCGCTGATCTCCCTCGACATGTCGGAGTTCAGCGAGAAGCACACGGTGTCGCGTCTCTTCGGTTCGCCCCCCGGATACGTGGGCTACGAAGAGGGCGGTCAGCTGACCGAGAAGGTCCGCCGCAAGCCGTTCTCCGTCGTCCTCTTCGACGAGGTCGAGAAGGCCCACCCGGACATCTTCAACTCGCTGCTGCAGATCCTGGAGGACGGTCGCCTGACCGACTCCCAGGGCCGGGTCGTGGACTTCAAGAACACGGTCATCATCATGACGACCAACCTCGGCACCCGGGACATCTCCAAGGGCTTCAACCTGGGCTTCGCCGCCGCGGGCGACACGAAGACCAACTACGAGCGCATGAAGAACAAGGTGTCGGACGAGCTCAAGCAGCACTTCCGCCCCGAGTTCCTCAACCGCGTCGACGACGTGGTCGTCTTCCCGCAGCTGACGCAGGAGGACATCCTGCGGATCGTCGACCTGATGATCAGCAAGGTGGACGAGCGCCTGAAGGACCGGGACATGGGCATCGAGCTCTCCCAGTCCGCCAAGGAACTGCTGGCGAAGAAGGGTTACGACCCGGTGCTGGGCGCGCGTCCGCTGCGCCGCACGATCCAGCGCGAGGTCGAGGACACGCTCTCGGAGAAGATCCTCTTCGGTGAGCTGCGTCCCGGTCACATCGTGGTCGTGGACACCGAGGGCGAGGGCGACGCCCAGACCTTCACCTTCCGTGGCGAGGAGAAGTCGGCGCTGCCGGACGTCCCGCCGATCGAGCAGGCTGCGGGTGGGGCTGGTCCCAACCTGAGCAAGGAGGCGTAAGCCTTCGGCCAATCCGCCGAGTTGAAAGGGGCCGGTGCCTTTTGGGCACCGGCCCCTTTGCTGTGCCCGGCGGCCCTTTCAGGCTCCATCCGCCGCCCCCGTGGCCGCACGACGGCCAGAAGTACGGATGGAGCCCAGCCCGGCGAGTCGGCCTCGCGTCAGGACAACTGCCCGTTGTAGTCCGGGAGTTTGAAGGTCTTCTCGGCATGGCCGCCGGAGAGGTCGGTGGCGCTGTTGCCGATGTTCGCGATGATGGTGTAGCCCTTGTTCTCGATGTCGACGCGCTGGGCGGTCTTGTAGGCGGCGACATCCTTGAACAGGTCGAACAGGCCGCGCACATAGAGGCCGGAGACGTCGTAGCCGTCGTACTCGAGGTTGTACTCGGTGGGCAGGTAGATGATGCCGGGGCGGGCCGTGACGAAGAACAGCGAGACGCCGTGCTCCTGGGCGTACTTCGCGACGTTCAGGACGGGCTTGTTGGCCGGCTGAGGGTAGCGGAAGCCGAAGTCGGTCTCCAGCGTGGTGTTGTCGATGTCGAAGACGATGGCCTGCTTCTCGCCCGGCTTCGCGTCGTCGATCCGCTCCTTCACGTACGGCAGGGCCTGGTCCATCACGGCCTGGCAGTCCTTCTGCCAGGTGGCGTAGTCGACCTTGGCGGCAGAGCTGCCGGCCGTCGCCGTGTCGTCCGCCGCCTGGGCCGGGGCGGCCATCGCGGCCAGGGCGGTCACGGAGACGGCGGTTGCGGATATGCGGAGCGCCCAGGGGCGTCTGGTCATCGGTGGGGTCCTCTCACGTCTGTACGTGTACCTGAAATGTCAGGGGCATGATCTGAGGTGAGGATGGCGCGAGGGGAACCGTAGGGTTACTGAACGGTAGGTGGTCAGAGGTGTGCGTCACATTTGCATCTGCCAACGGCCTGCGGGCCCGTGTACGTCCGCGAGCCCTGCGCAGGCCGGCGGCCGCCGTGCCGCCACATACGCCGGCCAGGACTTCATGTGCTCGCAGTGCGCGCAGCTGTCCGGGATCGAGGTCCTCTGGGTCAGTCCTGTCGGCCGGCGTGCCGGTGTGCCTGAGTGACCAGGTCCAGGGCGACTTCGAGAACGGCTTCGCGCCTCTTCTCGGAGTCGCCTTCGAGGTCCTGCATCAGGAACATCCCCGCGTGCAAGGTGAACATCGCGCTGACCGAGCGCACCTGCTCGACGAGTTCGGCTTCCGGGTCGATGAGGATGTCCCGCAGTTCGCGCATCCGGTCCTTGAAGATGTCACCGATGCGCAGGTCCCGGACCGTGCCCTGGTTGTCGTGCATGAAGCGGAAGAGCGGTTCGGCGCCGGCCAGCACGAGGCTGTAACGCCGCATCATCTCCTGCTTGGTCTCCAGGGTGTGAGGCTGGCTGCGGCCCCACTCGATCAGGTCGCCGATCGGTTTCGTCAGATCCTCGAAGAGGCTGACGATGATCTCTTCCTTCGTCTTGAAGTGGTAGTACAGGGCTGCCTTCGTGACGTCGAGACGCTCGGCGATCTCGCGCAGGGAGGTCTTCTCGTAACCCTGCTCCGCGAAGAGTTCGAGCGCCACGTCCTGGATGCGCTGGCGGGTGTTGCCGCGGCGCTGCTGCTTGGTGCCGTCCATGGTGACGCCCATCCTCGTACTCCTTGCGCTCCCGCGGAAACTTACTTGACGCCCGGCTAGTGACAGGTCTACTTTCCCAGTGTAGTGAACTAGCCGGGCGGCAAGTAAGTGGCCGCCGTAGGGGGAATGGGAAGAGATGGCGGACACGGTCGAAGGCGTCATGGAAAGCAAACCCGAGGGCAAACAGCCCAAGAGTGTGCGGGTGGTCCTGCTCGCGCTCATGATCGCGATGATGCTCGCGATGCTCGACAACATGATCGTGGGTACGGCGATGCCGACGATCGTGGGCGAGCTGGGCGGTCTGGAACACCTGTCCTGGGTGGTCACCGGCTACACGCTGGCCACCGCGGCCTCCACCCCGATCTGGGGCAAGGTCGGTGACATGTTCGGGCGCAAGGGCTCGTTCCTCACCTCGATCGTGATCTTCCTGATCGGCTCGGCGCTCAGCGGCATGGCCCAGAACATGGGCGAGCTCATCGGCTTCCGGGCAATCCAGGGCCTGGGCGCCGGCGGTCTGATGGTCGGCGTCATGGCGATCATCGGCGATCTGATCCCGCCGCGGGAGCGCGGCAAGTACACCGGCATGATGGCCGGCGTCATGGCGCTGGCGATGATCGGCGGCCCGCTGGTCGGCGGCACCATCACCGACAACTGGGGCTGGCGCTGGTCCTTCTACATCAACCTGCCGCTCGGTGTCGTGGCCCTGGCCCTCGTCAGCGCCGTACTGCACCTGCCCAAGAAGCGGGCCAAGGCGCGCATCGACTACCTGGGTGTCGCGCTGCTGACCGTCGGCATCACCGCGATCGTGCTGGTCACCACCTGGGGCGGCACCCAGTACGCCTGGACCTCCGCCCGGATCATGGAGCTGACCAGCATCGGCGTCGTCGCGCTGATCGGGTTCGTCTGGTGGCAGGCCAGGGCCGCCGAGCCGGTCGTGCCGCTGCACATGTTCCGCAGCCGCAACTTCACCCTGATGTCCGTCATCGGCTTCATCACCGGCTTCGTGATGTTCGGCGCCACGCTCTACCTGCCGCTCTACCAGCAGTCGGTACAGGGCGCCTCCGCCACCAACTCCGGTCTGCTGCTCCTGCCGATGCTCGGCGCGATGCTCGTGACCTCGATGGTCGCGGGCCGGGTCACCACCAACAGCGGCCGCTACAAGATCTTCCCGATCGTCGGCGGTGCGCTGATGATCGTCGGGCTGTATCTGCTGTCGCTGATGGACACGGGTACGACCCGGCTGACCTCCGGCATCTACATGGCCGTGCTCGGGCTGGGGATGGGCTGCCTGATGCAGATCACCATGCTGGTGGCGCAGAACAGCGTGAAGATGAAGGACATGGGCGTCGCGTCCTCGTCCACGACCCTCTTCCGTACGCTCGGCTCCTCCTTCGGTGTGGCCATCATGGGCGCGCTGTTCAACAACCGCGTCCAGCACGTCATGGCCGAGCGGGCCGGCTCGCTGGGCTCCAAGATCACCGAGAAGTCCGCGCAGCTGGACGCGAAGCACCTGAACCAGCTGCCCGCGGTGGCGCGGGAGGCGTACCAGCACGCGGTGTCCGCCGGTACGCACTCGGCGTTCCTGCTGGGCGCGGGGATCGCGGTGATCGTGCTGGTCGCGGCGCTGTTCGTGAAGGAGGTGCCGCTCAAGGGCGGGAAGCCTTCGGCGGAGAGCGGCGAGGACGCGGCTCCGATGCAGGTCGTCGAGGCCGTCTGAACCCCGCCCGAGCCCCTTTGAGCTCCACCTGAACTGAAGACCCCGGGTCGGTGTCCGCCCCCGGGGTCTTGTTCTTTGCCCGTCTGCGCCGGTCGGCGCCGTTGTCAGTGCCCCGTGTCACCATCGGCTGCATGGACAAGGTGCGGCGGCTGCGTCTGGCCAAGGACGCCATGGACCGGGACTGGGCGGACCCCGGTCTCGATCTGGACGCCGTGGCGGCGTGCGCCGGGTACTCGCGGTATCACTTCCTGCGGGCCTTCAAGGACGTCTACGGCGAGACCCCGGGCCAGTATCTGACCCACCGCCGGATCGAGCGGGCCGAGGAGATGCTGCGCTGCGCCAACCTCACCGTGACCGAGATCTGCACGCTGGTCGGCTTCAGCAGCCTCGGCACGTTCTCCGCCCGCTTCAAGGCCCGCACCGGACTCACCCCGAGCGAGTACCGCGCGCGGCACGTGGGGCGCGGGGCCTCGCTGATACCCGGGTGCTACGCCATGCTCTGGGCCGGCGGATTCAGCACCGCAAGATCGGAGAAGCGCTCGGGGCCCCGCTCTGCCTACGGTGACGAAGGGGAGTCCGCCCCGGCGGACGGCACCGCCGACGTCGTCAGCACCACCGACAGGAGAGCAGATCCATGATCAAGGGGCTTGCCATCACGACCGTCTGGGTCCTGGACCAGGACCGGGCCAAGGAGTTCTACACCCAGAAGCTGGGTCTCGAGGTCCGTACGGACATGACCATGGGAGAGGGCGGCATGCGCTGGCTCACCGTCGGCGCCCCCGGACAGCCCGATGTGGAGCTGACGCTCATGGTGCCGGGGCCGCCCGCGATGGACCCCGAGTCCGCCGAGATGATGCGCAAGCTCGTCGCCAAGGGGGCGCTCGGCGCGGGGGTGCTGGCGACGGACGACATCCACGGCGACTACAAGAAGCTCAAGGAGCGTGGGGTGGAGTTCCTTCAGGAGCCCCAGGAGCGGCCTTACGGCACGGAGGCGCTCTTCCGGGACGACTCCGGCAACTGGTTCTCCTTCACACAGCGGCGGGAGGGGGGCCTGGACCTGGAGCGGGACTGGGCCTGCTGAGCGCCTGCCGGCTCGGTACGGCGCTCAGGTCGCGCCCCCCGACATCGGCAGCGTCGCATAGCTTCCCGTGGCGGTCGGTGCGTGCTCCGGCAGCCACAGCACCGCCACCGCGCCGTCCGCGGGGATGCCGTCGGGGGCCCCGGCGGGCCGTACGTTGCGGAACGTCAGCCGGGCGCCGAGCACCCGGGCCTGGCCTGCCGCGATGGTCAGGCCCAGCCCGTGGCCCGTACCGGCGCGGTCCTTGCTGCCGGTGCGGAAGCGGCTCGGCCCCTCGGCGAGCAGTTCCTCGGGGAAGCCCGGACCGTGGTCGCGGACCCGGATGACCCGGCCCTCGACGGTCACCTCGATCGGCGGCCTGCCGTGCCGGGCGGCGTTGGCGAGCAGGTTGAACAGGACCCGCTCCAGCCGGCGCGGATCGGTGGTGACCTCCGACTCGTGCACCACCCGCACCTCGATCTGCGGGTCCTTGGCGGCCACACGCCGGGTGACGAACTCGCCGAGCATGATGTCCTGCAGTTCCGCCCGCTCCGAGGCGCCGTCCAGGCGGGCCACCTCCAGGACGTCCTCGACCAGCGTGCGCATCGCCTTCGCCCGGTCCAGCACCAGTTCCGTGGGGCGGCCCGGGGGCAGCAGTTCGGCGGCCGTGAGCAGGCCGGTCACCGGGGTGCGCAGCTCGTGCGCGATGTCGGCGGTGACCCGCCGCTCGGCCTCGAGACGCTGCTGCAGCGCCTCCGCCATGGCGTCCACCGCGCGCGCCAGATCGTCGGTCTCGTCCCGTACGACCCCGCCGATGGCCTCCCGCACCCGGACGTCGGTCTCGCCCTTGGCGACCTGGTTCGCGGCGGCCGCCGCCTTGCGCAGCCGCCGGGACAACTGTCCGCCTATCAGCACGCCGAGCGCGCTGCCGCCGAGCACGACCGCCACGGAGCCGATGACCAGGGCCTGGTCGAGGTCCTTCATCACATCCGTGGAACGGTCCGGCATATGGGTGTGCAGGGACAGCACACGCCCGTCCTTCGTCGGCACGGCCGACCAGATGTCCGGAACCCCGTTGTGGTCGACGACATCGCTGGCCTTCCTGCCGTTCGCCACCTTCTCGCGCAGTGAGTCCGGCAGTTGGGGGTCGTCGAGCTTGATGTTGGGAAAGTTCGGCCGCCGGCTCGCCTCGTAGTTGTGCTGTGCGTACTGGACGCGCTGGTTGGCCAGGTCGCGTGCGTTGTCGAGCATCGAGACCTGGGCCGCGTTGTGCACGACCAGGCTCAGCGCGATCGCCACCAGGCCGGCCACCAGCGCGATCGCCGCGCTGAGCTTCCATCTGAGCCCGGTGTGCAGGCCGGCGCGCTCCATGCGCCGGACCGGGTAGCGAAGGATCCCCCGCATGCCGCCGCCCCGCTCAGGCCTTCAGCTTGTAGCCGAAGCCGCGGACCGTTTCGATCCGGTCCTGGCCGATCTTCTGGCGCAGCCGCTGCACATGCACGTCGACGACCCGGGTGTCCCCGCCCCAGCCGTAGTCCCAGACCCGTTCCAGCAGCTTGTCACGGGAGAGCACGGTGCCCGGCGCCGAGGAGAACTCCAGCAGCAGCCGCATCTCGGTCGGGGTGAGCCCGACCGGCTGCCCGGCCCGGCGCACCTCCATGCCCTCGGTGTCGATCTCCAGGTCCCCGAAGGCGAGCACGCCACCGGTCACCGGGTCCGCGGCCGCCTCGCTCCGGTCGTTGCCGCCCGCGTGCCCGAAGCGGCGCAGCACCGCCCGGATCCGCGCGACCAGCACGGCGCCGTCGAAGGGCTTGGTCACGTAGTCGTCGGCGCCCGCCTCCAGGCCGAGGACGACGTCGATGGAGTCGGCGCGCGCCGACAGCATGATCACCGGCACGGTCGACTCGTCCCGGATACGACGGCACAGGCTGACGCCGTCCAGACCGGGGACCATCACGTCCAGCAGGGCGATGTCGGGGCGGTTCGCCCGGAACGCCTCCAGGCCCGACAGACCGTCGGGCATGGCGGTGACCGCGAAGCCGTCGCGCTCCAGAGCGAGCTGGGTTGCCTCGCGGATGACGTCGTCGTCCTCGACGAACAGGACGTGGGTCTGGTCTGCCATCCCGGTGCTCTCAGTCCTCGTGGTGTGCGTGTGCGTGTGGCGGTCAGTTGTCCGGCACGGCGGCCGCATCGCCGCCGGCCTGGCTGTAATAGGTGTCGTGGCTGTTCAGCTCGGTGAACCTGCCCGTCCTCCACCTGTACTTGATCACGGTCTCCTTGGTCGGGTTCGACACCGCGTCGCCCGTGTCGTAGACCTGCTTGGTCACGGTCAGGTCGGTGCCGTCGATCTCCGCCACGACCGGCGAGTCCTCCGCCTTGAACACATTCTTGTACGAGCCCCCGATGTCCCGGTACACGTATGTGCCGACGCCCACCCAGTCGCCGCAGGTCATCACGTTGACGAGGACGTCGTTGACGGATCCGTGGGTCAGATCGCCGTAGGTGACGTCGACAGGGTAGTCGTCGCCGCTGCACGCCTTCAGACCCCGCTTCACCGTCGTGGAGACCTCCGGGTCCTGCTTGATCAGCGAGACCGGGTCGACCCGGCGGTAGGTGTGGGTCGGGCTGGGCGTGGGGGAGGAGACGGCCCCCGCGACCGCCGTGGCGTGCGCGGGGCCCTCGTCCCGGGTGCCGGTGCCCCCGGTGCCGCACGCGGCGACGAAAAGGGCGATGGCGGCGAGCGCGGCCCCCGCCGCGATCACCGCCTGTGTACTGCCCCGGGCCCGGTCGGGCCCGGCCCCGGTCAGGCCGCGCAACGCTCCCGCTCCTCACGCTCCAGCGCGCGTGCGTCCAGATCGCGGGCCTCAAGCTCCTCGCGGAGCCGGGCGAGCGCCCGGTGCAGCGTGCTCTTGACCGTACCGGCCGACATGCCGAGGGCCGCGGCCGTCTCCTCAGTGGACATCTGCTCCCAGTGTCGCAGTACTACAACACTGCGCTGCTTCGGTGCGAGCACTTTCATGACATCCATCAGCAGGGCCCGGTCGGCGTGCTGCTCGGTGGAATCGTCCACGGACGCGTCCGGCAGCTGCTCGGTGGGGACCTCCTCCAGCTTGCGTGCCCGCCACCACTCCGTACGGGTGTTGATCATGACCCGGCGCAGATAGGCGTCGGCGAGCCGCTTGTCGGCGATGCCCTCCCAGCGGCCGTACGTCCGTACCAGCGCCGTCTGCAGCAGGTCCTGGGCGTCGACCGGGTCCGGGACCAGCCGACGCGCGCTGCGCAGCAGCGCGTCCTGCCGAGTGCGGACGTACTCCTCGAATTCGAGCACCTCGCCCTGCGCCATGATCAACCGCCTCCGTTCCCCGTTCACTCCGGCTCGTTGCCTGAAGTCCTGCTTGCTTTCCTCGTGTCCGGTGGTCTGCCGGGCACGGAAAAGAAGCTACGGAGTGGTTGTCACGGCGCTGTCCGAACCAGCCTGCGGCTAGCAATCGGCTATCCGTCGGTTGTGTAACGGAAGCCGGAACGGGGTAAGTAGGCGGTCTGTTATGTCCCTTTACGGGGGCCTTTGTCGGGCTGTTGGCGTCGTAACAGAGCGGCGTTCGCTGTGACTTGGCTGTCCGTCAGCTGAGCGGCAGCCGATACAGACCGCCCGGCAGCGGCTCCACCAGACCGTCCGCGACGAGCCCGTCGAGCGCGCGGGCGCGCTGCACCGGCTCGTGCCACACCCGGTCCAACGCCGTCTGTGGCACCGGCGCGTGCGCCTCCCGCAGCACGGCGAGCAGCTTGCCGCGCACCTGCCGGTCCGTACCGGCGTACGTCTGCCCGCGGCGCGGCGGCCCCGCGTGCTCCGGCTTGCCGGCCAGCCGCCAGGCGCACTGCGCGGCGATCGGGCAGCGCCCGCACCCCTCGTTCTTCGCCGTGCACACCAGCGCGCCCAGCTCCATGGAGGCCGCGGCCCAGCGTGCGGCCGTCCGCTCGTCCTCGGGCAGCAACTCACGGGCGAGCCTGCGCTCTGCGGCCGTGGTCGCGTTCGGCGGGTACTGCACGCCCGTCACCGCCCGCGCGAAGACCCGGCGCACATTGGTGTCCAGTACCGCATGCCGCTGCCCGTACGCGAACGAGGCCACCGCGGCGGCCGTGTACTCGCCGATGCCGGGCAGTGCCAGCAGCTGTGCGTGGTCCGTCGGTACGTCGCCGCCGTGCCGTTCCGCTATGGCGACCGCGGCACCGTGCAGCCTGAGTGCCCGGCGCGGGTAGCCGAGCCGGCCCCAGGCGCGCACCGCCTCGCCCGGCGCCTCCTTCGCGAGGTCGGCGGGGCGCGGCCAGCGGGCCAGCCACTCCTCGTAGACCGGCAGCACCCGGTTGACCGGGGTCTGCTGGAGCATGAACTCGCTGACCATCACACCCCACGGGCCCGCCTCCGGGCGGCGCCAGGGGAGGTCGCGGGCGTGGGCGTCGAACCAGGCGATCACGGGGGTGTGCAGCTTCTCAGTCATGGCCTTCCGATCCTGCCACGGCTCGGCCTCCATGACGGGTGACGGCACGGTCACCCAGAGTGGCGAAGATGGAAGCGCCCTGGAGGTTACGGCAGTTGCCGGAATGATGATCCGGAAAAGTTGGTGCTCGCGCGGCGGGTGGGGCAAGCAAGCACGGGGTTCTCTCGTACAGTTTGCGCCGTGGGATCTCTGCGCAATCCGGTCGGGCCGCTTCCCTCCTCCATCTACTGGCGAAGGAGGGTCGTACTGCTGTCGGTGATGGCCCTGTTGGCGCTGCTGATCACGTGGATCGTCACCGCCGGCGGCGGCGGGGGCGGCAAGCAGAACGCCGGCGGGTCCGACGGCAAGAATCCCGCGCACACCATCACGCCGGGGCCGTCCTCGTCCGGGCCCGCGATCAGCCAACACCCGGGCGGCCGCGACGACTCGGGTGGCGGCGACTCCGGTGGCAGTGATTCCGGTTCCGGCGGCGGCAGCGGTTCCGACACGGGCTCCTCCGGGTCCGGTGACGGCTCGGCCGGCGGAACGGGTACGGCGTCCGGTGGGGGCAACGTCGGTACGGGCGACACGCTTCCGGCGTCCTCCACGCTGCCCGACTGCACCTCCTCCGCAGTGACGTTGAGCCTGCGGAGCCTGCACAACTCCTACTCGCCGGACCAGGCGCCGACCTTCCAACTCACCGCGAAGAACGGCTCGTCCACCGACTGCAAGGTCGATCTCGGGCCGAAGAGCACGGTGTTGACCATCACGCCGGCGGACGGAAGCGCCACGTTCTGGTCGTCGGCGGACTGTCCCCAGGGCGCGGGGAGACTGGCCTTCCGGGTGCCGGCGGGGCAGAGCATCACCTACACCGTGAAGTGGGACCGCAAGCCCAGCGCGCCCCAGTGCGCCACGCCCTCCGGGGGTTCCGCGAAGACGGGCACGTATCTGTTGGAGGCCAAGGCGCCGGGGTCCGGGAAGCTGCAGGCTTCGTTCGTGCTGTCGGCCGACTGAGGGGCGGGCGGCACGGTTCGTTGCCGGGTGAGGGACGCGGTGAACCGCGCGATCAGCCCCACTCGGCCTCAGACGTACCGCTCCAGAATGGAGGACTCGGCCAGGCGCGACAGGCCTTCCCGTACGCTCCTCGCCCGGGCCTCGCCCACACCGTCCACGGTCTGCAGGTCGTCCACGCTCGCGGCGAGCAGCTTCTGCAGGCCGCCGAAGTGCTCCACCAGCCGGTCGATGATCGCGCCCGGCAGGCGCGGAACCTTGGCCAGCAGCCGGAAGCCCCGCGGGGACACCGCGGAGTCGAGGGTCTCCGGCGAGCCGGTGTAGCCCAGCGCCCGCGCCACCGTGCCGAGTTCGATCAGCTCGGCGTGGGTCAGCGCGTCCAGCTCGGAGAGGGCGTCCTCGACCGTGCGGGACCGCTTCGCCGTCGGCTCGGGGACGTAGTCACGGACGACCAGCTCACGGTCGGGCTCGACCCCGGCGATCAACTCCTCCAGCTGAAGCGCGAGGAGGCGTCCGTCCGTGCCCAGTTCGACCACGTATTCAGCGATTTCGGTGGCGATGCGCCGGACCATCTCCAGGCGCTGCGCGACGGCGGACACGTCCCGCACCGTCACCAGGTCCTCGATCTCCAGTGCCGAGAGGGTCCCGGCCACCTCGTCCAGCCGCAGCTTGTACCGCTCCAGCGTGGCCAGCGCCTGGTTCGCGCGCGAGAGGATCGCCGCCGAGTCCTCCAGGACGCGCCGCTGACCGTCGACGTAGAGGGCGATCAGGCGCATGGACTGCGAAACGGAGACCACGGGGAAGCCGACCTGCTTGCTGACCCGGTCCGCCGTACGGTGCCGGGTGCCCGTCTCCTCCGTGGGGATGGTCGGGTCCGGCACCAGTTGCACGCCCGCGCGCAGGATCTTCGACAGGTCCGACGACAGCACGATGCCGCCGTCCAGCTTGCACAGCTCTCGCAGCCGGGTGGCGGTGAACTCCACGTCCAGGACGAACCCGCCCGTGCACATCGCCTCGACCGTCTTGTCGGAGCCCAGCACGATCAGCCCGCCGGTGTTCCCGCGCAGGACGCGCTCCAGGCCGTCACGCAGGGCCGTACCAGGAGCCACGGCGCTCAGTGAGGCGCGCATCAGGCCATCGGAACCGGCACTCCCACCGATCTTTCCGGGAGCTGCTGCCCGGTCGTTGGCTGCCACTGCACTCCTCCGGTCGCAGGTTCTGACGCGCTCCCGCACCCGCACTCGGTTCGTACGGACGGGCGAGACCAGGGCAAAGTCTACCGGCGGTCCTCCGCCTCCCGCGGGGCCTCTCGGCGACGGGAGCGCGGCAGCACCCGCAGCGCGTCCCCCATGTCGGCGACTTCCAGGACCTTCATGCCGGGCGGCACCTTGCCCGGATCGGTCGGCACGAGCGCGTGTGTGAAGCCCAGCCGGTGCGCCTCGGAGAGCCTGCGCTGCACGCCCGTGACCCGTCTGACCTCGCCCGCGAGGCCCACCTCGCCGATCGCGACCAGGTTCTTCGGCAGCGGGGTGTCGCTGGCGGCGGAGGCCAGCGCGAGGGCGATGGCGAGGTCGGCGGCCGGCTCCGACAACTTCACCCCGCCGACCGTTGCCGAGTAGATGTCCCGCTTGCCGAGCGCGCTGATCCGGCCGCGCTGCTCCAGGACGGCCAGCATCATGGACACCCGGGAGGTCTCCAGGCCCGAGGTCGTACGCCGCGGAGAGGGGATCTGGGAGTCGACGGTCAGCGCCTGCACCTCGGCCACCAGCGGGCGGCGGCCCTCCAGGGTGACGGTCAGGCAGGTGCCGGGGACCGGTTCGTCACGACGGGTCAGGAAAAGTCCGCTTGGGTCGGCAAGGCCCGTGATGCCCTCGTCGTGCAGCTCGAAGCAGCCGACCTCGTCCGTGGCGCCGTAGCGGTTCTTCACACCGCGCACCAGGCGCAGGCGCGCGTGCCGGTCGCCCTCGAAGTGCAGGACGACGTCCACGAGGTGCTCGAGGAGGCGCGGGCCCGCGATCGCCCCGTCCTTTGTGACGTGGCCCACGAGGAGCGTGGACATCCCGCGCTCCTTGGAGGCGCGGATGAGCGCGCCCGCGACCTCCCTCACCTGGGCCATACCGCCGGGCGCGCCCTCGATCGCCGGGGAGGCCACCGTCTGCACCGAGTCCAGGATCAGCAGGGACGGCTTGACCTCGTCCAAGTGGCCGAGGACGGCGGACAGATCGGTCTCGGCGGCCAGATACAGCTCATCGTGGAGGGCGCCGATGCGGTCCGCGCGCAGCCGCACCTGGCTCGCCGACTCCTCGCCGGTCACGTAGAGAGTGCGGTGCTCGGCGCTCGCCGACTTGGCGGCCACGTCCAGCAGCAGCGTGGACTTGCCGACGCCGGGCTCGCCCGCGAGCAGCACCACAGCGCCGGGCACCAGGCCGCCGCCGAGCACCCGGTCCAGCTCGGGCACGCCGGTCGTCCGGGCGGTGGCCTGCCGCCCGTCGACCTGCCCGATGGGCAGCGCGGAGTTGGTGACACGGCCCGGTGCCGTCGTACGGACCGCGGGCGCGCCGTATTCCTCGACCGTGCCCCAGGCCTGGCACTCGGGGCAGCGGCCGAGCCACTTGGCCGTCTGCCAGCCGCACTCGGTGCAGCGGTAGGACGGGCGGTCCTTGGTGGTCTTGGTACGGGCAGCCATGCGGAAACCGTAGCCCGCGGCACTGACAACGGGTCCTCGGGCCATGTGTGGGTGAACCGGTATCGGCCACCACTCGTCGGAAACCGGCCGCGGAACAAAGGGTTCCTGTCCCCTTATGAGGGATCGTTTCACCCGTACGGATTAAAAGTGCTCAAGCTTCAAGAAGGGGCACTCCGCAGCCGCCTACGGTCGCACGGGTGATGAGCAGTAGTCCGGAGACCACCACCCGCACCATCGGCGCGCACCGGGCGCGCGGCCAGGCGCGAGAAGCACGAGCGGCGCGGGAGGGGCGTGAAGCAGGAGAGGCCCGTGAGGTGAGAGAGGGGCGCGACCGTGCCGCCGCGCGCACCCTTGCCCAGCGGCCGCCGGCGCGCTACGAACCGTACCTGGACGGGCTGTTCACCTACTGTCTGTCGGTGCTGTGCGACCAGGACGCGGCCACCGCCGCCCTCGGCGACGTCCTCGCCCTGGCCGAGCGGCGCGGACACCGCGTTCCGGAGGCCGCCGACGACCGCAGGGCCTGGCTCTACGCGCTGGCCCGCTGGGCGTGCCTGCGCAAGCTGGCCGAGGCCAAGCAGAAACGTCAGGCCACCCACGCGGCGGGCCGCACGGCGGCCGGGAAGCAGGCCAAACAGGCCGGGAAACAGGCGGGGAAGCAGGCTGGGAAACAAGCGGGGAAACAGGCCGGCAGACAGGTCGGGAGCCGGCTCCCCGAACCGTCCGTCGCCCCGGAGACCCAGGAACAGCGGCGCCGCGAACTGGCGCTGCTCGCCTGGCCGGAGGCGGCCGGTACGACCCCCGAGCAGCGCGAGGCCCTGGAGCTGGCCGTCCGCCACCACCTGGCCCCGCACGAGGTCGCCGCCGTCCTCGGCATGGAACCGGCGGCCGCGCGCGAGCTGCTCGCCTCCGCCGCCTGCGAGGTCGAGCGCACCCGCGCGGCCCTCGCCGTCGTCGAGACCGGCGGCTGTCCGAGCGTGGCCCACCTCACGGAGGACAGCGGGCTGGTCCTCAGTACGGCCCTGCGCCGTGAACTGGTCCGCCACGTCGACGACTGCCCGCGCTGCCGCCGCACCGCCGAGCGCGCCGTGCCCGGCCGCTGGCCCGGCGCCACGGTCACCCCGGCCGAGCTGCCCGTCCTGGAGGCCCCCCGGGCGGCACTGCACGTCGCCCTGACGCACCACCCACGCGCGCGTGGCGCGGCGGCACCCCGCTTCGACCGGCGCGGCTTCCCGATGGGCCCCAAGGACCGCGCGGCCCGCCGCGACCGGCTACGCGCGCGTGCGGTGACGACGACGGTCGTCGCCACGGTCGTGGCCGCCCCCGTCCTCGCCCTGTGGGCCGCCTACCGGGGCGCGCCTACGGCGGACGGGGAGGGCGGCGGCCCCTCCGCCACCGCGCGTGAGGCCCAGGGCCCCGACGCCCTCGGCAGCGACTCGGCCGGCGGCTACGAGAACGCCGGGAACGCGAGCGTGAAGCCCGGCCCGCGCATCGGCGAGGACGGCAAGGCGGACGTCTCCGTGGAGGTCGTCAGCGTGACCGGAGCGGGTCACAAGGGCGCCGGGCAGCTCGACGTCAGCGCGGCGAACGACGGCGACACCACCCTGATCACCCTCACCGCCTCCGGCTCCTCCCCGCTCCACTGGTCCGCGTCCACCTCGGCGCCCTGGCTCTACCTCAGCCAGTCCACGGGGACCCTCGTCCCCGGCGACACGTTGACGGTCAAGGTGTACGTCGACCACCTCCGCGAGCCGTCCGGCCACTGGCACGCACAGGTGGCGATCTCCCCGGCCGGCACGGTGGTCACGATCGACGGCTACGGCACGGCCCCCACGCGCCACCCCACGCCCCCACCAACCTCCTCCACCCCCACTCCCACTCCGCCCGCCACACCCCCCACCGACCCCCCTTCCACGCAGCCGACCCCTCCGACCGACCCGCCGTCCACCCCCACCGACCCCACCTCA
This sequence comes from Streptomyces sp. NPDC054783, assembly GCF_053611725.1. Classification (NCBI taxonomy): domain Bacteria; kingdom Bacillati; phylum Actinomycetota; class Actinomycetes; order Kitasatosporales; family Streptomycetaceae; genus Streptomyces; species Streptomyces sp. NPDC054783. Next base: position 14,867 of record NZ_JBSHAY010000020.1, on the reverse strand, counting down.
CCCCCCGACTCCCCGACCCCGACACCGACTCCGTCCGCCAGCGATGCGCCGAGTCCGTCCGGGAGCTAGGGGTGGGTGTCGGGGCTGGAGGGGGAGGGGGTGGCTGTGCGCTGAGCCTGACCGGCTGTCCGGGGGAGCTGATGTTGTTCGGGGGTGGGGTGTGTGCGCCGAGCTCGTCCGGCTGCCGATCACGGGGGCGAGGTCGGCGCGGCCGGCAGCGGGCGTTCGGGCGGCGTGGCGGGCGAAGGGTGGGGCGCGGGCCGCTCAAGAGGGGGCGGGCGGAGACCGGGGGCGGTGGGTGTGCCAGGAGCTGTGGAGCCCGTGGAGCCGGGTGTCGGGTCTTCCGGTCGGCGATGGCGGGAGCCGGGCGATCGTCCGGCAGACCCGGCGGGCGTTGCAGGCACCGGCAGACCCGGCAGACCCGGCGGGCGCTGCGGGCACCCGGCAGACGCGGCATACGCGGCGAGCACCCGGCAGACGCGGCGGGTACTCACAGACGCGACAGGCACCCGGGAGACGCGGCGGGCCCCGGACCGGTGCCGGCTCCCTCGGGCGGAGGCCGCCGGTCCTCCGGGCGCTCGAGGCCGCTGGGCCCTGCCAGTCCGAAGGTCGCCGCGCCTCGCCCGCCCGAAGGTCGCCGCGCCCCGCCCGCGCGCAGGCCGCTGGGCCCTGCCAGTCCGAAGGTCGCCGCGCCCCGCTCGCGCGCAGGTCGCCGAGCCTCGCCCGCCCGAAGGTCGCCGAGCCCCCGAATCCGCCGGTACTGCAAAGCCCCTGAGCGCGCCAAGGCCTGGTGTGCCCGGCAGCAAGGCCGGTACCGGTGTCCGCGCTGGGCGCCCTGGGCGGGAAGGAGCTGGTGGTGGAGTTACGGGGTGGGGTCGGCGGGGTGCGGGGCCACCAGGGGCAGCTGGGACGCCAGTCGCTGTTCGCAGAGCTCGGCCAGACGGTCGTAACCGGCCCTGCCCATGAGTTCCGTCAGCTCGGCCCGGTAGGAGACGTACACCGGCTCGCCCGCGCCGTGTGCGGAGGTCGCCGAGGTGCACCACCAGTGCAGGTCGTGGCCGCCCGGACCCCAGCCCCGGCGGTCGTACTCGCCGATCGACACCTGCAGGACCCGCGTGTCGTCGGGGCGGTCGATCCAGTCGTAGGTCCGCCGGATCGGCAGCTGCCAGCACACGTCCGGCTTGGTCTCCAGCGGCTCCCGGCCCTCCCGCAGCGCGAGGATGTGCAGCGAGCAGCCCGCGCCGCCGGCGAAGCCGGGCCGGTTCTGGAAGATGCAGGAGCCCTGGTAGGGGCGGGTCTGGCGGGAGCCCTCCTCGTCCTTGGAGACCCAGCCGTCGCGGGTGCCCTCGGCGTGGTGCTGCCAGATGTCCGGCGTGAGCCGTGCCACATGCTCGGCGACCCGCTTCTCGTCGTCCTCGTCCGAGAAGTGCGCGCCCAGCGAGCAGCACCCGTCGTCCGCGCGGCCCGCCTGGATGCCCTGGCAGCCGCTGCCGAAGATGCAGTTCCAGCGAGAGGTCAGCCATGTCAGATCACAGCGGAAGACCTGTTCGTCGTCCGCAGGATCAGGAAACTCCACCCAGGCGCGCGCGAAGTCGAGCCCCTTCTCGTCGCTCGCCTGCGGGGCCTGTCGGGCCTTCGTGGACTTCTTGGACATGGACGACGCCTTCGCCTGCGCAGAATCCTTCGATCCCTTGGAGGATTTGTGGTCCTTCGCCTTTTTCGTCTTTGGCACATGTCCAGGGTAAGTGGCCGAGGACCGCTCCGGGGACCGTCGGCGGACGATCTGGCAGTAGCGTTCCGTATATGAGACTCGGTGTCCTGGACGTGGGTTCGAACACGGTGCATCTGCTGGTGGTGGACGCCCACCCCGGCGCGCGCCCGCTGCCCGCGCATTCGCACAAGGCCGAACTCCGGCTGGCCCAACTGCTCGACGACAGCGGTGCCATCGACGACGACGGCATCCACAAGCTCGTCGCGGTCGTCCAGGACGCGCTCCAGGCCGCCGAGGACAAGGGTGTCGAGGACCTGCTGCCGTTCGCGACCTCCGCCGTCCGGGAGGCCACGAACGCCGACGAGGTCCTCGCGCGCGTGGAGGAGGAGACCGGCGTACGGCTTCAGGTCCTCGCCGGTCCCGAGGAGGCCCGTCTGACCTTCCTCGCCGTCCGCCGCTGGTTCGGCTGGTCCGCCGGAAAGCTGCTGGTCCTGGACATCGGCGGCGGCTCCCTGGAGATCGCCTACGGCATAGACGAGGAGCCGGACACCGCCGTCTCCCTGCCGCTCGGCGCAGGCCGGCTCACCGCGGGCCGGCTGCCCGGGGACCCGCCCGCCCCCGATGCCGTGCGCGCCCTGCGCCGCCACGTCCGTACCGAGATCGCCCGCACGGTCGGCGAATTCAGCCGCTTCGGGGCCCCCGACCACGTGGTCGCCACGTCCAAGACCTTCAAGCAGCTCGCCCGTATCGCCGGCGCCGCCCGCAGTGCCGAGGGCCTCTACGTCCAGCGCGAACTCAAGCGCGAGTCCCTGGAGGCCTGGGTTCCGCGCCTGGCCGGCATGACGGTGGAGCAGCGCGCCGAGCTTCCCGGCGTGTCCGACGGCCGCGCCGGCCAGCTGCTGGCGGGGGCGCTGGTGGCCGAGGCGGCGATGGACCTGTTCGGGGTGGAGAACCTGGAGATCTGTCCCTGGGCCCTGCGCGAGGGCGTGATCCTCCGGCGGCTTGATCACATGGGGTCCGACTAGCGCACCGGAAGGGCGCGGGGCCGTTTCGACATGCGGCTGCGCCGCGAGGGGGGTCCCCCGGGTCCGGTCGAAGCCGAGATCTCGGGGGAGCGAGCGACCACGACGACGCCGCACCCGCCCGAATGGCAAAGCTCACAACGGCGAATAGACACCCGACACCGGCACCACCGCACACCGTAAGGTGACGGACGTGGCTGAACCAACGGACGTGCGTATCGCGCTGTCGACGGCCTCCGTCTACCCGGAGTCCACCGCGACGGCCTTCGAGACCGCCGCGCGCCTCGGCTACGACGGTGTCGAGGTCATGGTGTGGACCGACCCGGTCAGCCAGGACATCGAGGCGCTGCGCCGTCTGTCGGACTACCACGGCATCCCGGTCCTGGCCGTCCACGCCCCGTGCCTGCTGATCACCCAGCGGGTCTGGTCGACGGACCCCTGGGTCAAGCTGCAGCGGGCCCGGGCGGCCGCCGAGAAACTGGGTGCCTCCACGGTCGTCGTACACCCGCCCTTCCGCTGGCAGCGGCAGTACGCGCGCGACTTCGTCGACGGAATCTGGCGGATGGCGAACGAGACGGACGTACGGTTCGCCGTCGAGAACATGTACCCCTGGCGCTACCGCGACCGCGAGATGCTCGCCTACGCCCCGGACTGGGACGTCACCCGGCACGACTACCGGCACTTCACGATCGATCTCAGTCACACGGCGACGGCCCGCGCGGACGCCCTGGAGATGATCGACCGCATGGGCGACCGGCTCGGCCACGTCCACCTCGCCGACGGCCGGGGCTCGGCCAAGGACGAGCACATGGTGCCGGGCCGCGGCACCCAGCCCTGCGCCGAGCTGCTGGAACACCTGACCCTCACCGGGTTCGACGGCCATGTCGTCATCGAGGTCAACACCCGGCGGGCGATGTCCAGCGCCGAACGCGAGGCCGACCTCGCCGAGGCCCTGGCCTTCACCCGCAAGCACCTGGCGTCGGCGGTACGGGTGCCCCGGCGATGAACGAGACCCGTGAGCCGACCGCGCGCAGGAGAGGCCGCCCCCCGCGTGCCGAGGCCGGTGACACCCGTGACCGGATCCTCGCCGCGGCCCGCGAGGAGTTCTCCGAGCGTGGCTACGAGAAGACGTCCGTGCGCGGTATCGCCAAGGCGGCCGGCGTGGACTCCGCACTGGTCCACCACTACTTCGGCACCAAGGAGCAGGTCTTCGAGGCGGCGATCGCGGTGGCCTTCGCGCCCGCGCTGCACGCCCCCGAGGCGCTGGCCGCCGGCCCGCTGGACGGGGTGGGGGAGCGGCTGACCCGCTTCGTCTTCGGCGTCTGGGAGAACCCCACGACCCGTACGCCGCTCCTCGCGATCGTCCGGTCCGCCGTCAACAACGAGACCGCCGCCGCCGTGTTCCGCCGCCTGATCGCCTCCCAGCTGCTGCGCCGTGTCGCCGCCCAGGTGGATCTGCCGGACCCGGAGCTGCGCGCCGAGCTGGCCGCCGCGCAGCTGGTGGGTGCGGCGATGATGCGTTACGTGATCAAACTGGAGCCGCTGGCGTCGGCGGACCTGGAGCAGATCATCGCGCGCGTCGCCCCTGTCGTACAGCACCACCTCACGGACAGGTGACCTCCCCGGCCGGTTTCCCCACGGACAGGTGAAACGCCCGTCCCGCATTCCGGACAGCCGTGTCCAGTCCTTGGAGCGGCGGCGTAGTCTCGTAGACAGCCAGAACTCTCTGGACTCATTGCCAGAAGGTCATTCGAGGAGCGAGCGACGATGCCCGAGCTGAGGTCCCGCACAGTCACCCACGGCCGCAACATGGCGGGCGCCCGCGCCCTTATGCGCGCCTCCGGTGTACCCGGTGCGGACATCGGCCGGAAGCCGGTCATCGCGGTCGCGAACTCCTTCACCGAGTTCGTGCCGGGCCACACCCACCTCCAGCCGGTCGGCCGGATCGTCAGCGAGGCGATCAAGGAGGCGGGCGGCATCCCGCGCGAGTTCAACACGATCGCCGTGGACGACGGCATCGCCATGGGCCACGGCGGCATGCTGTACTCCCTGCCCTCCCGCGACCTGATCGCGGACTCGGTGGAGTACATGGTCGAGGCCCACTGCGCCGACGCCCTGGTCTGCATCTCCAACTGCGACAAGATCACCCCGGGCATGCTGCTGGCGGCCCTGCGCCTGAACATCCCGACGGTCTTCGTCTCCGGCGGCCCGATGGAGTCCGGCCGCGCCACCCTGGTCGACGGCACGGTCCGCACGCTCGACCTGGTCGACGCGATCTCCGACGCCGTCAACGAGAAGATCTCCGACGAGGACATCCTCCGGATCGAGGAGAACGCCTGCCCGACCTGCGGCAGCTGTTCCGGTATGTTCACCGCCAACTCGATGAACTGCCTGACCGAGGCGATCGGCCTGTCCCTGCCCGGCAACGGCTCGGTCCTCGCCACGCACACCGCGCGCAAGCAGCTCTACGTCGACGCCGCCCGCACGGTCATGGATCTCACCCGCCGCTACTACGAGCAGGACGACGACACGGTCCTCCCGCTCAACATCGCCACCTTCCAGGCCTTCGAGAACGCCATGGCCCTGGACATCGCGATGGGCGGCTCCACCAACACGATCCTGCACCTGCTGGCCGCCGCCCAGGAGGCGGGCGTCCCCTTCGGCCTGGAGCAGATCGACGCCGTCTCCCGCCGGGTGCCGTGCCTGGCGAAGGTGGCGCCCAACGTCGCGAAGAACCGCACGTACTACATGGAGGACGTGCACCGCGCCGGAGGCATCCCGGCCCTGCTGGGCGAACTCCACCGCGCGGGCCTGCTCAACGAGGACGTCCACGCCGTCCACAGCCCGTCGCTGGCCGACTGGCTGAAGACCTGGGACGTCCGCGGCGGCTCCCCGTCCCCCGAGGCGGTCGAGCTGTGGCACGCCGCTCCCGGCTGCGTCCGCTCCGCCGAGGCCTTCTCCCAGTCCGAGCGCTGGGAGGCGCTGGACGAGGACGCGGAGGGCGGCTGCATCCGCTCGGCCGAGCACGCGTACTCCAAGGACGGCGGCCTGGCGGTCCTCAAGGGCAACCTGGCGGTCGACGGCTGCGTGGTGAAGACGGCCGGCGTGGACGAGTCGATCTGGACCTTCGAGGGCCCGGCGGTCGTCTGCGAGTCCCAGGAGGAGGCCGTCCAGCGCATCCTCACCCACGAGGTCAAGGACGGCGACGTCGTCGTCATCCGCTACGAGGGCCCCAAGGGCGGCCCCGGCATGCAGGAGATGCTCTACCCGACCTCGTACCTGAAGGGCCGCGGCCTGGGCAAGACCTGCGCCCTGATCACCGACGGCCGCTTCTCCGGCGGCACCTCGGGCCTGTCCATCGGCCACGCTTCCCCCGAGGCGGCCTCCGGCGGCACCATCGCCCTGGTCCAGGACGGCGACCGCATCCGCATCGACATCCCGAACCGCACCATCGAGCTGCTCGTCGACGAGGCCGAACTCGCCCGCCGCGACCAGGCCCTGAACGGCGTCTACGCCCCCGGGAACCGCGACCGCAAGGTCTCCGCCGCCCTCCGCGCCTACGCCGCGATGGCCACCAGCGCCGACAAGGGCGCGGTGCGGGACGTGACCAAGCTGGGCTGAGAAGCCGTACGACCGACGGGGCCGCCTCCTGGACGAGGACGGCCCCGTTGCGCGTCACCAGCCGGACGGATCGCGCGCGGCCACGGCGAAGACGGTTCCGTCGGGGGCGGTGGCGTAGACCCGGTTGCCGTCGAGCACGGGCGTGGCAGGCGCGCTCATCACCCTGGCCGAGTCCGAGCCCAGGCGCGCGGGGGTCTGCCCCACGAGAGCCCCCGTACGGGCGCCGACGGCCAGAAGCCTCCCGTCGCCCGCGGTGAAGTACACGTACCTGCCGTCGGCGACCGGTGCCGAACCGCGGCTCACCGAGGTCTCCACCCGCCACAGCTGCTTCCGCGCACCCATGTCCACGGCTTCGAGAGACCCACCCGTGGCGAGGAGGTACACGATGTCCCCGTGCACGGTGGCGTGCGCGTCCGCGCTCGCCAGCGGCAGTGCCACGCGGCGCGTCGACCGGTTCGCGGGGGTGTAGCGGACGACGGCCTTCGCTTCCCCGTAGACACTGTCGACGGAGAGGAAGAAGACGGATCCGCCACCGCTTCCGAAGAGTTCCAGCGTCGACGCCAGGCGCGCCTGCCACCGTATGGCACCGCTCAGCGGATCCACGGCGGAGACCTGTGTGCTCGAACCGTCGGCCGACGTGCTCGTCGCGTACGCCAGCGGGTCGCCGGGAAACGAGACGAAGGACGGCCTCGGCTGACCGGGGACACGGCGGCTCCATCTGGCCTCGCCGGAGGCGCTGTCGACGCCGGTGACCTTTCCGTCGGCTTCGGTGAGCAGGGCCGTCCGGTCCGTGTACCGGACCATCGTGCCCGGGGCCAGGCGCCGCTTCCAGACCTCCCTGCCCGAGCGCGGGTCGAGCGCCGCGAGCTGCGATCCGCCTCCCGTGTAGGGCTGCACGAGAGCGGCCGAGACGACCGGCGCGCCGGCGGAGGTGGTGCCGACCGAGCGCCGCCACAGCAGTTCTCCGCCGGACGGGGAAAGGGCGAAGACCTCGCCGGGCCGCCCGCACAGCAACTTGCCCGCGCCGTACGAGCATTGCGCCATCCCCGATGCCCCGGGCGCCGGTCTGGCCTTCCAGGCACTGAATGCGGCTGCCTTGGTGTGCGGGTTCGTGCCGTCCGGCGTGGGCTCGCCGCCCCCGGCCAGCCGAACCGAGGCCAACGCGGCGACCACGACGAGCCCGAGCGCCCCGGCGCCCACGATCACCCTTCTTCCGGCCCGCCGCCCGGCCGACGGCGCGGGCCGCCCGGCCTCCTCGGCGCGGGACCCCGGGGCCGTCCCCTCGCCCGACCGCTGCGCCGGTATGAACGCCTGCGTGTCGTACGAGGCCGCCACCGACCGCAGTTCCCGCATGAGCTCATCAGGGGTCGGCCGGTCCTCCGGCTCCTTGGCGAGGCACCGCAGCACCAGCGGAGCGAGGACCTCCGGTACGCCGGTGAGGTCCGGATCGTCATGCACGACCTGGTAGGCGACGACATACGGACTGTCGGAGTCGAAGGGCCCCCGTCCGGTCGCCGCGTGCACCAGCACCGAGCCGAGCGCGAAGATGTCGGCGGCGGGCCCCACTTCGCGCGGCCGCCGGAACTGCTCGGGTGCCATGAAGGGCGGCGTGCCGATCAGCTTGCCGGTCTCGGTGCGCAGTTCGCTGTCCTTCGGCCGGGAAATGCCGAAGTCGATGACCTTCGGACCGTCCTCGGCGAGCAGGACGTTGCTCGGCTTCAGGTCCCGGTGCACGACCCCCACCCGGTGGATGTCGCGCAGCGCCTCGGCCAGCCCCGCCATCAGCCGACGCAACTGAGCCGAATCCATCGGCCCGTTCCGCTTCACCTCGTCGGAGAGGGTCGGGCCCGGAATGAACAGCGTGGCCATCCAGGGCTGTTCCGCGTCCGGGTCGGCGTCGACCACCGGCGCCGTGAAGGCCCCGCTCACCTTGCGAGCGGCGGCCACCTCCTGCCGGAAACGGCCCCTGAACTCGGGATCCCGGGCGAACTCGGCGTGTACGACCTTCACCGCGAGCTTCATCCCGGAGGTGCTCCGGGCCAGGTGTACGACCCCCATGCCACCCGAACCCAGGCGTGACTCCAGGCGGTAGTGACCGGCGTACTCGGGAAGTTCCGCTTCCGCGCCCGCTCCCGTGTTCCTGCGTGGCGTCATGCGACCATCCCCCGTGCTGTTCGTCCGCGCGCGCGACGCACGGAGCCTAGTCGATGACTCGTGCGAGACAGAGGCGGCTTGCTAGCCTTCGCGCGCGAGTCGCGCACCGGTGTTCCGCGGCTCGTTCCAGTTTCATGGGAATCGAGAGGACCCCATGGCATCCATGGGGTTGAACGGGGGGCTTTCATGTCCATCGACCACGCCGAAGAGGCCGCTACAACCTCGCTGCGCTACTACTCCGTCGCCCCGGGCGTCCGCCTGAACGTCCGCAGCGGCCCCGGCACCAGCTACAACATCGTCCGTGTCCTCGCCGAAGGGGCGAAGGTCCCGATCTTCTGCCAGACCCCGGGCACCACGGTCAGCGGCCCGTACGGCACGACGAACATCTGGGACAACATCGACAACGCCGAGTTCGTGTCCGACGCCTACGTCCAGACCGGCAGCGACGGCTACATCGCCCCGCGCTGCGGCTGACCCCACCGGGAGCCCGCCCCGGCCCGGCGCCATAATCGTTCCGTGAGCGACGAAACCGGCACCCCGGACACCCCGGCGGGCTCCCCAGACGGCGCCGACCGAAGTGCCCCGAGCGGCGGCCCCCGCCCCGAGCCCCTGCGCTTCTTCGGCACGACCTGGGTGAACCACGACAACGGCTACGCGGCCCGACGCGCCGGCGCCGCCGTCGGCTCCCTCGCCGCGGCCGTCGCCTCCTGCCTCGTCCTCCGCCTCGCCTACGAGGGCCTCCAGATAGCCGACACCGGCTCCTTCGTCACCGTGCTGATCATCGCCATGTTCGCGATCTGCAGCGCGCTCGCCTTCCGCAACACCTGGGAGGGCTTCGACAAGCGCCACGACCCACAGCGCCAGGCCTCCCTGCGCGGCCTGCTCGCCATCGGCTTCGTCGGCTCCCTCCTCGCCTACTTCTTCCGGTCCCTCACCGAGGCTCCGGGCGAGAAGCTGCACCGCGAGGAGTACGACAAGGCGCGCGAGGAGTACGACCGCCGAAGCTCTCGCCGCACCGGCAACCCGTCGAAGAAGAAGCGGCGCAGGTGACACCTGATCCGGGTGGTCTGAAGGAGCGGCGTGGGTGAGGGACTCCCGGCGGTCGGGTGAAGGGCGCCGGTGACCCGCCCCTCCGCCGGCCGGCCGCCCCTGCCGTCCCACCCCCATCCCGTTACCCCTCCCGGCCCGTCCCGCCCGAAAACCCGCTGCCGTCACCTTGCCGTCGCCCCCACCATGGCCGTATGACCGTGACGCAACCGCCCTCACCACCGCCCTCGCCCACGACCCGCGCCCACTCCTTCAACTCAGCCGCCGCCCAGTACGCCGCGAACCGCCCCTCCTACCCGCCCGCCCTCTTCGACGCCATCGAGGAACTGGCCGGCCGGTCGCTGTCCGGTGCCAGGGTCGTGGACGTCGGGGCCGGTACCGGTATCGCGACCGCCCTCCTGCAGGCCCGCGGCGCCGACGTGCTCGCTGTCGAACCCGGTGAGGGCATGACCGCCGAGTTCCGCCGGGGGCTGCCGCATCTGCCGATCGTCCGTGGCAACGGCAACGCCCTCCCCATCGCCGACGCGCAGGCCGACTTCATCACCTACGCCCAGGCCTGGCACTGGACCGACACCGCCCGCTCGGTGCCGGAGGCGCTGCGGGTGCTGCGGCCGGGCGGCGCGCTGGCACTGTGGTGGAACGGTGATGCCCTGGACGTCGAGTGGGTCGCCGAGGCCTCTCTTCGTATCGGCCGCTTCCTAGGTGTGGACGTCGCCGCCGAGAAGCGCGACGGCAGCCGTACCGAACTGGCCGACCCCAGCGGGCGGTTGCGCTTCGGCCGCCAGGAGATCCGCTGGAGCCGCCGCGTCACGATCGACACCCACCTCGCGAACATCGGCAGCCACTCGGCGTTCCTCCTCACGCCCGAGGACCGCAGGACCGCCTTCCTGGAAGAGGAGCGCGCCCATCTGCTGAGGGCCTTCCCGGACGGCATGGTCGAGGAGGCCTACGACGTGCTTCTGCTCGTCGCCACCAAGCCCTGATCAGCGAAGAAGCCTCGCTTGGAGCGGCGGCCGGGTTCGTCCCGGCCGCCGCTTTCCGTCTGTGTGCCCGGCCGCGGCTTCCGCATATGCCCGGCAGGCCCCTTGACGCGCAGGCCCTCCGGGCACATTATTCATCGCATGATGAATTATGTGCCGGACCCACCGCCGCAGCCCACCACCGCGGCCGTCCAAGCCCACGACCTCACCGTCATCCGCGGCCCCCGCACCGTCCTCCACCACCTCACCTTCGCGGTCCCCCGCGGCCAGGTCACCGGGCTGCTCGGCCCCTCCGGCTGCGGCAAGTCGACCCTCATGCGCTCGATCGTGGGCACCCAGGCCAAGGTCACCGGCACCCTTCAGGTCCTCGGCCACCCGGCCGGCCACCCCGCCCTGCGCTCGCGCATCGGCTACGTCACCCAGAGCCCCTCCGTCTACGACGACCTGACCGTCCGCCAGAACCTCGAGTACTTCGCCGCGATCCTCGACCCCGGACGCGCAGCCGCCGAACGACGCCACGAACACGTCACCCAGGCCATCACCGACGTCGACCTCACCAGCCACTCCGACGCCCTCGCCGGCAACCTCTCCGGCGGCCAGCGCAACCGGGTCTCACTGGCCGTGGCCCTGCTCGGCGCCCCCGAACTCCTCGTCCTGGACGAACCCACCGTCGGCCTCGACCCCGTCCTGCGCCGCGACCTGTGGAACCTCTTCCACGACATCGCCGCCACCCGCGGCGCCACCCTCCTCGTCTCCTCCCACGTCATGGACGAGGCCGAGCGCTGCCACCGACTCCTCCTCATGCGCGAGGGCGAGATCCTCGCGGACGACTCCCCGGACGCCCTGCGCACCCGCACCGGCGGCGACACCGTCGAGGCCGCCTTCCTCCACCTCGTCGACGAGGCAGCCGCGGCAGCCCGACCCAAGGAGAGCACCCGATGAGCACGACGACCATCACCAGCATCACGCCCGCCCCGGCCCCGACGGGTGTCATCAACGCCGGCCGCACCACCGCCACCGCGGCCCGGGTCCTGCGTCAGCTCCGCCACGACCCGCGCACCATCGCGCTGATGATCGTCGTCCCGTGCGTGATGCTGATCCTGCTGCGCTACGTCTTCGACGGCAGTCCGCGCACCTTCGACAACATCGGCGCATCCCTGCTCGGCATCTTCCCGCTGATCACGATGTTCCTGGTCACCTCCATCGCCACCCTGCGCGAACGCACCTCCGGCACCCTCGAACGCCTCCTCGCCATGCCCCTGGGCAAGGCCGACCTCATCGCCGGCTACGCCCTCGCCTTCGGCGCGCTCGCCATCGTCCAGTCGGCCCTCGCCACCGGACTCGCCCTGTGGGTGCTCGGCCTCGATGTCACCGGCTCCGCCTGGCTGCTGCTCCTCGTCGCCCTCCTCGACGCCCTGCTCGGCACGGCCCTCGGACTCTTCGTCTCGGCCTTCGCCGCCTCGGAGTTCCAGGCGGTCCAGTTCATGCCCGCGGTGATCTTCCCTCAGCTCCTCCTCTGCGGACTGTTCACTCCCCGGTCCGAGATGCACCCCGTCCTCACGGGCATCTCCGACGTCCTGCCGATGTCGTACGCCGTCGACGGCATGAACCAGGTCCTGCACCACACCGACATGACCGCGACCTTCGTCCGCGACGTCCTGATCGTGGCCGGCTGCGCGCTGCTGGTCCTGGTCCTGGGCGCGGCCACCCTCCGGCGCCGTACGGCCTGATCGCGCTTCGCCGATCCCACGGCACGGGACGGCCTCCGGCCCGTGTTCCGCCTGGCGGACAAGCACCCGCGCCCTCACGGCCCGGTGCGAGGATGACCCCATGACCCAGAAAGTCGCAGTCCTCGGCACCGGCAAGATCGGCGAAGCCCTGCTCAGCGGAATGATCCGGGCCGGCTGGGCCCCCGCCGACCTCCTGGTCACCGCACGCCGTCCCGAACGCGCCGAAGAACTCCGCACCCGCTACGGAGTCAGCCCGGTCACCAACACCGAGGCCGCCAAGACCGCCGACACCCTCATTCTCACGGTCAAGCCGCAGGACATGGGCGCCCTCCTGGACGAGCTCGCCCCGCACGTCCCCGCCGACCGCCTCGTCATCAGCGGCGCCGCCGGCATCCCCACCTCCTTCTTCGAGGAGCGCCTGACCGCAGGCACCCCGGTCGTCCGGGTCATGACCAACACCCCCGCCCTTGTCGACGAGGCCATGTCGGTCATCTCCGCCGGCAGCCACGCCACCGAGCAGCACCTCGCGCACGCCGAGGAGATCTTCGGTGCCGTCGGCAAGACACTCCGCGTCCCCGAGACCCAGCAGGACGCCTGCACCGCTCTGTCCGGCTCGGGACCCGCGTACTTCTTCTACCTGGTAGAGGCCATGACCGACGCGGGCATCCTGCTCGGCCTGCCCCGCGACAAGGCACACGACCTCATCGTCCAGTCCGCGATCGGCGCCGCCGTGATGCTCCGTGACAGCGGCGAACACCCCGTCAAGCTCCGCGAGAACGTCACCTCCCCGGCGGGCACCACGATCAACGCCATCCGCGAACTGGAGAACCACGGCGTACGAGCCGCCCTGATCGCCGCCCTCGAAGCCGCCCGCGACCGCAGCCGCGAACTCGCCTCCGGCAAGAAGGACTGACCCGGCGCCGGGGGCGACGGCTCACCGGCAGCCGCCCGCCCCCGCACGCACGAGCCCACAAGGCCGCCCGAGACCACGCGAGATCACCCGAGTCCACCCGGGCAGGCCCTAACGCCCGGCCCCGCTCAACGCCGTCTCGAACACCGGCGGCAACAGCCCGATCGCCCGGTAGGCCGCGTCGACGGTCGGCCGAGCCATCGCCCTCGCCTTCTCCGCACCATCCCGCAGCACCCCCTCCACATAGGCAGGATCCGCGCACAGCTCCCTGTGCCTGGCCTGCACGGGCCTGAGGACTTCCACCACCGCCTCCGCGGTGTCCTTCTTCAAGACGCCGTACGAGTTGTAAACGCCTGCCAGTGACTCAGGGTTCCCGCCCGTGCACGCAGCGAGAATCTCCAGGAGATTGGCGACCCCCGGCCGCTCCTCCGGGTCGTACGCCACGTCCCGACCGCTGTCGGTGACCGCGCGCATGACCTTCTTGCGCACGTCGTCCGGCTCGTCGAGCAGATGGACGACCCCCAGCCCCGAGTCGTCCGACTTCCCCATCTTCGCCGTCGGGTTCTGCAGATTCATCACCCGCGCCGCGACCGCCGGCCGAGTCGCCTTCGGCACCACGAACGTGTGCCCGAACCGCTGGTTGAACCGCACCGCCAGATCCCGCGCGAGCTCGACATGCTGCACCTGGTCGTCCCCGACCGGCACCTCGTCCGCGCCGTACCCCAGGATGTCCGCCGCCATCAGCACCGGATACGTCAGCAGCGACAGCCGCACGGTCCCGCCGCGCTCCCGCACCTTCGTGGTCTTCTCCTTGTACTGGATCATCCGGCGCATCTCACCGTCGGTCGCCACGCACTCCAGCACGTACGACAGCCTCGTGTGCTCGTCGACATGGCTCTGCAGGAACACGGCGCACACCTCGGGATCCAGCCCGGCCGCCAGCATCAGCGTCGCCGTCTGCCGACTGAGCCTGCGCAATCGCGCCGGATCCTGGTCCACCGTCAGCGCGTGCAGATCCACGACGCAGAACACCGAGTCGGCCTGGTGCTGGTCCGTCTCGACCCAGCGCCGCAGGGCTCCCAGGTAGTTGCCCAGCGTCAGGTTCCCGGTCGGCTGAATCCCGCTGAAGACCCGCTTCATCTCCACTCCACCTCCTGGTCGGGACCGCCGCTCCTGCGGCCGGCCCCCGGAGTCCGGAGGAGATACGAGAACGGCCGCCGAAGCGGCGGCCGTTGGATGCATACGTGAGCGCGGCCGCCGTCAGGCGGCCCACCAGAACTGGGTACACGTACGCGTCGTCATGCCGCCCAGAGTACGCCTCCGGAGTGCTCCCGGCGCGAGAGTTGACACACGACACGCCGATCCGTAGTGTTCTCCGAGTTGTCCGACGTGAGCGCCGACCTTGGTCGGTCCCCGGACAGCCACTCCGCAAGTACCAACAAGCAATCGACGCTCCGGCTTCGGCTGCTTTGTCATGCGTATTTGCGGAATGAGGAATCCGCGTTCGAAAGGACGCAGCCCCCGATTAGCTCGGGAGCACGGAATCCGCTAAAGTCTCACTCGTCGGAACGGCCCAGCGGCCGGGAAGACAAACCCGCTGACTGGGAGTCAGACGCCGAAAGGATCTGATAGAGTCGGAACCGCCGGAAAGGGAAACGCGGAGCGAAAGCGAAGCGGGAACCTGGAAAGCAC
>NZ_JBSHAY010000019.1:0-174348 GCF_053611725.1 Streptomyces sp. NPDC054783 | reverse complement strand
GGGTGGGCGTGGAGGGAGTGGGCGTGGGGGACGCCGACGTCGCAGGCGACGCCGGCTGCGACGCGGAGGCGGACGGGCTCGGGGACTGCGAAGGCCCGGAGCTCGGGCCGGCGCCGCCCACGGGGCTGTCGGCGCTGCCCGAGGTGCCGCCCTGCTCGGCGGCCGTGTTGCTCGGCGTGTCCACCACCTGCACCCGGTCGGCGCCGGTGGTGTGCGTGACGCCGCCGAGCCGGTAGTTCTGCAGACCCGGCACCACGCCGGTGGCCACGGCGGCCGCACCGAGGGCCACGGCCACGGACACCCCGAGCAGGCCCGCGCGCACCGGCCTCGCGCCCTTCTTCCGGCGTCGGTGGCCGGGGGAGGGGTCGCCGGCCAGGGTGAAGCCGCCGCCCCCCGAGCCGCCCGGGCCGTCGTCCTCGGCCGAGAACAGATAGGCGTGCGCCTTGGCGGTCGCCTCGGCATAGGCCAGCGGCTGCAGCCCGGTCGCCGGGGTGTGGGCCTCGGGGTTCAGATACGGTGCGATGCCCCGCGGCGCCTGTTCACGCCGGACGAGCTCCGTCCGCCCGCGCCGGACGATCTCACCCGGGTACGACTCCCGCCGGGGGCCGCCTGGGTACGGGTCCTGCCGGGCGCCACCCGGGTACGAGCCCTGCCGGGCGCCACCGGTGTCCGAGTCCTGCCAGGCCTCACCCGCGAACGGGTCCTGCGGGGTGCCGCTCCCGGTGCTGGAGCGCGGCGTGTGTATGACCCCCGTGGCGCGGCCCTTGGCGGCGCGGCCGGCGGCAGAGCGTCGGTGGCGGCCCATGTCCTTGCCCTCTTCCTCGTGCTCGCGGTCGGCCGGTGCCTGCGCGGCGAGTGACTCTCCATGGCCAACCCGACTCACCCGATCGAGTGAGTTTCATATGAGATGCATTGGGGCGGGACGGTACCCCATGCCGCCGACGGGCGATGTGTCCTGCGCGACACCGGCTGGTTAGGTTGCACCCATGAGCGAGGATGTACGGCTGGTCGCCTGGGTGCGTGGACGCGTGCAGGGCGTGGGTTTCCGCTGGTTCACGCGTGCCAAGGCACTGGAGATCGGGGGCCTGAGTGGTTTTGCTCTCAATTTGGCCGACGGTCGCGTCCAGGTCGTCGCGGAGGGGGCGCGCGAGGGCTGCGAGGGACTGCTGGGCTGGCTCCAGGGCGACGACACGCCCGGACATGTGGACGGAGTCACCGAGATCTGGGACACACCCCGCGGTGGCTACGACGGCTTCGCCATTCGCTGAGCCGGTTCTGTAAAGGCGCGCAGGCCGGCGCACGGGGAGCTGCCGGGGGCACATGCGCACAGCAGAAACGACCTGGTGGTTGCCAAGAACGGCCCGGCATGGCAGGCTCCGCAGGAACAGCTGATCGTCACGCCCTGAAGGCCCCGGATGACTCGCTGCGCCGCCGTTCTTCCGGCCGCGCGCCCCGGTTTGCCCGCCAATACAGGGCGTGATCGTGTTGACCGTCAAACTTTTTGGTGAGACGCTGAAAGCCCCGCGCACCTTAGCTGTTTGGCATGGAGCAACAGCAGAGCAACACCCGGATGTGCCAAGCACCGCGGGTGCAATCCCTCACGACCCACACCGCATCGGTCGGTCACTCATTGTGGAGGACCATCCATCATGGCAAAGGCGCTTCTCGGTTACGTCGGCGGCTCCGACCCTCGACTCCTCGCCGAGATGCGACGGCTGCAGCAGCGCGTCCAAGACCTGGAGTCCGAGCTCGTCAGGATCCAGGCGGAGAACGAAGCGCTGACGGCTGCCGCCTCTCAGGACAGGATCATGGAGAGCATCGACGCACACCAGGCGGAGCCTGCGCTCACCTGATCACTGCATCGCTCCACGACAGCAGTCGCAGCGATCTGGCTGCCGTATCAACCGCTCAGTTGATCGGACGACCGTAACCCGGCCGTCAGAGTTGCAAGGGACGCTTCGGCGTCCCTTCTTTCTTTGCCCCCGCATCCTTTCACCCTCTTTAACGTACGGTGTGCCCTGCATGTTCAATGGCGAAACCGTGGGGTTGCGAGTGTTCGTGGAGTGAGATAGCGGCGCCCGGTAGAGTCCAGCGGCGTGCACCTCAAGGCCCTGACCCTCCGCGGGTTCAAGTCGTTCGCCTCGGCGACCACGCTCCGGTTCGAGCCGGGCATCACGTGTGTCGTCGGCCCGAACGGCTCGGGCAAGTCCAATGTCGTGGACGCGCTCAGCTGGGTCATGGGCGAACAGGGCGCCAAGTCGTTGCGCGGCGGCAAGATGGAGGACGTCATCTTCGCCGGCACCACCGGCCGTCCCCCGCTGGGCCGCGCCGAGGTGTCCCTGACCATCGACAACTCCGACGGCGCGCTGCCCATCGAGTACGCCGAGGTCACCATCACGCGGATCATGTTCCGCAACGGCGGCAGCGAGTACCAGATCAACGGCGACACCTGCCGCCTCCTGGACATCCAGGAACTCCTCTCCGACTCCGGCATCGGCCGGGAGATGCACGTCATCGTCGGCCAGGGCCAGCTCGACTCCGTCCTGCACGCCGATCCGATGGGCCGCCGCGCCTTCATCGAAGAGGCGGCCGGTGTCCTCAAGCACCGCAAGCGCAAGGAGAAGGCCCTGCGCAAGCTGGACGCGATGCAGGCCAACCTCGCGCGCGTGCAGGACCTGACCGACGAACTGCGCCGCCAGCTGAAGCCACTGGGCCGCCAGGCGGCGGTGGCGAGACGGGCCGCCGTGATCCAGGCGGACCTGCGCGACGCACGCCTGCGACTCCTCGCCGACGACCTCGTACGCCTGCGCCAGGCGCTCAAGGCCGAGATCGCGGACGAGGCGGCCCTGAAGGAGCGCAAGGAGACGGCCGAGCAGGAACTGAAGAAGGCCCTGCACCGCGAGGGGCTCCTGGAGGACGAGGTACGGCAGCTCACGCCGCGCCTCCAGCGCGCCCAGCAGACCTGGTACGAGCTCTCCCAGCTGGCCGAGCGCGTCCGCGGCACCGTCTCGCTCGCCGACGCCCGGGTGAAGAGCGCCACCTCCGCGCCCCCCGAGGAGCGGCGCGGCCGCGACCCCGAGGACATGGAGCGCGAGGCCGCCCGGATCCGTGAGCAGGAGGCCGAGCTGGAGGCGGCCCTGGAGGCGGCCCAGCGCGCCCTCGACGACACGGTCGCCCACCGCGCCGAACTGGAGCGGGAGCTCGCGCTGGAGGAACGCCGGCTGAAGGACGTCGCCCGCGCCATCGCCGACCGCCGCGAGGGCCTGGCCCGGCTGTCCGGCCAGGTCAACGCGGCCCGCTCCCGGGCGGCTTCGGCCCAGGCCGAGATCGACCGCCTGGCCACCGCCCGCGACGAGGCACAGGACCGCGCGGTGCGCGCCCAGGAGGAGTACGAGGCCCTGAAGGCCGAGGTGGACGGCCTCGACGCGGACGATGCGGACCTGGCCGAACAGCACGAGTCCGCCAGGCGCCGGCTCACCGAGTCCGAAGCCGCCCTGAGCGCGGCCCGCGAGGCACTCACCACCGCCGAGCGCACCCGCGCCGCGACCCAGGCCCGCCACGAGGCGCTGGCGCTGGGCCTGCGCCGCAAGGACGGCACCGGCATACTCCTCGGCGCCCGCGACCGCCTCACCGGAGTCCTGGGACCGGCGGCGGAACTGCTGACGGTCACCCCCGGCTACGAGGTGCCGCTCGCCGCGGCCTTCGGCGCGGCGGCGGACGCGATCGCCGTGACGACCCCGGCAGCGGCAGCCGGGGCGATCCGCCTGCTGCGCAAACAGGACGGCGGCCGAGCGGCACTGTTGCTGGCGGGGGAAGCACCCGAAGGGGACGCGGGGCGAGACATCACGCGGCTCCGCCGCGTGGGCGCGCCCGGCCACGGCGAACCCGCGGACACCCCACGGCCCGGCGCCCCCCTCCTCGCCGCCGAACTCGTCCGCGGCCCCGCCGACCTCATGCCCGCCGTCCACCGCCTCCTGCAGGGAATCGTCGTCGTCGGCACCCTGGAGGACGCCGAGGACCTCGTCTACGCGCACCCGGAACTCACCGCGGTCACCGCCGAGGGCGACCTCCTCGGTGCCCACTTCGCCCACGGCGGCTCGGCCGGTGCCCCCAGCCTGCTGGAGGTCCAGGCCTCAGTGGACGAGGCCGCAGCCGAGCTGGCCGACCTGGCGGTGCGCTGCGAGGCGCTGGCCCAGGAGCAGCGGGCGGCAGCCGAACGGCGTACCGAGGCCGCCACCCTGGTGGAGGAACTCGCGGAGCGGCGTCGCGCGGCAGACCGGGAGAAGTCGGCCGTCGCCCAGCAGCTCGGCCGGCTCGCCGGGCAGGCGCGGGGGGCGGCGGGCGAGGCCGAACGGTCCGCCGCGGCCGCCGCACGCGCGCAGGAGGCGCTGGAGAAGGCCGTACAGGAGGCCGAGGAACTGGCCGAGCGGCTCGCCGTGGCCGAGGAGATGCCGGTCGAGGAGGAGCCGGACACCTCCGTACGTGACCGGCTCGCCGCCGACGGGGCCAACGCCCGGCAGACCGAGATGGAGGCCCGGCTCCAGGTCCGTACCCACGAGGAGCGGGTCAAGGGGCTCGCCGGGCGGGCCGACTCGCTCGACCGGGCCGCACGCGCGGAACGCGAGGCACGCGCGCGTGCCGAGCAGCGCCGCGCCCGGCTGCGGCACGAGGCGGCCGTGGCGGAAGCGGTCGCCTCCGGCACCCGGCAGCTGCTCGCACACATCGAGGTCTCCCTCGCCCGCGCCGAACAGGAACGCGCCGCCGCCGAGGCCGCCAAGGCGCAGCGCGAGCAGGAGCTGACCGCCGCGCGCACCGCCGGACGCGAACTGAAGGCCGAACTCGACAAGTTGACGGATTCGGTGCACCGCGGCGAGGTACTCGGCGCCGAGAAGCGGCTGCGGATAGAGCAGCTGGAGGTCAAGGCACTGGAGGAGTTGGGTGTCGAGCCGGAGGGGCTGGTGGCCGAGTACGGCCCGCACCAGCCCGTGCCGCCCTCGCCCCCCGCCGACGGCGAGGTGCTGCCCGAGGACCCCGAGCATCCGCGCAACCGGCCCAGGCCCTTCCACCGCGCCGAACAGGAGCGGCGCCTCAAGGCCGCCGAGCGGGCGTACCAGCAGCTCGGCAAGGTCAACCCGCTGGCGCTGGAGGAGTTCGCGGCGCTGGAGGAGCGCCACAAGTTCCTCAGCGAGCAGCTGGAGGACCTGAAGAAGACCCGCGCCGACCTGCTGCAGGTGGTGAAGGAGGTCGACGAGCGCGTCGAGCAGGTCTTCACCGAGGCCTACCGGGACACCGCCCGCGAGTTCGAGGGCGTCTTCAGCAGGCTCTTCCCCGGCGGTGAGGGCCGTCTGGTGCTGACCGATCCCGACAACATGCTCACCACGGGCGTGGACGTCGAGGCGCGCCCGCCGGGCAAGAAGGTCAAGCGGCTGTCCCTGCTGTCGGGCGGCGAGCGCTCGCTGACGGCGGTAGCCCTGCTGGTGTCGATCTTCAAGGCACGCCCGAGCCCCTTCTACGTCATGGACGAGGTCGAGGCGGCGCTGGACGACACCAACCTCCAGCGGCTGATCCGGATCATGCAGGAGCTGCAGGAGGCCTCGCAGCTGATCGTGATCACGCACCAGAAGCGCACGATGGAGGTCGCCGACGCGCTCTACGGCGTGTCGATGCAGGGTGACGGCGTCTCGAAGGTCATTTCCCAGCGCCTTCGTTGAGCGCAACCGATCAAGATCAACTGACTTTGTGTTCAAGAAGTGAACATAGAGCCCTTCGGTGTATCGAAAAACTCACAGCCGTTGAACTATTGACTTCGAAACTTGAAGGCATAGTCTCTGCAACGTTGCTTTTACCTTCAGGTCTCACCTGTAAGGGCTCGCCCCCACCCACGGCAGCGTTGCCGTGGCCCGAGGAGATACCCCGTGACCAGCACAGCGCAGGCACCTCAGTCAGGAGCCAGGACGGCTCAACCCGAGCACCTCGGGCACGTCATCTTCATCGCGGCGGCTGCCGCCATGGGCGGCTTCCTCTTCGGTTACGACAGCTCCGTGATCAACGGCGCGGTCGAGGCCATCCGCACCAAGTACGACATCGGCTCCGCGGCCCTCGCCCAGGTCATCGCCGTCGCCCTGATCGGGTGCGCCGTCGGCGCCGCGACCGCCGGCCGCATAGCCGACCGGATCGGCCGCATCCGGGTCATGCAGATCGCCGCGCTCCTCTTCGTCGTCAGTGCTGTCGGCTCCGCGCTGCCCTTCTCCCTGTGGGACTTCGCCTTCTGGCGCATCGTCGGCGGCTTCGCCATCGGCATGGCCTCCGTCATCGGCCCCGCCTACATCGCCGAGGTCGCCCCGCCCGCCTACCGCGGCCGGCTCGGTTCCTTCCAGCAGGCCGCGATCGTGATCGGCATCGCCGTCTCCCAGCTGGTCAACTGGGGTCTGCTCAACTCCGCCGGCGGCAACCAGCGCGGTCACCTGATGGGCCTGGAGGCCTGGCAGGTCATGCTCGGCGTCATGGTCGTCCCGGCCGTCCTCTACGGCATGCTGTCCTTCGCGATCCCCGAGTCCCCGCGCTTCCTGCTCTCCGTCGGCAAGCGTGAGCGTGCCAAGGAGATCCTCGCCGAGGTCGAGGGCAAGGACGTCGACATGGACGCCCGCGTCGCCGAGATCGAGCACGCGATGAAGAGCGAGCACAAGTCCACGTTCAAGGACCTGCTCGGCGGTGGCTTCTTCTTCAAGCCGATCGTCTGGATCGGTATCGGCCTGTCGGTCTTCCAGCAGTTCGTCGGCATCAACGTCGCGTTCTACTACTCCTCCACCCTCTGGCAGTCGGTGGGCGTCGACCCGACGGACTCGTTCTTCTACTCCTTCACGACGTCGATCATCAACATCATCGGCACCGTGATCGCGATGATCTTCGTGGACCGCGTCGGTCGCAAGCCTCTCGCGCTCATCGGCTCGGTCGGCATGGCCGTCGGTCTCGCGCTGGAGGCCTGGGCGTTCTCGTACCACCTCGTCGACGGCAGGCTCCCGAGCACCCAGGGCTGGGTCGCCCTGATCGCCGCCCACGTGTTCGTCCTCTTCTTCGCCCTGTCGTGGGGTGTGGTGGTCTGGGTCTTCCTCGGCGAGATGTTCCCGAACAAGATCCGTGCCGCCGCCCTGGGCGTGGCCGCCTCGGCGCAGTGGATCGCCAACTGGGCCATCACCGCGAGCTTCCCGTCGCTGGCCGACTGGAACCTCTCCGGCACCTACATCATCTACACGGTCTTCGCCGCGCTCTCGATCCCGTTCGTCCTGAAGTTCGTCAAGGAGACGAAGGGCAAGACGCTGGAGGAGATGGGCTGACCAGCCCCGTGAACTCGGGGAGAAGGGCCAAGTCCCCGCTGCCCCTCTCCTCGTACCTTCCGCCGCCCCCGGCCCGGTCACTGCCCGGTCCGGGGGCGGCGGTGTCGTACGCGCCGGTCACCGGATGAGAACGCGGGCGCCGAGTCGCTGGGCCCGTGGCGTCGCCGCCTCGATGTTGTCCAGGCGGCTCTCGATCCCGTACGGATGCTCCCCGAGCGCCGCGCAGATCATGTCCAGGTGGGTGCGCAACAGAGCGATCTCCTCAAGGAACCGGGGAAGCTCCTCGGTCGGGACCGCCATCCAGTCGCCGTCGAGCAGGGGGAGGTAACGGGCGCCCAGCGAGCGCACCACCTCCGATCCCCACACCTTCCGCCGCCAGGACTCGAACCCTGCCGAGTCATTGCACCCCTCGGGCACGTCGAGCGCGTCGAACTCGCCGTTCGGCCCGCGGGACGACCACATCCACACTCAGACTCACGGTCCCAGTGGAGCACCGCGACCCGCCCGGACCACCGGATGGACGCCGCAGGTCAGTCGCCCAGTGCCGGAATCACCCGCTCCGCGAACAGCCGCAGGCTCCGCCACCCCTCCTCCAGCGGCATACCGCCCACCAGCGGATGCAGTACGAGGCTGTCGGCGCCCAGTGCCGCGCACTCCTCTGGAGTGAGGACGCGGTACACGCCCTCCTCGCGCAGCTCCTCCGCCGTCGTGGCCGCCGACTTCACCGCCGAGCGGATCCCACCCGACTGCCACGAGGCGTAGGTCCGCGCCTCGTGCAGGAAGTGCTCGCCGTACTCGGCCCACGCCCGGTCCGGGTCCTCGGCGACGTGCAGCAGGGGAGTCTCGGCCGCCGGCATCATGACCCAGCCCTCGGTGCCGTACTCGGTGAGCTTCTCCTTGTAGTACGACTCCAGCTCCGGCAGATGCGCGCTCGGGAAGAAGGGCAGACCGAGGCGGGCGGCACGGCGGGCGGCGGCCTTGGAGGAGCCGCCGACCAGCAGGAGCGGGTGCGGGTCGGTGTACGGGCGCGGGGTGAGCCGTACCGTGCGGCCCCGGTAGGCGAACTCCTCGCCGGACCACGCCCTGAGCAGGGTCTGAAGCAACTCGTCCTGGAGCCGGCCCCGGCGTCTGAAGTCGACGTCGAACAGGGCGTACTCCTCGGGCCGGTAGCCGATCCCGGCCACCGTCACCAGCCGTCCGCCGCTCAGCAGGTCCAGTACGGCGATCTCCTCGGCCAGCCGCAGCGGGTCGTGCAGCGGGCCGATCACCGCCGACACGGTCACCGCGATCCGGCGGGTCGCCCCGAACACCGCGCCCGCGAAGGCGAACGGCGACGGCAGCCAGTTGTTCTCCGCGCCGTGGTGCTCCTCGGTCTGCACGGTGCTGATCCCGTGCTCGTCCGCGTACGCGGCCATCTCCAGGGCGGCCCGGTAGCGGGCGGAGAGGGCGGCCGGGGTGGCGCCGGGAGCGACGAGGTTGAAACGGACGACCGTGACGGGCATGGGAAGTCCCCCTCCGGTGCGATGCGGTGGAGGGGGACGGTAGCTGACGCAGCGTCAGATGGCCATGGAGAGGCGGGAGGTAGAGTCGCGGGATGACCGATGCCGTACCCACCGATCCACGGGCGGAGGCCGGCCGGGGCCGGGTCGCGCTGTGGCTCGACCCTGCCGACCTGCGGTGGCTGGCCGGCCACTGCTGCTGCCCCGAGGACGCGGACCAGGACACCCGGGACCGCTGCGGCCGCCTCCGATTCCGGGCGAGCGCCGCCCTGCACAAGAGCGGACTGCCCGGCTGAGGCCCGTCACACGGAGACGGACGCGCGCTCCTCGGCCGGTTCGGTGACCTCGGCCGGCTTCGTCACCGCCGGCTTCGGCAGGGCCAGGTACAGCAGGCCCGAGATCACGATCGTGGCGACCCAGCCGAGACCGTACTCGCCGATGACGTTGTTCTTCGCCAGCGGGCCGGTGAACCAGTCCGACGTCGTGAACATCAGGCCGGAGACCAGGCCGATCGCCCAGGCGGCCACGGCCGCGGGCGAGAAGCCGCCCTTGTACCAGTAGGCGCTGGTGCGGGTGGTGTCCGTCATGGCGCGGCCGTCGTACTCGGTGCGGCGCAGCATGTCCGCGCCGAAGACGCCGACCCAGGCGGAGAATGCGACCGCCAGCAGCGACAGGAAGGCGATGAACGAGCCCATGAAGCTCGTCGCCACCAGCATCAGCACACCGCCGAAGACCAGCGAGATCACGGCGTTCACCGAGACCGCCCAGTGCCGCGGCACCTTGAAGCCCAGGGTCTGCGCGGTGAAGCCCGCCGAGTACATCGACATCGAGTTGATCAGCAGCATGCCGATCAGCGCGATGAACAGGTACGGCACCGCGATCCACGTCGGCAGGATCTCGCCGAGGAAGGACACCGGATCGGTGGCCGAGGCCAGGTCCGGCGTGGACACCGCCATCACCGCGCCCATCAGGACCATGGGCAGGACGACGATGCCGGCACCGCCCACCGCCGTACCGACGATCGCCTTCGAGGACGCCGTGCGGGGGAGGTAGCGGGTGAAGTCCGGCGCGGACGGGATCCAGCTGACACCGCCGGCCGCGATCATGCCGACGCCGGTGATCACCGCGGCCGTCGAGCCCCCGCCGTGGTGCATCACCTTCGACCAGTCGGTGTTCGCCGCCAGGTAGGCGAGGACCAGCACCGAGAAGACGCCGAAGAGGTACGTGGCGTACTTGTTGCACTTCTGTACGGCGTTGATGCCGAGGCCCGAGATCGCGAAGGTCGCGACGACGAACACCAGCAGCATCACCATGTCCAGCACGCTGTTGGCCTTCAGCCCGAACACGATGTCCAGGATGGTCAGCATCGCGTAGGCGCCGGTGACCGCGTTGATCGTCTCCCAGCCCCAGCGCGCGACCCAGATCAGCGAACCGGGCAGCAGGTTGCCGCGCTGGCCGAAGACCGCGCGCGAGAGCGCCATGCCGGGCGCGCCACCGCGCTTGCCCGCGATACCGATCAGACCGACCAGGCCGTACGACACGACCGGCGCCGCCGCCGCGACGACGAGCGCCTGCCAGATGTTCAGGTGGTACGCGACGACGAGGCTCGCGCCCATCGTCAGCAGCAGCACGCTGATGTTGGCGCCGACCCAGGTGGGGAACAGCTCACGGGTCTTCGCAGTGCGCTCGTGATCCGGGACCTGCTCGATGCCTCGGGTCTCGAGAGCGCCTTCGGTCTCGACGGTTTTGCTCATGAAAAAGGGGCACCAGACGTGGGGGGACAGGGGACGGTCGGGACTCTACGCGCGTCGACCGAGTCGCCACCATCGTACTTTGCTCCGAGTCCTCGTATTAAGTGGCGTTTGTCTCTCAGAGGAAGACACAAACAGCCTTCCGCGGCAACCCATGGCTGATACTGGACCCGTTATGGAAACCGTCATCCTTGCTGTAGTCATCGCCGTCGTCGTGCTCGCGGCGCTCGGCGGGCTGCTGGTGGGCACCCGGCGCAAGAAGCCGCTGCCTCCGCCGCCCCCGAAGACGCCCGACATCACCGCGCCCCCGGCCGAGCCGCACGTCGGCGAAGAGGCCGAGACGCCGCGCGAAGAACCTCGCCGGACCATCGAGGAGGTGGACCTCCCCGGCGGCCCCGCCCCGGTCGTCGTGGAGGAGCCTCCCGCTGTCGAGGCTCCCGAGATCGAGATCCCGGAGCCCACCGCGGGCCGGCTGGTCCGCCTGCGCGCCCGCCTGTCCCGCTCCCAGACCGCCCTCGGCAAGGGCCTGCTCACGCTGCTCTCGCGTGAGCACCTGGACGACGAGACCTGGGAGGAGATCGAGGACACGCTGCTCACCGCCGACGTCGGCGTGCAGCCCACCCAGGAGCTGGTCGAGAGCCTGCGCGAGCGTGTGAAGGTGCTCGGCACCCGCACCCCCGCGGAGCTTCGCAGCCTGCTGCGCGAGGAGCTGCTCAAGATCGTCGGCACGGACTTCGACCGCACCGTCAAAACCGAGCCCGAGGACCGCAAGCCCGGCATCGTGATGGTCGTCGGTGTCAACGGCACCGGCAAGACCACCACCACCGGCAAGCTCGCGCGCGTGCTCGTGGCCGACGGCCGCACCGTCGTCCTGGGCGCCGCCGACACCTTCCGCGCCGCCGCCGCCGACCAGCTGCAGACCTGGGGCGAGCGGGTCGGCGCCTACACCGTGCGCGGACCGGAGGCCGGGGACCCCGCCTCCGTCGCCTTCGACGCGGTCAAGGAAGGCAAGGAGATGGGGGTCGACGTCGTCCTCATCGACACCGCCGGCCGCCTGCACACCAAGACCGGCCTCATGGACGAGCTCGGCAAGGTCAAGCGCGTCGTGGAGAAGCACGCGCCGCTCGACGAGGTGCTGCTCGTCCTCGACGCCACCACCGGCCAGAACGGCCTGGTCCAGGCCCGCGTCTTCGCGGAGGTCGTGGACATCACCGGCATCGTGCTGACCAAGCTGGACGGCACGGCCAAGGGCGGCATCGTCGTCGCGGTCCAGCGCGAGCTGGGCGTACCGGTCAAGCTGGTCGGCCTCGGCGAGGGCGCGGACGATCTGGCACCGTTCGAGCCCGAGGCGTTCGTGGACGCGCTGATCGGTGACTGAAGGCCCAGCAGATTTACCAAGTGCTTTCGAGGAGCGCCCGCCCCAAGGTCCAGTGGGGGACGGGCGCCGCCTCTTTTTCCGCCTGAACCGGCACCGCCCTCGCGGACGTGGTTGCCCGCCGTCGTGGTGCTTCAACTGATGGTTGCTGTGCCCGGCCGGTGATGGTTGCCGTGCGCGCCGGGGCCGGGCGTAGTCGGCGAGGTCGCGTCGGAGGCGTTGGCGGACGTGTGGGTGAGCGGTTACCGGATTCGGTGGCCGACAAGAAGCGCCCGGCCCCAAGGTGCAGTTGGAGTCGGGCGCTTCGCCCTGCCGGTGCGCGTGCGGCCGGTTACGTCCGTGCCCGCGACCGGTGCGCCACATACGCCAGCGTCCCCAGCAGCAGCCGTGCCGCCGGAGGCCGGGTCGCCGAGTCCAGCGCGGGTGGGCGCAGCCAGCGTGCCGGGCCCAGGCCGCCGCGGTCGGAGGGCGGGGCGGTGATGTGCGTACCGGGGCCGAGGCCGCGCAGGTCCAGGGCCGAGGGGTCGTCCCAGCCCATGCGGTAGAGCAGCCGGGGGAGCTCGGCGGCGGCGCCGGGCGCGACGAAGAAGTGGGCGCGGCCGTCCGGGGTCGCG
The DNA here is from genome assembly GCF_053611725.1 of Streptomyces sp. NPDC054783. Taxonomy (NCBI): domain Bacteria; kingdom Bacillati; phylum Actinomycetota; class Actinomycetes; order Kitasatosporales; family Streptomycetaceae; genus Streptomyces; species Streptomyces sp. NPDC054783. The sequence continues at coordinate 161,775 of NZ_JBSHAY010000019.1, read as the reverse complement.
GTCACCGGACCGAGGGGGAGTCCCATCCGCTCCAGGCGGGCCAGGGCGCGGCGGCCGGCGGCCTCGGAGACCTCGATCACGTCGAACGCCCGGCCCACCGGCAACATCACCGCGGCGCCCGGGAACTCCGACCAGGCCTTGCTCGCCGCGTCCAGCGTGGCCCCGGCCGGCACGGGGGGCGCGAAGTCCAGCGGATGCGCGCCCGGCGCCGGGCAGCCGGCGTGTCCGCACGAGCAGACGCCCGCCGCGGCCCGCGCTCCGGGCACCACGTCCCAGCCCCACAGCCCGGTGAACTCGGCGACGGCGGTGCAATCCGACGAACGGCCGCGCCGGCGCGTGCCGGAACGGATCTCGCGAATGCCGCCGATCGTGAAGCCCATGCCCCCTCCAACGGGTCCAGCGCGCCGGTGGTTACGACACGGAACGAGACGGAAGCGGAACGTAACGCTACGGCTCCGCCTTCCCCGTTCGACGCGAGGTCAAGGCAGCGCCTTGAGGTGCAACGGGTGGCGCATCGGGGTGTTCGCGCCCCTGTGCGCATCACTCCGCCCACTTCCGGCCGTCCTATGTCAAGTGAATCGCGTACGGCCGACCGTGAGTTCATTCGAAGGGGTGGCGAATGGTGGCGTTTCCGGGATCCCCGTGGCTGGGCGGGTGATCGTAGGATTACTGTGAGTGTGCGAGTCCGGGCGGCATATGCATGGTTGGGTATGCCGGAGGCGAGTCGTCAGCTCGTTCGAAGGGTGAGAACCGGCGGACAAGAGGCCGTATTTACCGGCATTCTGATAAGGCTTGGCGCACTCGACGACAAGTGGTCTCAGGGATGGGGGCGTTCCAGTGAGCGGCAACGGCGGTAGCGTGACGAACGCTGACAAGCGCCCCAATGACCTGCTCGGCTCGTGGTTCGTGCGCAGCGGCTGGTCCAAGGGCGAGCTGGCCCGCCAAGTGAACCGCCGGGCACGCCAGTTGGGTGCCAACCACATCTCCACCGACACCTCGCGCGTGCGCCGCTGGCTGGACGGGGAGAATCCGCGCGAGCCGATCCCGCGGATCCTCTCGGAGCTGTTCTCCGAGCGCTTCGGCTGTGTGGTCTCCATCGAGGACCTCGGCCTGCGCGCCGCCCGCCAGTCACCCTCCGCGTCCGGTGTCGACCTGCCCTGGACGGCCCCGCAGACGGTCGCCCTGCTCAGCGAGTTCTCGCGCAGCGACCTGATGCTGGCCCGGCGCGGTTTCCTCGGCACCTCCCTGGCGCTGTCCGCGGGCCCCTCCCTCATCGAGCCCATGCAGCGCTGGCTCGTCCCGAGCCCCGCCTCCCCCCTCCCGCCGGAGCCGGAGCCCCTCCTCGACTCCCGCAGGCCGGGCCGCCTGTCCAAGCCCGAGCTGGACCTCCTGGAGTCAACCACGCGCATGTTCCGGCAGTGGGACGCCCAGTGCGGCGGTGGCCTGCGCCGCAAGGCGGTCGTCGGCCAGCTGCACGAGGTCACCGACCTGCTCCAGGAACCCCAGCCCGAGGCCACCACCCGCAAGCTCTTCAAGGTCGCCGCCGAGCTGGCCGAACTGGCGGGCTGGATGTCGTACGACGTGGGCCTGCAGCCCACCGCCCAGAAGTACTTCGTCCTCGCCCTGCACGCGGCCAAGGAGGCCGGTGACAAGCCCCTCGGCTCGTACATCCTCTCCAGCATGAGCCGCCAGATGATCCACCTCGGCCGGCCCGACGACGCCCTGGAGCTGATCCACCTCGCCCAGTACGGCAGCCGCGACTGCGCGAGCCCGCGCACCCAGTCCATGCTGTATGCGATGGAGGCCCGTGCCTACGCCAACATGGGCCAGCCCGGCAAGACCAAGCGCGCGGTCCGCATGGCCGAGGACACCTTCGCCGAGGCCGACGAGTGGGACGAGCCGGACCCCGACTGGATCCGCTTCTTCTCCGAGGCCGAGCTGTACGGCGAGAACTCCCACTCCTTCCGCGACCTCGCCTACGTCGCCGGACGCAGCCCCGCCTACGCCTCCCTCGCCGAGCCGCTGATGCGGAAGGCGGTGGAGAAGTTCGCCGAGGACGGCGAGCACCAGCGGTCGTACGCGCTGAACCTGATCGGCATGGCCACCGTGCACCTGCTCCAGCGCGAGCCCGAGCAGAGCACGGTGTATGCCTCCCAGGCCATGGACATCGCCAAGAAGGTCCGCTCCGAGCGTGTGAACACTCGTATTCGAAAGACGGTCGACACGGCCGTACGGGACTACGGCGACCTCACCGCCGTGGCCGACCTCACCGATCAGCTCTCCGTCGACCTGCCGGAGACCGCCGAAGCGGTCTGACGCAACCGGCTCCCCCCGCCCCGGCCGCGGCCGGTCCTCCCGAACTGCCCGACTCGGCTCCCCCACGCCAGGTCATCGGGAGGCCCGCCGCGGCCGGCCTGTGTCCGCGGGGTGATCTTCCGGCGATGGTTGCGTCACGATAACGATCGCCGAGCCGCGAATCCGGCGGTTCATCCAGGCGTAACAAGCAGGGCGCCTTCGTCACTCCGGCGAAACAACGAGGGGCTTCCACCGAAACCGCGCTGCGTCAATCTCGTGGCGCATAACCGGCCCACACCCCACACCCGCCGGACCGCTCAGGCACCGCCCGCACGGGGCCGTACCAACCGACGAGGAGACGCCGATGGCACCAGCCATCACGCTTGCCGCGGAGGCACCCAAGCTGTCGTCCGCGAACACAGGCTTCATGCTCATTGCTTCCGCCCTGGTACTGATCATGACGCCGGGTCTCGCCTTCTTCTACGGGGGCATGGTCCGCGTCAAGAGCACCCTGAACATGCTGATGATGAGCTTCATCAGCATGGGGATCGTCACCATTCTGTGGGTGCTCTACGGCTTCTCCCTCGCCTTCGGCACGAACAACAGCCTCATCGGCTGGGACTCCGACTGGTTCGGCCTCCGCAAGATCGGACTGACCGAGCTCTGGCCCGGCTACACCATCCCGATCTTCGTGTTCATGGTCTTCCAGATGATGTTCGCGATCATCACCCCGGCCCTGATAAGCGGCGCCCTCGCGGACCGCGTCAAGTTCTCGGCCTGGTCGCTGTTCATCGCCCTGTGGCTCACGCTCGTCTACGTGCCGGTCGCCCACTGGGTCTGGGGTGCCGACGGCTGGGCCTTCAAGCTCGGTGTGATCGACTTCGCGGGTGGTACGGCGGTCCACATCAACGCGGGCGCCGCGGCGCTCGGTGTCATCCTCGTCATCGGCAAGCGCGTCGGCTTCAAGAAGGACCCGATGCGCCCGCACAGTCTCCCGCTGGTCATGCTCGGTGCCGGTCTGCTGTGGTTCGGCTGGTTCGGATTCAACGCGGGCTCCTGGCTCGGCAACGACGACGGCGTCGGCGCGCTGATGTTCGTCAACACGCAGGTCGCGACGGCCGCCGCCATGCTGGCCTGGCTCGCCTACGAGAAGATCCGCCACGGCGCGTTCACCACGCTGGGCGCCGCCTCCGGCGCGGTCGCCGGTCTGGTCGCGATCACCCCGTCCGGCGGCGCGGTCTCCCCGATCGGCGCGATCGCCGTCGGCGCCATCGCCGGTGTCGCCTGCGCCGCGGCCGTGGGCCTGAAGTTCAGGTTCGGCTACGACGACTCCCTCGACGTCGTCGGCGTCCACATGGTCGGCGGCATCATCGGCTCCCTGCTGATCGGCTTCTTCGCCACCGGCAAGGGCCAGTCCACCGCGACCGGTGTCTTCTACGGCGACCACTCCTTCACCCAGCTGTGGAAGCAGTGCGCCGGTGTCGGCGCGGTCCTCGCCTACTCGCTGATCGTCTCCGCCGTCCTCGCCTTCCTGCTCGACAAGACGATCGGCATGCGGGTCACCGAGGACGAGGAGATCTCCGGCATCGACCAGGCCGAGCACGCCGAGACCGCCTACGACTTCAGCGGCGCCGGCGGCGGTGTCATCGGCTCCGCCGCGCACGCCCCCGCCCCGGCCGCCACGCAGATCAAGAAGGTGGACGCATGAAGCTCATCACCGCCGTCGTCAAGCCCCACCGGCTGGATGAGATCAAGGAGGCCCTGCAGGCCTTCGGCGTCCACGGCCTGACGGTCACCGAGGCCAGCGGCTACGGTCGTCAGCGGGGCCACACCGAGGTCTACCGCGGTGCCGAGTACACCGTCGACCTGGTGCCGAAGATCCGCATCGAGGTGCTGGCCGAGGACGACGACGCCGAGCAGCTGATCGAGGTCGTCGTCAAGGCGGCCCGAACCGGCAAGATCGGTGACGGCAAGGTCTGGTCCACGCCGGTCGAGACGGCCGTACGGGTCCGCACCGGCGAGCGCGGCCCGGACGCGCTCTGACACGACGGCACAAGACAGGAGTCGCTGGGTGACGGGAGCGGACGTGCGCACGGAAGCAGAGGACTCGGGACCCAGCGGCTACGCGGCGGCCCGGCTGCGCCTCCTCACCGAGGGGGCGCGGTCCGGGCCGCCGCGCCGTGCCGCCCTCGCGGAACTGACCGACGACTGGCTCGCCGGACTGTTCACGGCCGCCGCCGGAGGGCTCGAAGAAGGCGAGGGAGCGCAGCCACTTCCGCAGAAGGGTGGTGGCGGGCGACTGGAGGGCGCTTCCCTGGTCGCCGTCGGCGGCTACGGCCGCGGCGAGCTGTCCCCGCGCAGCGACCTCGACCTCCTGCTGCTGCACGACGGCTCCGACCCCTGCGCGGTCGCCGCCCTGGCCGACCGCCTCTGGTATCCCGTCTGGGACCTGGGACTCGCGCTCGACCACTCCGTGCGCACCCCGGCGGAGGCCCGCAAGACCGCCGGGGAGGATTTGAAAGTCCAACTCGGACTCCTGGACGCCCGTCACCTCGCCGGTGACCGCGGCCTCACCGCCGGCCTGCGTACGGCCGTCCTCGCCGACTGGCGCAACCAGGCCCCCAAACGCCTCCCCGAACTGCAGGAACTCTGCTCCGAACGCGCCGAACGCCAGGGCGAGCTGCAGTACCTGCTCGAACCCGACCTCAAGGAAGCGCGCGGAGGGTTGCGCGACGCCACCGCCCTGCGCGCCGTAGCCGCCTCCTGGCTCGCCGACGCCCCGCGCGAGGGCCTCGCCGACGCCCGCCGGCGCCTGCTCGACGTCCGGGACGCGCTGCACCTGGCGACCGGCCGCGCCACCGACCGGCTCGCGCTGCAGGAGCAGGACCAGGTGGCGGCCGAGCTGGGGCTGCTGGACGCGGACACCCTGCTGCGGCAGGTCTACGAGGCGGCGCGGGTCATCTCGTACGCCAGTGACGTCACCTGGCGCGAGGTGGGGCGCGTGCTGCGTTCGCGCGCCGTCCGTCCGCGGCTGCGCGCCATGCTGGGCGGCGGCAAGCCCGTCACCGAGCGCTCCCCGCTCGCCGAGGGCGTGGTGGAGCAGGACGGCGAGGTGGTGCTCGCCCGCGCCGCGCGCCCCGAACGCGATCCCGTGCTTCCCCTGCGTGCAGCGGCCGCCGCCGCGCAGGCCGGCCTCCCGCTCTCCCTGCACGCCGTACGGCGCATGGCCGCCACCGCGCGCCCATTGCCCACGCCCTGGCCCGCCGAGGCCCGTGAGCAGCTGGTCACGCTGCTCGGCTCCGGCCGGCCGACCGTGGATGTCTGGGAGGCACTGGAGGCGGAGGGGCTGATCAGCCGCCTCCTGCCGGACTGGGAACGGGTCCGCTGCCGCCCGCAGCGCAACGCCGTCCACATCTGGACGGTCGACCGGCACCTGATCGAGACGGCCGTCCGCGCCTCCGAACTGACCCGTCGCGTCAGCCGCCCCGACCTGCTCCTGGTCGCCGCCCTGCTGCACGACATCGGCAAGGGCTGGCCCGGCGACCACTCGGTGGCCGGCGAGATCATCGCCAAGGACGTGGCGGCGCGGATCGGCTTCGACCGCGCGGACGTGGACGTGCTGTCCGCCCTGGTCCGCCACCACCTGCTGCTGATCGAGACGGCCACCCGCCGCGACCTCGACGACCCGGCCACGGTCCGCTCGGTCGCCGAGGCGGTCGGCACCCAGAGCACCCTGGAACTGCTGCACGCCCTGACCGAGGCCGACGCCCTCGCCACCGGGCCCGCGGCCTGGTCCTCCTGGCGCGGCTCCCTCGTCGCCGACCTGGTCCGGCGGGTCTCCGCCGTGCTCGCCGGCGACGCCCCCGACGAGCCGGAGCCCGTCGCGCCCACGGCCGAGCAGGAGCGGCTGGCGATCGAGGCGTACCGCACGCGCGGCCCGGTCCTCGCGCTGCGCGCCCAGACGGAACCGGTCACCGACGAGGAGGCGTCCGGCGAGCCTCTCGGCGTGGAGCTGCGCATCGCCGTACCCGACCAGCCCGCCGTCCTCCCCGCCGTCGCCGGTGTCCTCGCCGTGCACCGCCTCACGGTCCGTACGGCGGAACTCAGCACCCTGCGCCTGCCCGACGACGTCGACGACGGCTCGGTGCTGCTGCTCAACTGGCGGGTGGCCGCCGAGTACGGCTCGCTGCCGCAGGCGGCCCGGCTGCGCGCCGACCTCGTCCGCGCCCTGGACGGCACCCTGGACATCGCCGGCCGCCTCGCCGAACGGGACGCGGCCTATCCGAGGCGTCGTGGCTGGGTCGCCCCGCCACCGAGGGTGACCGTCGCTCCGGCGGCCTCCCACCACGCCACGGTGATCGAGGTCCGCGCCCAGGACGCCCCGGGCCTGCTGCACCGGATCGGCATGGCCCTGGAGAAGGCCGGCGTGCGGGTGCGGAGCATGCACGTCAGCACGCTGGGCTCCAACGCGGTGGACGCGTTCTACGTCACAACCGGCACGGGGGCGCCGCTGCCGGCGCAGGACGCGGGGTCGCTCGCGCGGGTGCTGGAGGAGACGCTGCGGGCGTGACCTCGCGACCGTGTGTTCCCTGCTGCCGCGGGGGTTTCGCCCTCGTCCGGCCACTCTCGGGAGCGGGCGAGGACGAATAGCTTGCGGGGCCGGATACCCTGGAGGGCAGCCCGAACCGACTCCGACCTCGAGGACCGACGCCACCGTGTTCGACACCCTCTCCGACCGCCTCAGCGCGACTTTCAAGAATCTCCGCGGGAAGGGGCGCCTCAGCGAGGCGGACATCGACGCCACGGCGCGCGAGATCCGTATCGCGCTCCTCGAAGCGGACGTCGCCCTCCCTGTCGTCCGGACCTTCATCAAGAACGTCAAGGAAAGGGCTCTGGGCGCCGAGGTCTCGCGCGCGCTGAACCCGGCCCAGCAGGTCCTGAAGATCGTCAACGACGAGCTCGTCACCATCCTCGGCGGTGAGACCCGGCGGCTGCGCTTCGCCAAGCAGCCGCCCACCGTGATCATGCTGGCGGGTCTGCAGGGTGCCGGTAAGACCACTCTCGCGGGCAAGCTCGCCAAGTGGCTCAAGGAGCAGGGCCACTCGCCGCTGCTGGTCGCCGCAGACCTCCAGCGCCCGAACGCCGTCAACCAGCTGAGCGTGGTCGCCGACCGCGCCGGCGTCGCCGTCTACGCGCCCGAGCCGGGCAACGGCGTCGGCGACCCGGTCAAGGTCGCCAAGGACTCCATCGACTTCGCGAAGTCCAAGGTCCACGACATCGTGATCGTGGACACCGCCGGCCGCCTCGGCATCGACGCCGAGATGATGCAGCAGGCCGCGGACATCCGGGACGCGGTCTCCCCGGACGAGATCCTGTTCGTCGTCGACGCGATGATCGGTCAGGACGCCGTCAACACGGCCGAGGCCTTCCGTGACGGCGTCGGCTTCGACGGCGTGGTGCTCTCCAAGCTCGACGGTGACGCCCGCGGTGGTGCCGCCCTGTCGATCCGGCAGATCACCGGCAAGCCGATCATGTTCGCGTCCAACGGCGAGAAGCTGGACGACTTCGACGCCTTCCACCCTGACCGGATGGCCTCCCGCATCCTCGACCTGGGTGACCTGCTCACCCTGATCGAGCAGGCGGAGAAGACCTTCAGCCAGGAAGAGGCCGCCAAGATGGCCTCGAAGCTGGCGTCCAAGAAGGGCCAGGACTTCACCCTGGACGACTTCCTGGCCCAGATGGAACAGGTCCGGAAGATGGGCAGCATCTCCAAGCTGCTCGGCATGCTCCCGGGCATGGGCCAGATCAAGGACCAGATCCAGAACATCGACGAGCGGGACGTCGACCGCACCGCCGCGATCATCAAGTCGATGACCCCGGGCGAGCGCCAGGACCCGACGATCATCAACGGCTCCCGCCGCGCCCGTATCGCCAAGGGTTCCGGCGTCGAGGTCAGCGCGGTGAAGAACCTGGTCGAGCGGTTCTTCGAGGCCCGCAAGATGATGTCCCGCATGGCCCAGGGCGGCGGCATGCCGGGCATGCCGGGGATCCCGGGCATGGGCGGCGGCCCCGGCCGGCAGAAGAAGCAGCAGAAGAGGGCCAAGGGCAAGCAGCGCTCCGGCAACCCGATGAAGCGCAAGCAGCAGGAGCTGGAGGAGGCCCAGCGCCGCGAGGACGCCGCGCAGGCCGGAGGCGCCTTCGGGCTGCCGCAGCAGAGCGGTCAGGACTTCGAGCTGCCGGACGAGTTCAAGAAGTTCATGGGCTGAGTCCGTCCCAGAAGTTCATGGGCCGAGCCCCGCTCGTACGTCCTTGAGGGCGCTCCCCGGCCGAGGGGGGCGCCCTCAGCGCATGCCGACGTCCGCCATATGCCTTAACGTCCAGATATGAGCGATGCGGCGCCACCACGCAAAGCCCCTGACCAGCCGTGGCGCACCGAGGGTACCCCCGACGAATCGCCCCCGCGGCCCGGCGGCGGAAGGATCCGCGGCGGAAAGTGGTGGGGGCTGCTCGTCACCGCGGTGATCGTCTTCCTGCTGGCCTATGTCGGACTGAACTATCTCGGCCAGGGCAACCAGCCGACGATCTCGTACACGGAGTTCAGCCGGCAGGTCGCCGCCGGCAACGTCGCCAAGATCTACTCCAAGGGCGACGCGATCCAGGGCCAGCTCAGGAGCGCGCGGGCCAATCCCGAAGGCGGCGGGAAGTACACCCGGTTCAAGACACAGCGCCCGGCCTTCGCGGACGACAGGCTGTGGCAGAACCTGAGCAGTCACGGCGTCACCGTGACGGCACGGCCGGTCGTGCAGGAACGCAGCCTGTGGTCCAACGTGCTGATGTCCCTGATCCCGATCGTGGTCCTGGTCGCGGTGTGGATCTTCTTCGCGCGGCGGCTCGGCGGGGCCCTGCCCGGCGCGGGTGGCCTGTTCGGCCGCCGGGCGCCGCCCAAACCCGTCGGGCCGCGGCCGGGCACCGAGCGCAGGACCTTCGCGGACGTGGCCGGAATCGACGAGGTCAAGGGCGAACTGGACGACGTCGTCGACTTCCTGGAGCACCCCGACGTCTACCGCCGGATGGGCGCGAAGCTGCCCCGCGGCGTGCTGCTCGCCGGCCCGCCCGGCACCGGCAAGACCCTGCTCGCACGCGCGGTCGCGGGCGAGGCCGGCGTGCCGTTCTTCTCCGCCTCGGCTTCCGAGTTCATCGAGATGATCGTCGGTGTCGGCGCGTCCCGTGTCCGCGAACTGTTCGCCGAGGCCCGGAAGGTGGCGCCGTCGATCATCTTCATCGACGAGATCGACACCATCGGCCGGGCGCGCGCGGGCGGTGCTTCCATGAGCGGGCACGACGAGCGCGAGCAGACGCTGAACCAGATCCTGACGGAGATGGACGGCTTCTCGGGCGCGGAGGGCGTGATCGTCATCGCCGCGACCAACCGCGCGGACATCCTGGACCCGGCCCTGACCCGTCCCGGCCGCTTCGACCGGGTGGTCAACGTGGCCCCGCCGGACCGCTCCGGGCGCGAATCGATCCTGCGCATCCACACCCGGGACATCCCGCTCTCCGGTGACGTGGACCTGGCCCAGATGGCGCGCGTGACGCCCGGTATGACGGGTGCGGATCTGGCCAATCTCGCCAACGAGGCCGCGCTGCTCGCGGTGAAGCGCAAGCAGGAGCAGGTGACCGCCTCGGACATGTCGGAGGCGCTGGAGAAGGTCCAGCTCGGGGCCGAGCGCACCCTTGTGATGCCCGAGGACGACCGCCGGCGCACCGCGTACCACGAGAGCGGCCACGCCCTCCTCGGCATGCTGCAGCCCGGCGCCGACCCCGTCCGCAAGATCACCATCGTGCCGCGCGGCCGGGCACTCGGGGTGACCATGTCCACGCCCGAGGTGGAGCGCTACGCCCACTCGGAGGAGTACCTGCGCGGTCGCATCATCGGCGCCCTGGGCGGGATGGCGGCGGAGGACGTCGTCTACGGAGTCGTCACCACGGGCGCGGAGAACGACCTCGAACAGGTCACCAACATCGCGCGCGGGATGGTGGCCCGCTGGGGCATGAGCGAACGGGTCGGCCGTCTGTCCGCCCTCCCGAGCGACGCCCAGCAGGCCTACGGGCTCGCTGCGGCCCCGCAGACCCTCGACGTCATCGACGCCGAGATGCGGCGGATCGTCGACGAGTGCTACGACGAGGCGTGCGCCAAACTCCGCGACCATCGCGGCCAGTTGGACGCCCTCGCCCACGCGCTGCTGGAACACGAGACGCTGGAGGAGGCGGATGCCTACCGGATCGCCGGGATCACACGCCTGACCAAGGAGGGCGACTCCTAGGGCACGCGCGCGACGAGGTAACGGAAGACGTTCGGCATCCACACGGTCCCGTCCGGGCGCCGGTAGGGATGCAGGGCCTCCGTCAGCTCCTTGTCGACCTGCTTGGCGTCCGTCGCCGCGATCGCCGCGTCGAACAGTCCGTTCGACAGCAGCCCCCGTACGGCGCTGTCGACATCGGCGTACCCGAACGGACAGGCCACCCGCCCCGAGCCGTCCGGTTTCAGCCCCGCCCGCTGGGCGACCTCCTCCAGGTCGTCCCGCCGGGCGGGCCGCCAGCTTCGCGCGCTGCGCAGGGGATCGGCCAGTTTCGTCGCCACCCGCAGCACCGAGGAGGTGGCGCAGCGCTCCGGCGGCCCCCAGCCGGCCAGCACCACGGCGGCCCCGCGCACGGCCTGCGGCAGCGCGTCCGCCAGCAGCTCGCCGAGCCCCTCGGAGTCGCCCGCGAGGCACCCGATCGGCTCGAAGACGGTCACCAGGGTGTAGGCGGCGGTCTCCGCCCCGGGCACGTCATGGGGCGAGCCCGCGACGAGTGTCACGGCACGCGCGCGTGTACGGCCGCTCGTGCCGCGCCCTGCGCCGTCGCCGTACCGAGCGCGCCCGGTGCCGCCGCGCACACCGGGCGTGCCGAAGGCGCCCCCGTCGGCGGCGCGCGAGGTGTCCGGCAGCAGGCGCTGGCGGGCGAGGGCGAGCCGCTCGGGGGAGGCGGCGTCGACCCCGGTGACGGTGGCACCTCTGCCGGCCGCCAGCAGCAGGGCGAGCCCGGCGCCGCAGCGCAGGCCCAGCAGCCGGGTGGCGGGACCCACTTCGAGTCGTTCGTAGACGGCTTCGTAGAGCGGCACCAGCATCCGCTCCTGGATCTCGGACCAGTCACGCGCGCGTGCGCACAGCTCCACGCGGGGTGCGGAATCCGCGTGAGGCAAGTGCTGCCGCACGAGCGTAGGTGTCATAGGTAAGCGCCCCAATCCGCCGAGAGTTCACCGCTGTGCCCGGTTGCGTGGTCCCCGTGCCGTGCGCGCGCACTTCCCACGTATGTCAGGTAACTCCCGGCTCGCTGCCCCGTCCAGGGGTCGTGGGGCCCCGCTTGGGCTCCGGGCGCCGGTGTGGCGAGATTTCACGTCCCGGCAATCTGGATGGCCGTACGGTGTCCGCTCCGGGCGAACCGGCCGGTACCGGGGGCGGACGGTGCGCGGGTAACGCCACGCGCGCCGCGGACGCTGACCGGAGTGAGGCCGCACGACGAGAGCGGCCGAAACGGCTCTTGCACACCCGCCGACCACAACCGCACCGGGCACTGCAGGCCGAACCGGGGGTCGGCCTGCAGGGCCTCGTTTGAGGGTGGTGGCGGGCGACGGACGGGCGTACGGCGGACTACGCACCAGCTTGTTACGAGCTGTGTGGCTTCTCCGCAGATCAGCGCACCCGCCCTCGTCCGGACGCATCAGTGCCAACTGACGGGTACGTGCAAATTATTTGGGATGGCCCGGAATAGGAACACATTCGAGCTCCCGCTCGTTGTCATTACGTGAGCACGACACAGACACCACCTGTACTCGCCGCAGAGCTGGCGCAGGCGTGGGCCGACATTCAGCGGTACCACCCCGAGCTGCCGGACCTTGCCGCGCCAGAGTCCCTGATCGGGGAGTCGTCGTCCGCGTGCGGACACGAGCTCTCCTTCGAACGACTGCTCCATGAGGCAGTCCACGGCATCGCCGCCGCCCGTGGGATCCGCGACACCTCCCGCGCCGGCCGTTACCACAACCGCCGCTTCCTCGCGATCGCCGAGGAACTGGGCCTGGACCACCCCGAGGAGCCGCACCCGAGCAGCGGCTTCTCACTGGTCACGCTCAACCCCGAGGCCAAGCGGCGTTACCGTCCCACCATCGAGCGGCTGCAGCGCGCGCTGAGGGCGCACATGGCGGCGACCTCCTCGGACACCACCCGCTCCTTCCGTGGCCCGGCCGCCCGGCACGGCTCCTCCGGCGGCGGAGTCCGGGTCAAGGCGGTCTGCGACTGCGGCCGCAACGTCCGCGTGGTGCCCTCGGTCCTCGCCCAGGCCCCCATCGTCTGCGGCGGCTGCGGCAAGCCGTTCAGAATCCCGGAGGTCGCGGGAGCGGCGTGATCGCGAGCCGCAGAACACCGGCATCTCGTGGGTGCCGGTAGTGGCACCTCGTGACGCCGAGCAGCGCACCCGACGTACGGTCACCTCCACGCCGGGTGCCGCTGACCCATGCCCGGCCCCAGCTCACCCACCCGCGGCCAGAAGCGACCCGCGGGGTGTGGCACAATGGCTAGCTGTACTCGACAGCCGCACAGGACCCCTCTCTCCTCCGGCTGACGCGTCCATCGGGCACTCGGGTACCGCAACCCCACGCGGCAGCTCGCCGTGCCCAACCACGTCAAATCCAGGAGAACCCACTCCCGTGGCAGTCAAGATCAAGCTGAAGCGTCTGGGCAAGATCCGTTCGCCTCACTACCGCATCGTCGTCGCCGACTCCCGTACCCGCCGTGACGGCCGGGCCATCGAGGAGATCGGCAAGTACCACCCGACCTACAACCCGTCGGTCATCGAGGTGGACGCCGAGCGCGTGGCGTACTGGCTGGGTGTCGGCGCGCAGCCGACCGAGCCGGTTCTCGCCATCCTGAAGAAGACCGGCGACTGGCAGAAGTTCAAGGGCGAGCCGGCCCCCGCGCCGCTGCTCGTCGCCGCGCCGAAGCCGGCCCGTCCGTCGTTCGAGGCGCTCGGCGGTGACGACGAGGGCAAGGGTGAGGCGATCACCCAGAAGAAGAAGGCTGAGAAGAAGGACGAGGCGGCTGCCGAGTCCGAGTCGACCGAGGCCTGAGCAGCATGCTCGAAGAGGCGCTTGAGCACCTCGTGAAGGGCATCGTCGACAACCCTGACGATGTGCAGGTCGCCTCGCGCGACCTGCGCCGCGGGCGCGTGCTCGAGGTCCGGGTCCACCCCGACGACCTCGGCAAGGTGATCGGCCGCAACGGCCGTACCGCGCGCGCCCTGCGCACCGTCGTGGGCGCCATCGGCGGTCGCGGTGTCCGCGTCGACCTCGTCGACGTGGACCACGTCCGCTGACGCTTCATCGCAACCGGCTCGGGCCGGGGAGGGCCACTGGGCCGTCCCCGGCCCGCAGTCGTATGACAGGAGATCAAGCACAGTGCAGCTGGTAGTCGCGCGGATCGGCCGCGCCCATGGCATCAAGGGCGAGGTCACCGTGGAGGTACGTACCGACGAGCCGGAGATGCGGCTCGCCCCGGGCGCCGTCCTGGCCACCGACCCGGGCTCCGCCGGACCGCTCACCATCGCCACCGGCCGGGTCCACAGCGGCCGCCTCCTCCTGCGCTTCGAGGGCGTTACCGACCGCAACGGCGCCGAAGCCCTCCGGAACACCCTCCTGATCGCCGAGATCGACCCGGAGGAACTGCCCGAGGACGAGGACGAGTACTACGACCACCAGCTCATCGACCTCGACGTGGTCACCGAGGACGGCGTGGAGGTCGGCCGGATCTCCGAGATCTCGCACCTGCCCTCCCAGGACCTGTTCATCGTGGAGCGCCCGGACGGGACCGAGGTGATGATCCCGTTCGTCGAGGAGATCGTCACCGAGATCGATCTGGCGGAGCAGAAGGCCGTCATCACGCCTCCGCCCGGCCTGATCGACGACCGTGCCGAGATCGCCTCCTCCCGCGACACCGGGGAAGAGTCGTAATGCGCCTCGACGTCGTCACGATCTTCCCCGAGTACCTGGACCCGCTGAACGTCTCCCTCGTCGGCAAGGCACGCGCGCGTGGGCAGCTCGACGTCCATGTGCACGACCTGCGCGCGTGGACGTACGACCGCCACAACACCGTCGACGACACCCCGTACGGCGGGGGCCCCGGCATGGTCATGAAGACCGAGCCCTGGGGTGACGCGCTGGACACGATCCTCGCCGACGGCTACGAGACCGGAGCCCGGGCGCCCGCGCTGATCGTGCCCACGCCCAGCGGCCGGCCCTTCACCCAGGAACTCGCCGTGGAGCTCTCCGAGCGCCCCTGGCTGATCTTCACACCGGCTCGCTACGAGGGCATCGACCGGCGCGTCATGGACGAGTACGCCACGCGCGTGCCCGTCTACGAGGTCTCCATCGGCGACTATGTGCTGGCCGGCGGCGAGGCGGCCGTCCTGGTCATCACGGAGGCCGTCGCCAGGCTGCTGCCCGGCGTCCTCGGCAACGCCGAGTCCCACCGGGACGACTCCTTCGCGCCCGGCGCGATGGCGAGCCTCCTGGAAGGCCCCGTCCACACCAAGCCGCCCCTCTGGCGCGGCCGGGACATCCCGGACGTGCTCCTCAGCGGCCACCACGGGAAGATCGCCCGCTGGCGCCGCGACGAGGCCCTCAGGCGTACGACCGCCAACCGGCCCGACCTGATCGAGCGCTGCGACCCCGAGGCCTTCGACAAGAAGGACCGCGAGATGCTCTCCATCCTGGGCTGGGAGCCGGACCCGGAAGGCCACCCGTACGGCCGATTTTGGCGGCGGGCCGAGGGCATGGGAGAATAGGCCGCTGTTGTGCGCCCGTCCGGCGTGCGCCCCTGCCACAGGGGGACACGACGCCCGCCTCGACCCGCACACGGCTTCGTGCAAACACCTAGTTTCCGTTGATGACCTGTGGCATCAGCGAAGAAAGCAGACGAAATGTCTCACCTGCTCGACTCCGTCGACGCCGCGTCGCTGCGCAGCGACATCCCCGCCTTCCGCCCGGGTGACACCGTCAACGTCCACGTCCGCGTCATCGAGGGCAACCGCTCCCGCGTGCAGCAGTTCAAGGGCGTTGTGATCCGTCGCCAGGGCTCCGGTGTCCGCGAGACCTTCACGGTCCGCAAGGTCTCGTTCTCCGTCGGCGTCGAGCGCACCTTCCCGGTGCACACCCCGATCGTCGAGAAGATCGAGCTCGTCACCCGCGGTGACGTGCGTCGCGCCAAGCTGTACTACCTCCGTGACCTGCGCGGCAAGGCCGCGAAGATCAAGGAGAAGCGCGAGAGCTGAGCGCTCTCCGGGGCCCATGGCCAGGCGGGATAGCATCTCGCCCCGATGGACACCGAAGCACAGCCGACGGAACGCGACCGCTCCTCCCACCGGGATTCCCCGGGGCCGGAGGGACGGTCGCGTTTCGCGTTGGCTGCGCCCATCGCCGACTGGCTGCCGGGCGGCCGGATCACCCTCACACTCTTCCTGTGCCTGGCGTTTTTGCTCGTCCTCAACACTTTCGTGGTGCAACCGTTCCAGATTCCGAGCGGATCCATGGAACAGGGCTTGAGGATCGGGGACCGCGTTCTCGTAAATAAGTTGGCGTACCGTTTCGGTGCCCAGCCGCGCCGCGGCGACGTGATCGTGTTCGACGGTACGGGGTATTTCGGGGACGCCGACTACATCAAGCGCGTTGTCGGTGTGGGGGGAGACCATGTGGTC
The DNA here is from genome assembly GCF_053611725.1 of Streptomyces sp. NPDC054783. Taxonomy (NCBI): domain Bacteria; kingdom Bacillati; phylum Actinomycetota; class Actinomycetes; order Kitasatosporales; family Streptomycetaceae; genus Streptomyces; species Streptomyces sp. NPDC054783. The sequence goes on along the minus strand of NZ_JBSHAY010000019.1, from coordinate 145,695 downwards.
TGCTGCGACAGGCAGGGGAGGATCGACGTGAACGGCCGCGCCGTCGACGAGTCGGCGTTCCTCTATCCCGGGGACAGCGCCTCCAGCGTGCCCTTCGACGTCGCCGTACCCCCCGGCCGTCTGTTCGTCCTCGGCGACCACCGCAGCGACTCCAGCGACTCCCGCGACCATCTCGGCTCGCCCGGCGGCGGCATGATCCCGGTCGGCGACGTCATCGGCCGCGCCGACTGGATCCTGTGGCCGTACGACCACTGGACGCACCTGACGCGGCCCTCCGCCTACGCGCGCGTGCCCGCCCCGGAGGGCGCGCATGGGTAACCGCGGCAAACCGCGCGGGGTGCCCAGCAGCCCCGCCGACAATCTGCTGCCCACCGGATCGCGCCGCACCTCCGCGCCCGGCGGCGGCCGCACGCGCGCGGAGCGGCGGAAACTGCAGCGCAAGGTCAAGCGCAAGCGCCGGCGTTCAGCCGTCCGGGAGATCCCCCTTCTGGTCGGTGTCGCGGTACTCATAGCGCTCGTCCTGAAGACCTTCCTCGTCCAGGCGTTCGTGATCCCGTCCGGCTCCATGGAACAGACGATCCGGATCGGTGACCGCGTCCTGGTCGACAAGCTCACCCCGTGGTTCGGCTCCAAGCCGCAGCGCGGGGACGTCGTCGTCTTCCACGACCCGGGCGGCTGGCTGGCCGACGAGCAGACGGCCAAGAAGCACGACCCGGTCGTCGTCAAGCAGCTCAAGGAAGGCCTCACCTTCATCGGGCTGCTGCCCTCCGACAACGAGAAGGACCTGATCAAGCGGGTCATCGGGGTCGGCGGCGACCACGTCAAGTGCTGCGACAAGCAGGGCCGGGTCACCGTCAACGGCGTACCGCTCACCGAAGGGGACTACATCTATCCGGGTGACGCCCCGTCCGCCCAGCCCTTCGACATCACCGTTCCCAAGGGCCGGCTGTGGGTCATGGGCGACCACCGGGGCAACTCCGCGGACTCGCGTTTCCACCAGAACACCTCGTACGGCGGAACGGTGTCCGAGAAATCCGTGGTCGGCCGCGCCGTCGCCATCGGCTGGCCGATCGGCCACTGGACGCGCCTCGAGGAACCTAAAACCTTCGCAAGCGTCGCCGACTCCGCGTCGCGTACGACCGCCGGTCCCCCGCTGTCGCATAGGGTTGCCCCCGAGAATCCGAACGGAACGACCCAGCTCCCGACCCCTGCGGAACTCCCGCTCGTTATGGGAGTAGTGGGCCTGCGTCGAATGTGGGGCAGGCGGCGGCACAGAGTAAGGAGTTGGCGTGGGGGATGTGGCGGTTGGCGCACGGTCGGGGCACGACGGCGAGGAGCACCGCGGGCACCCCGTGGACGCGAACGCCCCCGTGCCGGACGGCGCCATGACCTCCGGGAACGACGCGGCGGGCGACGAGGGCACGCCGGGCGACGGGCAGCCGCCCAGGACCGAGGGCGCGGGTGCGGGCGAGGCCGCGGACCGGCCGAGGAAGCCGCGCTCCTTCTGGAAGGAGCTGCCGATCCTCGTCGTCATCGCGCTGGTGCTGGCGCTGCTGATCAAGACGTTCCTCGTGCAGGCGTTCTCGATCCCGTCCGCCTCGATGCAGAACACCCTCCAGGTGGGTGATCGCGTCCTGGTCGACAAGCTCACCCCGTGGTTCGGCTCCAAGCCCGAGCGCGGCGAGGTCGTGGTCTTCCACGACCCGGACAACTGGCTGGCGGGCGAACCGGCGGCGACCCCGAACGCCGTGCAGAGGGTCCTCAGCTGGATCGGCCTGATGCCGTCCGCCAACGAGAAGGACCTCATCAAGCGCGTGATCGGCGTCGGCGGCGATACGGTCCAGTGCAAGAACACCGGCCCGCTGCTGGTCAACGGCAAGCCCCTGAACGAGCCGTACGTCTACCCCGGCAACACGCCGTGCACCGATGACGAGCTGGGCGGCCAGTTCAAGGTGACGGTGCCCCAGGGCTACATCTGGGTGATGGGCGACCACCGCCAGAACTCCCGCGACTCGCGCTACAACCAGTCCGACAAGCACCACGGCATGGTCCCGGTCAGCGACGTCGTGGGCCGCGCGATCGTCAAGGCCTGGCCGATCAACCACTGGGGCACCCTGCCGGTCCCGGACACCTTCGACCAGCCCGGCATCAACCAGCAGTCCACGGAGTCCGCCGCCCTGACGGTGGCCCCGCAGGGCGTGGCCATCGCCGCGGTACTGCCGGTGGTGGTGTGGCGGCGCCGGCGCGCGGACCGGCTGGAGTCCAAGGCCGAGCGGAAGACGTCCGCGGGCAGCCGCTGACCGGAGCGGAAACAGGGGCTGCCCCTGCCCGGTACCGCCGGGTAGGGTGCGGGTCCATGGGTGGCGAGAGCACGACGCGTACGGCCCCGCACAGCGGCGGGACAGGCACGGCACAGCCCGGCGGCAGCCGGCTCGGACAGCGGCTTTCCTCAGTGGCCGTGGCACTGGGTCTGGTGCTGTTCCTCGGCGGGTTCGCCTGGGCGGCGGTGACCTACCGGCCGTACACCGTGCCCACCAGCTCGATGACGCCCACGATCGACGCCGGCGACCGGGTGCTCGCGCAGAAGGTCGACGGCGGTCAGGTCAAGCGCGGTGACGTCGTCGTCTTCACGGACAAGAGCTGGGTCACCAACGCCAAGGTGGTCAAGCGCGTGGTAGCGGTCGGCGGCGACACCGTCTCCTGCTGCACGAACGGCAAGCTGACCGTCAACGGCAAGCAGATCGACGAGCCCTATCTGCCCGAGGGCAGCCTGGCCGAGATCAAGAACTTCCCGACGGTGACCGTCCCCCAGGGCCGTCTGTTCCTGCTCGGTGACGAGCGCCAGGGTTCCCTGGACTCCACGGCCCACCTCACCGACGCGGCCAAGGGCACGGTCTCCCGCGACGCCGTGAACGCCCGCGTGGACGCGGTCATCTGGCCCTGGAAGGGCTCGCTCAAGCGCCCCACCGGCTTCGAGGCCCTCGGCGCGCTCTCCCAGCCCGGTCCCCTGTCCACGATCGAACTGCTGATCGTCGCGGGCGCCGTCCTGGTGCTGGCCGGCGGCGCCTACGGCCCGATCGCGGGGCGCATGGGCCGTAAGCGCGCCCGTAGCGCCCGCCCGGAGGCGGCCGGTGTCCGCTGAGACCACGCGGACCGGCGAGGACTCGTACGAGGGCGGCCTGCGCAAGGTGGCCCGGGTGGTCCTCCTCGACCCGGAGGACCGCATCCTCCTCCTGCACGGCCATGAGCCGGACGATCCGGCCGACGACTGGTGGTTCACCCCCGGCGGAGGCCTGGAGGGTGCCGAGACGCGCGAGGAGGCCGCGCTCAGGGAACTCGCCGAGGAGACCGGCATCACCGACGTCGAACTCGGCCCGGTGCTGTGGCGCCGCATGTGCTCCTTCCCGTTCGCGGGTCGCCGCTGGGACCAGGACGAGTGGTACTACCTGGCCCGTACGACGCAGACGGCCACCGCTGCGCAGCGGCTGACGGAGCTGGAGCGGCGCAGTGTCGCCGGAGCGCGCTGGTGGACGTGTCGGGAACTGACCCGGGCACATGAGACGGTGTATCCGACCAGACTCGCCGAGCTGCTGCGCACGCTGCTCGACGAAGGTCCCCCGGCCAGTCCCGTGACCCTCGATACGGAAATCGTCTGAGGGCCCGTCGGACTGGCGCACAATGGGGGGATCGCACGGCTGAAGGGGAACATGCCATGAGCGCCGAGGACCTCGAGAAGTACGAGACCGAGATGGAGCTGAAGCTCTACCGGGAGTATCGAGATGTCGTCGGTCTGTTCAAATACGTGATCGAGACCGAGCGGCGTTTCTACCTCACCAACGACTACGAGATGCAGGTGCACTCGGTCCAGGGAGAGGTGTTCTTCGAGGTGTCGATGGCTGATGCCTGGGTCTGGGACATGTACCGGCCGGCGCGCTTCGTGAAGCAGGTACGGGTCCTCACGTTCAAGGACGTGAATATCGAGGAGCTGAACAAGAGCGACCTGGAGCTTCCGGGCGGGTGACGGCTGCTGTCGCTCGTGTGGGTGACAAGGTTTTCCACAACCGCTGGGTAATTCACCAAGATCAACACGTGTCGGCCGGATGCGTGACCGTTGGCGCCGGAGGTGGTGCCGACATGAACGCACGAGAGGCACTGGGCAAGTACGGCGAGGACCTGGCCGCCCGGCGGCTCGCCGAGGCCGGAATGACGATCCTGGAACGCAACTGGCGCTCCGGCCGTTCCGGCGAGATCGACATCGTCGCGCGCGACGGTGACGCGCTCGTCGTCTGCGAGGTCAAGACCCGCAGGGGCGGCGGCTACGAACACCCCATGGCCGCGGTGACCCCCGAGAAGGCGGCCAGGCTGCGCGCGCTGGCCGAGCACTGGATCCAGGCCCACGGCGGGGCGCCGCCGGGCGGCGTCCGCATCGACCTGATCGGCGTCCTGCTGCCCCACCGCGGCGCCCCGTCCGTCGAGCACGCGCGGGGGGTGGCCTGAATGGGATTCGCCCGCACCTGCTCCGTGGCCCTGGTCGGCGTCGAGGGAGTGGTGGTCGAGGTCCAGGCCGACCTGGAACCCGGCGTCGCCGCGTTCACCCTGGTCGGCCTCCCGGACAAGAGTCTGACGGAGAGCAGGGACCGGGTCCGGGCGGCGGTGGTGAACTCGGGCGGGGAGTGGCCGCAGAAGAAGCTCACCGTCGGACTCAGCCCGGCGTCGGTGCCCAAAGCCGGCTCCGGCTTCGACCTGGCCGTCGCCTGCGCGGTGCTCGGCGCCGCCGAGCGGATCGATCCGCGTGTCCTCGCGGACATCGTCATGATCGGGGAGCTGGGCCTGGACGGACGGGTCCGACCGGTCCGCGGCATTCTCCCGGCCGTCCTCGCCGCTGCCGACGCCGGCTACGAGCAGGTGGTCGTACCCGAGTGCGCCGCCGCCGAGGCCTCGCTGGTCCCCGGCGTCTCCGTGCTCGGCGTCCGCAGCCTGCGGCAGCTCATCGCGGTCCTCACCGAGGAGCCCGTCCCCGAGGAGGAACCGGACGAGCAGGGCCGCCCCGACCCCCTCCTGGCCGGTCTGCGCGTGCCGGGCACGGGCGCGGCCACCGGCATGCACAGTGTCGGCGCCGCACAGCACGAACACGACCACGACCTGGCGGACGTCGTGGGCCAGACCTCGGCCCGTACGGCCGTGGAGGTCGCCGCCGCCGGTGGACACCACCTGTTCCTCGAGGGCCCGCCCGGCGCGGGCAAGACGATGCTCGCCGAGCGGCTGCCCGCCGTCCTTCCCCGGCTCGCCAGGGAGGAATCACTGGAGGTCACGGCGGTGCACTCGGTGGCCGGGCTGCTGCCACCGGGCAAGCCGCTCATCGACGTGGCGCCCTACTGCGCCCCGCACCACTCGGCCACGATGCAGTCGCTCGTCGGCGGAGGCCCCGGCATCGCACGCCCCGGGGCGGTCTCCCTCGCCCATCGCGGAGTGCTGTTCCTGGACGAGGCGCCCGAGTTCCACGGCCAGACCCTGGACGCCCTGCGACAGCCGCTGGAGTCGGGCCACGTCGTGATCGCGCGCAGCGCGGGCGTCGTCCGCTTCCCGGCCCGTTTCCTCATGGTGCTGGCGGCCAACCCCTGCCCCTGTGGACGCTTCTCGCAACGCGACTCCCTGTGCGAGTGCCCGCCGTCGGCGATCCGCCGCTACCAGTCCCGGCTCTCCGGTCCGCTGCTGGACCGGGTGGACCTGCGTGTAGAGGTCGATCCGGTCACCCGGGCCCAGCTCACCGAACCCGACGCCCGGGGCGAGTCCACGGCGACCGTGGCCGAGCGGGTACGGCACGCCCGCCGGCGCGCGGCGGCCCGCCTGGCCGGAACCCCCTGGCGCACCAACAGCGAGGTCCCCGGCCGGGAACTGCGCAGTCGCTACCAGCCCGTCGCCGGCGCGATGGACGAGGCCGAGCGCAACCTCGAGCGGGGAGTGCTCACGGCCCGAGGCATCGACCGCGTCCTGCGCGTCGCCTGGACGGTCGCCGACCTCGTCGGCCACGACCGCCCGGACGCCACCGACGTCGCCCTGGCCCTGCAACTGCGCACCGGAGTGCCGCGCGGGGTGCCGATGGCCATCGGGGCGCTGACATGACCACGAGCGAGGACTCCGCAGACGAGCTGCTCGGACGGGTCCTTCTCTGCCGGGTGATCGAGCCGGGGGACGAGGCCGGTGGGCGGTGGGTCCGGGAGTTCGGGGTGGGGGAGGTGGTGCGGCGGCTGAGGGAGGCGGTGCCGGCCCTGCCGGGGGTGAGCGAGGTGCGGTGGGCCGGGCTGGTCGCCCGGGCTCGGCGGGCCCGGCCCGAGCGGGATCTCGCGGTGGCCGGGGCGGCCGGGGCGCGGTTCGTGGTGCCCGGGGGCGCCGAGTGGCCCGGGCAACTCGATGATCTGGGGGATGCCCGGCCGATCGGGCTGTGGGTGCGCGGGCGGCCCAGCCTGCGGATGTGGGCGCTCCGGTCCGTCGCCGTGGTGGGCGCGCGGGCCTGCACCGAGTACGGCACCCATGTCGCAGCCACACTCGCCGGAGGCCTCGCCGAGCGGGGCTGGGTGGTCGTCTCCGGTGGCGCGTACGGCATCGACGGCGCCGCCCACCGAGGCGCCCTCGCCGCCCGCGGAGCCACCGTCGCCGTGCTGGCCTGCGGCGTCGACCGGCCGTATCCGAGCGGCCACGCCGCCCTGATCAGCCGGATCGCGGACCAGGGGCTGGTGGTCGGGGAGTTGCCGCCGGGCGACCATCCGACGCCCAGCCGGTTCATCCTCCGCAACCGCGTCATCGCCGCGCTGACCAGGGGCACCGTGGTCGTGGAGGCCGCCTGCCGCAGCGGCTCGCTGGCCACCGCGCGGGCGGCGGAGCGCCTCGGACGGTTCACCATGGGCGTGCCCGGCCCCGTCACCAGCGCTATGTCCGCGGGCGTGCACGAACTGCTGCGGGCAGAGGCCGCCCTGGTCACGGACGCCGCGGAAGTCGTCGAACTCGTGGGTGACATGGGTGAGCTTGCCCCACGCCGCAGGGGCCCGGTGCTCCCGCGTGACCTGCTGGAACCCGCTTCCCGGGCCGTGCTCGCCGCCCTGCCCGGCAACCGCGCGGCCACCGTCGAGGAGATCGCGCTCGGTGTGCCGACGACCCGCGACGAGGCGATCGCGAAACTGTACGAACTCCGAGCACTTGGATACGTCGAACGACATGGCGACGGCTGGAAGTTGACACGCCAGGCGATGATGTCGGTCCGCACCGGTCACGGTCCGTGCTGACCGAACGTGTTCGGCCGTCCGGGGGAACCTCCGACGCCCTTGACGTTTCCCGGAGTTGACGCTCCGGCCGGTCACACAGAGCGAGCCGTGGAACCCGCGCGCGAGGGCAGCGGGAGCGCCCCGCGCACGGGTGGAGCCGCATTGTTCGCACACCGCGACACCTCAGTCACGCTACGCTCACGAAGGCGCCGACACAGATCGCGCCAACTCGACACCAGACCGACAGCTCACCCAGGTAGCCCACTTCACCCGCCGACCCCCACCCCATCCCACTCAGAGCACTTCACAGCACTTCACGGCAGAACGGCACAAGGCGACGAATGCCCCAGCACACCTCCGGGTCAGACCGGGCGGCGATCCCCCCAGCCGCCCGCGACGGTGGCAGCGTGCGGCCGCCCGCTCCCTCGACGCTCGACGAGCTGTGGCGGTCGTACAAGGAGACGGGGGACGACCGGCTGCGGGAACAGCTGATCCTGCACTACTCGCCGCTCGTGAAATACGTCGCGGGCCGGGTGAGCGTCGGCCTGCCGCCCAACGTCGAGCAGGCCGACTTCGTCTCCTCCGGCGTCTTCGGGCTGATCGACGCGATCGAGAAGTTCGACATCGACCGGGAGATCAAGTTCGAGACGTACGCGATCACCCGGATCCGGGGCGCGATGATCGACGAGCTGCGGGCGCTGGACTGGATCCCGAGGTCGGTGCGGCAGAAGGCGCGGAACGTGGAGCGGGCCTACGCCACGCTGGAGGCGCGGCTGCGGCGCACCCCGTCCGAGGGCGAGGTCGCCGCCGAGCTGGGCGTGGAGGTCGACGAACTCCACGCCGTGTTCAGCCAGTTGTCGCTGGCCAACGTGGTCGCGCTGGAGGAGCTGCTGCACGTCGGCAGCGAGGGCGGGGACCGGCTCAGCCTCATGGACACGCTGGAGGACACCGCCGCGGACAACCCCGTGGAGGTCGCCGAGGACCGGGAGCTGCGCCGCTTCCTGGCGCGGGCGATCAACACGCTGCCCGAGCGGGAGAAGACCGTGGTCACGCTGTACTACTACGAGGGGCTCACCCTCGCCGAGATCGGCAACGTCCTCGGGGTCACCGAGAGCCGGGTCAGCCAGATCCACACCAAGTCGGTGCTGCAGCTGCGGGCAAAGCTGGCGAGCTTCGGGCGCTGAGCGCGCGGGCCCGGGTGACCGGATCGGTGGTTCGGGTGACCGGATCGGTGGTTCGGGTGGTGCGGCCGGCGTCATGGGGAGAGCGGCTCCCGTTCGGGTGGGGGCGTCCGTAAAGTGGTTGACGTGCCAAGGATTCGAGCGGCCTCCGTGGCCGAGCACCGGTCGATGCAGCGAGCCGCCCTGCTGGACGCGGCCCGGTCGTTGTTGTCCGAGGGCGGGACGGAAGCGCTGACGTTTCCCGCGCTGGCCGAGCGGACCGGGCTGGCGCGCTCGTCCGTGTACGAGTACTTCCGGTCCCGGGCCGCGGTGGTCGAGGAGCTGTGCGAGGTCGACTTTCCGCTGTGGGCGGCGGAGGTGGCGGCCGCGATGGAGCGGGCCGCGTCCGCCGAGGGCAAGGTCGAGGCGTATGTGCGACAGCAACTGGCGCTGGTCGGGGACCGGCGGCACCGGGCGGTCGTCGCCATCTCCGCGAGTGAGCTGGACGCCGGGGCGCGGGAGAAGATCCGGGCGGCGCACGGCGGGCTCGTCACGATGATCGCCGAGGCGCTCGGGGAGATGGGGCATGAGCAGCCCCGGCTGGCGGCGATGTTGCTGCAGGGGGTTGTGGATGCGGCGGTGCGGCGGATCGAGCTGGGGGCGGCGGAGGATCCTGCGGCGGTCACGGATGCGGCCGTGGCCATGGCGCTGCGGGGTGTCAAGGGCTGAGGCTCGCTGCTGCCGGGGCGCGTCCCGGTACCTGCAGGGTGCCCTGTGCCGTCGCTGGGCGGGGGCGGGGTCGCTGACCGGCGCTGACAGGCTGCCTCCCCACTCTCGGTTTCGCTCGAGCGGGGGGACCCCCACCGTCCACCCATGCCGCCCCTAGCGGCACGACTGCCCGCAGCTACGCAGCTACGGCGGCAGCGGTACCCCCAGCACCGGCAGCAGTCTCGGTGGCCCTCTGTGCAGGAGCCACGGCGGCAGCAACGACAGCGGGTCCAGGTAGGAACGTCCGCGGCGCAGGCCCCAGTGGACGCACGTGGTGGGGCAGTGGGAGGCGGCCGTCGGTTCCAGCGTGCCCACCGTCTCTCCCGCCCTCACCTCGTCCCCCTTTCGCACCAACGCGGTCACCGGCTCATACGTCGTACGAAGATCCGTGCCCGTCAGGTCGACCGAGACGACCCCGCGTCCGGCCACCCGGCCCGCGAAGGCCACCCGGCCGGGTGCGACCGCCCGTACCCCGGAGCCGGGCGGTGCTGCCAGGTCCACGCCCCGGTGACCGGCGCCGTACACCGTCGCCGGCGGCTCCCAGCCCCGTAACACCAGGGGCCGGACGCCCACCGGCCAGGTGCGCGCGACAGCCGGGACCGGGGCGGCAGGGGGCGGTGCGGGGGCCGGGGACGGGGTGTCCGCCCAGGAGCGGCAGGGCGCCAGGGCGGCCGGTGCCAGGCCGAGGAGCACAACCATCGGCAGCAGGGCATATCGCATCGCTTCTCGCATGGGACAACCGTCCCGCACCCCCGCCGATCACGGCCGGACACTGTGGACAACTCACCGGTTGTGGACAGCGGCGTCACCCGGTGCCCCGGCGGTCCCGTACACTTCTTCTGGCGATCCGGGTCACCGGGTCGACTTCGCACGCCCCGACACCAGGCCGTCAAGCGGTCGGTGTCAGCGCCTCTCGGTCCTCAGCGGCAAGGCGCGTCGCGGGCGTCAGGCGCGGGAGCCGTCCGGCATCCGCGGCACAACCGAGAAACTCAAGGAGATACGGCCATGGCCGTCGTCACGATGCGGGAGCTGCTGGAGAGCGGCGTCCACTTCGGTCACCAGACCCGTCGCTGGAACCCGAAGATGAAGCGCTTCATCTTCACCGAGCGCAACGGCATCTACATCATCGACCTGCTCCAGTCGCTGTCGTACATCGACCGCGCCTACGAGTTCGTCAAGGAGACCGTCGCCCACGGCGGCACGGTCATGTTCGTCGGCACCAAGAAGCAGGCGCAGGAGGCCATCGCCGAGCAGGCCACCCGCGTCGGCATGCCCTACGTCAACCAGCGCTGGCTGGGCGGCATGCTCACCAACTTCTCGACCGTCTACAAGCGTCTGCAGCGCCTGAAGGAGCTCGAGCAGATCGACTTCGAGGACGTCGCCGCGTCCGGTCTGACCAAGAAGGAGCTTCTCGTGCTCTCGCGCGAGAAGGCCAAGCTGGAGAAGACCCTCGGCGGTATCCGCGAGATGCAGAAGGTGCCGAGCGCCGTCTGGATCGTGGACACCAAGAAGGAGCACATCGCCGTTGGTGAGGCCCGGAAGCTGAACATCCCGGTCGTCGCGATCCTCGACACCAACTGCGACCCCGACGAGGTCGACTACAAGATCCCGGGCAACGACGACGCGATCCGCTCCGTCACCCTGCTCACCCGTGTGATCGCCGACGCCGTCGCCGAGGGCCTCATCGCCCGCTCCGGCGTCGCCACCGGCGAGAAGGGCGAGAAGGCCGCGGGCGAGCCGCTCGCCGAGTGGGAGCGCGACCTGCTCGAGGGTGAGAAGAAGGACGAGGCTCCGGCTGCCGAGGCCGCCACCGAGCCCGCCGCCGAGGCCGCCACCGAGCCCGCCGCCGAGGCTGCTCCGGCCGAGGCTGCTCCGGCCGAGGAGAAGGCCGCCGAGGGCGAGCAGGCCTGACGTCAGCGTTGACGGCGGGGGTGGTACTGCATCCGACAGCGCCTTGGGCGCGGTGAAGTCCACCCCCGCTGTTCACCCGTAGGTCGGCACGACGTACGCGCTCCGCGGCTACATGTGGAACGCAACCGTGCGGATCTGAAGATCTCCCAGACTTCGAGAAAGACTCACAGACTCATGGCGAACTACACCGCCGCCGACGTCAAGAAGCTCCGTGAGCTCACCGGCGCCGGCATGATGGACTGCAAGAAGGCGCTCGACGAGGCCGAGGGCAACGTCGAGAAGGCCGTCGAGGCGCTGCGCATCAAGGGCCAGAAGGGCGTCGCCAAGCGCGAGGGCCGCTCCGCCGAGAACGGCGCCGTGGTCTCCATCATCGCCGACGACAACTCCACCGGCGTCCTGGTCGAGCTGAAGTGCGAGACGGACTTCGTCGCCAAGGGCGACAAGTTCCAGGCCGTCGCCAACAAGATCGCCGAGCACGTCGCCGCGAGCTCCCCGGCCGACCTCGAGGCCCTGCTGGCCTCCGAGATCGAGCCCGGCAAGACCGTCCAGGCGTTCGTGGACGAGGCCAACGCCAACCTCGGCGAGAAGATCGTCCTGGACCGCTTCGCGCAGTTCTCCGACGGCTTCGTGCTGGCCTACATGCACCGCACCATGCCCGACCTGCCCCCGCAGATCGGTGTCCTGGTCGAGCTCGACAAGCCGAACGCCGAGGTCGCCAAGGGCGTCGCCCAGCACATCGCCGCCTTCGCGCCGAAGTACCTCGCCAAGGAGGACGTGCCGGCCGACGTCGTCGAGTCCGAGCGCCGCATCGCCGAGGAGACCACCCGCGCCGAGGGCAAGCCCGAGGCCGCGATCGCCAAGATCGTCGAGGGTCGTCTCAACGGCTTCTTCAAGGACGCCACGCTGCTCGGCCAGCCGTACGCGCTGGACAACAAGAAGTCGGTCCAGAAGGTGCTGGACGAGGCCGGTGTCACCCTGAAGCGTTTCTCGCGCATCAAGGTCGGCATCTGAGCCCGTTCCGCGATCGACGCGCGACCCACGGGAAATTCTCGGTAGGGTCGACAGCAGTCGTCCGCGCACACCGCCACACCCCGGGGTGGGGCGGACGGCAGCAGATCTGACGAGGAGGCCATTGCCGCGCATGGGAGCGAAAAGCAACCCCATCGGCAATGGCCTTCTTCGTATGTGCAACACGTGAAAGAGGCGGGATCTCCCATGACCACCAAGGCCCAGAAGAGCGACGACGGCAAAGTACGCGGCCGGTTTCTGCTGAAGCTGTCCGGAGAGGCCTTCTCCGGTGGCGGGGGCCTGGGCGTGGACCCGGACGTGGTGCACAAGATCGCCCGGGAGATCGCGGCCGTCGTACGGGACGGCGCGGAGGTCGCGGTCGTCATCGGTGGCGGCAACTTCTTCCGCGGCGCCGAACTCCAGCAGCGCGGCATGGACCGAGCCCGCTCCGACTACATGGGCATGCTCGGCACCGTGATGAACTGCCTCGCCCTCCAGGACTTCCTGGAGAAGGAGGGCATCGACAGCCGGGTGCAGACCGCCATCACCATGGGCCAGGTCGCCGAGCCGTACATCCCGCTGCGCGCCGTGCGCCACCTGGAGAAGGGCCGCGTGGTCATCTTCGGCGCCGGTATGGGCATGCCGTACTTCTCCACCGACACCACCGCCGCCCAGCGCGCCCTGGAAATCGACGCCGAGGCGCTGCTCATGGGCAAGAACGGCGTGGACGGGGTCTACGACTCCGACCCCAAGACCAACCCGGACGCCGTCAAGTTCGACGCCCTCGGCTACGGCGAGGTCATCACCCGCGACCTTAAGGTCGCCGACGCCACCGCCATCACGCTGTGCCGCGACAACAAGCTCCCGATCCTCGTCTTCGAACTCCTCGCGGAGGGCAATATCGCCCGTGCCGTCAAGGGTGAGAAGATCGGCACGCTGGTGGGTGACCAGGGCAGCCGGGACTGACCCGGCATCAACCCGGCCGGAGGCGCGCGGCCCCGTAAGGGGGCCTGACCCTGGCCGGGGGATGGACAATGTCCTGCCGGTCGGGAACCGTGCAGGAAGAAGACGCGACGCAGCCGGCCGCCGCCCGTCAGAGGAACCGCAGCCGGGCCTTACTCAAGACACGCAGGAGCAAGTGGTGATCGAAGAGACCCTCCTCGAGGCCGAGGAGAAGATGGAGAAGGCCGTCGTGGTCGCCAAGGAGGACTTCGCCGCGATCCGCACCGGCCGTGCGCACCCGGCGATGTTCAACAAGATCGTGGCCGACTACTACGGTGCCCCGACGCCGATCAACCAGCTGGCCTCGTTCTCCGTGCCGGAGCCGCGCATGGCAGTCGTGACCCCGTTCGACAAGAGCGCGCTGCGCAACATCGAGCAGGCGATCCGCGACTCCGACCTGGGCGTCAACCCCAGCAACGACGGCAACATCATCCGGGTGGTGTTCCCCGAGCTGACCGAGGAACGCCGCCGTGAGTACATCAAGGTCGCCAAGGGCAAGGGCGAGGACGCGAAGATCTCGATCCGCTCCGTGCGCCGCAAGGCCAAGGACGCCATCGACAAGCTGATCAAGGACGGCGAGATCGGCGAGGACGAGGGCCGCCGTGCGGAGAAGGACCTCGACGACACCACGGCGAAGTACGTCGCCCAGGTGGACGAGCTCCTGAAGCACAAGGAATCGGAGCTGCTCGAAGTCTGATGAGCGACTCTTCCTGGGGGGCACCGCCGTCGGTGGGCCAGGCCGGGTACTGGGGGTCCGCCGCGGGCGGGCCTGCCCAGCCTGCCCCGGGGGCCGTCCCGGCGGGTCCCGCGTACGATGCGCCTGAGGCGCACCAGACTCGCCCCATGCCCATCGTGCCCGACGAACCCGCGTACGGCTCAGCCCAGGACGGCGACCGGGGGACCGCTCGGCGTAGCGGCTCCTTGTTCCAGGAATTCCAGGACGAGTTCCGCCCCGAGCCCCCGCAGGCCCGCACCCTCCCGGCCGAGAACCAGAATCCGGAGCCCATGCCCGACGCCCACCAGCCGGCCCCAGCGCCGCAGAAGAAGAGCGCGGGCCGTGACCTGAGCGCGGCCATAGGCGTCGGGGTCGGGCTCGGTGTGGTGATCGTCGCCTCCCTGTTCGTCAAGAAGGCCGTCTTCGTCGGTGTGATCGCGGTCGCCGTCGTCGTCGGCCTGTGGGAGCTGACCAGCAGGCTGCGGGAACGCAAGGAGATCAAGGCGCCGCTGGTGCCGCTGGCGGTCGGCGGTGCGGCGATGGTGGTCGCGGGGTATGTGCGCGGCGCCGAGGGCGCGTGGGTCGCGATGGCGTTGACCGCGCTGGCGGTTCTGGTCTGGCGCATGACGGAGTCGCCGGAGGGCTATCTCAAGGACGTCACGGCGGGCGTGTTCGCGGCGTTCTACGTGCCCTTCCTGGCCACGTTCGTGGCGATGATGCTGACCGCGTCCGACGGACCCTGGCGGGTCCTCACCTTCCTCCTCCTGACGGTCGTGAGCGACACCGGCGCGTACGCGGTCGGCTGGCGGTTCGGCAGGCACAAGCTGGCACCGCGCATCAGCCCCGGCAAGACCCGCGAGGGCCTGGCGGGCGCGGTGCTGTTCGCGATGGTCGCGGGCGCGCTGTGCATGGAGTTCCTGATCGACGACGGCGCCTGGTGGCAGGGCCTGCTGCTGGGCCTCGCGGTGGCGGCCAGCGCCACGCTGGGCGACCTCGGCGAATCCATGATCAAGCGCGACCTGGGCATCAAGGACATGGGCACCTTGCTCCCCGGCCACGGGGGCATCATGGACCGCCTCGACTCTTTGCTTCCCACTGCGCCGGTGGTGTGGTTGCTGCTGGTGGTGTTCGTCGGCTCCGCGTGAGCGTCGTGTCGTACGGCTTCCGGGCCCCCGTCCTGTCCGAGGGCGGGGGCCTTCGGCATTGGTCGTACGGCACTGGCGGTGGGACGATGCTGGATGTAAGCCCCCTATCCGGAAAAGGAGGCCGTCATGTCCGCCTTCCATGAAGAGATCGACGTCGACCGGTCTCCCGGCGAGGTCTGGGCGTATCTCAGCGACCCGTCCCACCTGCCGGAGTGGCAGAAGAGTGCGGTGTCGGTCGAGCAGCTCGACGACAGCCCCTTCGGACTCGGGTCCCGGATCCGGATCACCCGCCACGTCGGCCGCCGCGACGTCCCGCTGACCATGCGGGTCACCGAGTTCGAGCCACCGCGCTCATGGAGCATGCGGGGCACCGACGGTCCGGTCCGGGGAAAGGTCCACGGCGAGGTCACCCCGCTTCCCGACGGCCGTACCCGCGTGACCATGGACCTGGACTTCGAGGGCCACGGTCTCGGCAGGGTGCTGATCCCCCTCGTCGTACGCCCCCAGGTCCGCAGGGAACTGCCGGAGAACGAGCGGCTGCTCAAGGAGCGGCTGGAGCACACCGCCGCCTAGGCCCCGTCGCCGGGCGTTTCTCAGGTGGCCCGGATTGCGGCGATGTCGAACTGGAGGCGGACCTTCTCGCTCACCATGGCCCCGCCCTGGGCCAGCCGGGCGTCGTAGGTCAGCCCCCAGTCCGAGCGGTTGATCGTGGTGGTGCCGTCGAAGCCGACCCGCTCGTCACCGAACGCGTCGATGACATGACCGATGTAGGTGAGTTCCACGTCGACGGGGCGGGTGGTGTCCTTGATCGTGAGATCGCCGGTCATGCGGTAGACGTCCTCGCCCTCGAGCCGTACGGCCGTGCTGGTGAAGGTCATCCGTGGGTGCGCGCCGGCGTCCAGGAACTGCCGGCCGATCAGGTGCGCGTCGCGCTGCTCGACACCCGTGTCGACGCTGGCCGTGTACAGCACGATGTCGGCCCGGGAGCGGGCCGGGTCGCGGCCGTCGAAGTAGAGGCGGCTCTCGTACTCGCTGAAGGCTCCCCGCACCGTCGTCACCATCGCGTGCCGTACGGAGAACCCGATCCTGCTGTGTGCCGGATCGATCAGCCACTCGCCGGTGAGGCCCGCCAGATCGGGATCGGGCAGAACGGCGGTGGCACGGGCCACCGGCGCGGCGGTCGCCACGGGAGCGGCGGCGGACGGCTGCGCGCGCCGGTGGGAGGAGTTGCGGCCGAAAAGGTTCATGCTTCATGTGGTTAACGCCAGGCCGAGGGGCGAGACAAGGTCCGACCAGGAAACCCGACCGTTCGTCAGCAGAACTTCACAGCCCACCGGAGCTCTCAGAGGCCACCCCATCGGATCTCCGACACCGGTGGAGCCAGTCAGCTTTAAGCGCTAATTTCCGATTTGGGCTGTTGACGTCATGCCTGCGGCATATGACGATATGCGGAACAGCGAGCGCCGAACCGTCGCCCTGTGAACCGCGCGGCGCTCCCGTCCCGACCCGAAGGAGGGCGGCAATGAAGACAGTCCGGAGGCGCATGCCGGGCAAGAAATCGGCGGTGGCGGTAATGATTCTTGGGGCGACCCTCCTGGTCGCTCCGACCGCGACCGCCGCCACCGAGAGCCCGAAGCCCCAGAGCCCCAGCCTCGACCGCTGCATTCACAGCGCTGGTCCGGCGGGGCGCTTCTATTACCCGGGCTTCGCCAACGTCCCCTGCATCTGAGTGGCACATCGGACCAGGAGGGCTCAGCCGCGCTCGGCTGAGCCCTCCCCCGTATCGGGCGGCCACCGTGCGAGCCATGTGCTTCCAGCGACCGGGCCGTCTCTGGGTCGTCAGTCCGCATTCTCGATCGCTTGTCGTGCTGCGGCTGTGAAAGCGGTGCGTCTCGACAGGCGCATCGTGGCATCAGGGGCCTGCTCGGGATCGCACGATTTCACAGCCTTCCGACTCTCGCCCGGTCGAGTCGCTTGAGAGCCGTCAGGCCTTCGCTGATCTCCGGGCCCATCGCGTCGTCCACGTTCTGCGGCGGTACGAGTCTCCACATCTCGTTGATCGCGAACCGTGTTTCAAGGGCTACTTGGCGCTCTCACGGAACATGTGATCGACGGCCTTCGTCGTCCGTCCGTTCCCGACTGGACGGCATGAGGTGCGTGTACACCCGAAGCGTCAGCACCGGGTCGGTGTGTCCCAGGTACTGGCCGACGGCCGTGACGCTCTCCCCGGCGTCCGGCGTCCGGCGTCCGGCGTCCGGCGTCCGGCGGAACGGAGGCGTGGGAGTGCCTCGGCGTGCGCATGCCGTGCCGGCGTGCCGACTCGTACTTGCCGTCGGGCCCGGCATCGGGGATGAGGCCGGCGGCAGCAAGCGCGGGTTTCCACTCCTGGACGGTCAGCCGTCAGGCGACCAGTGCACTATGTTGAACGCGTTCAAATCTAGGGCTCGGACATGGGGGCAGGGATGGGGGCAGGGGTGGGGGCAGCCGGCAGACTTGCGTACATCCTGAGGCGAATGGGGCGGTGTGTGCTCATATACGTGCTCCTCCACACCGCAGCGTGGGTGGTCATCTCGCAGACCGTCTGGTGGAAAGACAGCTTCCTGGCGATCATGACGCTGGGCATGGACATGCTGCTGATCATCGGCATTCCAACCCTGTTCATCGCCATTTTCGCGGTCTGGGTCCACAGCCGGATGGAGACGGTCCGGTTCCGTGTGCTGCTTGCCCTTCCGCTGGTCGTCTGTGCTTGTCCCCTCCTTGCGAGCAGCGCCGGCGAACCTCTGGCGTTCCAGGCCATGGCTCAGATCGCATTCGCGGCACTGGTCCCCACGCCGTTCTTCCCCGCGGGGTGGCTCGAAGAGGCCACGCGGTGAATCGGGCGACGCTGGACCTCAGCAGCCGGTCGACCGGGGCTCAGTGCCGGTTGGCCGACGTTGCCGCATCCCCGTGATCGACCTGACAAGGAGCGATGGCGACCAGGTCGGCTACATGATCATGCGCTCCGGTACGAGCGGGCCGGCGACATCGACGCCTCGGCTGCGGAAGGCGTTGGCAGCGGACGGCCTGGTCACTTCGTCCCGAGGTCACGGCACTGTCGTGCGGCAACAGCGAGCAGCCAACGCACACGCTGACCAGCTACTACCGGCCCGAGCACGTTGAGGCAACGCGTCTGGTCGACCCGACGCCGGGCCCGGCCGGTCGAGGCGGCGGATTTCGCGTGCTGTACGACGCGGGTTACGAGATCGATCACATGAAGGAAGAACTCCTTGCCCGCGCCCCCAGCCCCGACGAAGTGAAGTTCCTGCAACTGCCACCCGGTGAAGCCGTCGTGGAGCTGCACCGGACGACCTGTACGGCCGACGGTACGGTGGTCGAGTTCGCCATCGGGGTGCACGCGGCTTCACGCTTCGCGTGGGAGTACGACTTCAAGGTCCCCGACTGGGCTTCAAGGTCCCCGACTCGGCGAAGGACCGGGAAGGCCAGCAGTGATCACGGCACAGGAATGGGCGGACACACGGCGCCTGTGGGGCTACCACCAGATGGGCCGCGCGCCCCGGCCGTGCTCGGTCGCCATCGGACTCGGCAGCCACGACCTGGGGGTGGCCGATGCTGCGGTCGACCTGTACAAGCGCGGCATGGCTCCACTGCTCGTGTTCACCGGGGCCGCCAGCCCCACGACGCGGGAGCGCATGCCCCGAGGCGAAGCCGTTCACTACCGAGAGCGGGCGCTTGAGCTTGGCGTTCCCAGCTCAGCCGTGCTTGTGGAGCCGCGTGCTCGGAACACGGGCGAAAATATCCGCTTCTCCCGAGAGGCATTGGAAGAGGCCGGCGTCGACGTCTCCGCTGTCCTGCTGATCAGCAAGCCGTACGAGGAGAGGCGCGCCTACGCCACCGCGCGCAAACTGTGGCCCGAAGTTGAGATCATCAGCGCTTCCAGCCCGATGACGCTGGACGAATACGTCGACTCCATCGGTGACGCCCGTTTGGTGATCGACATGCTCGTGGGGGCGCTACAGCGACTGCTGATCCATCCGGAGCAGGGCTTCATGATCAGCCAGTGACTGTCAGGTCCCTCACGAACGGCCCTTGGGGGCGTGCCCGACGGGTCGGCACAGTCCTTGCGAATCTCCT
This sequence comes from Streptomyces sp. NPDC054783, assembly GCF_053611725.1. Classification (NCBI taxonomy): domain Bacteria; kingdom Bacillati; phylum Actinomycetota; class Actinomycetes; order Kitasatosporales; family Streptomycetaceae; genus Streptomyces; species Streptomyces sp. NPDC054783. The sequence goes on along the minus strand of NZ_JBSHAY010000019.1, from coordinate 126,596 downwards.
GGCTACGCTCGCGCCAGAGCGCCCCGCGGCGCGTGGCTGCGGGGCGCCTTGTGGGGTTCAGTCGATCTTCTGCCCGTCGTACGTACCGCCCTTGCAGGTGTTGTCCGTCAGATCGGCCGTTCCGCCACCCTGCTTGCACTGAGAAGGGGTGACGTAGGATGGGGCGCCCTGTGCGGTGGCGGCGGTGGCTGTGGCGGCGCCTGAGAGGCCGAGTCCGGCGAGGGCTGCCGTGGCGATGACGGCGGCGAGGATTCGTCGAATGCGCATTTGGTTCCCCTTTCACGGATTGCCTCGGTTGGGGCCACTAGCCAGCTTGATCTTCACCCATGCGGGTGGCATGTGATGTTGCGCCATTCGGGTGACAGTGCTGTCGGGTGCGGGTGCGGGTGCGGGTGCGGGTGCGGGTGCGGTGACGCGACCCGTCGGACAGGCCCTAACCGGCCCAGGTTCGGGCATCCCGCGCTACCTGGTAGATACCTGTTCAACCTTGAGCACGAGGACCCGTGGGTTCGCGTTCTTGATCGTCAGCTTCGCCGCGTCCACTACCGAGATCACCGGACGGACAGGAACGTCACCTTCGCAGTGGCGAGAGAGGACCCGCGATACGCGGCGCGCCTCGGACTCGCTGATTGCGATGTGGCGGGTCGTGGCCCCGTTGACCGTGATGGCGGTGTCGCCGTACCAAACGGCCTTCCCCGGGTGGCGTTTCGAGTTGATGGAGAAGACGCCGGCGGGGCCAATGGCAAGGTGGTCGATGTCCGCGCCGCTCGCCCACTGAACGGCATGCAGGGCCGTCGTGGGCCTGGCGAGCGGACGCCTGAAGATTCGTGGTGCCAGGTCCACGGCAGCCTGAATGGCCGCCTCGATGTCTTCGTGGCGGCAGCACGTAGCGCCATGGACGATCTACTCCGCGTGGGTGGGCCGGAACGATAGACAGTGGCAGCTCAGCCAGGGCGCACGGACCCATCGGCTGGGCCGTTCCTGGGCCGTTCCTGGGCCGTCCGATGCCGCTCAGTGACGACCGGTGACGCCTGCTGACGACAGTCGTGGCCTGCGGCACCCGCAGACCACCCATTTGGATCTGCGACACTGGTAAGGCCATGCCTAAGCCCGGAGAACTCACTTTCGTCGCCCCGCGCGGTGCTCAGAAGCCGCCGCGGCATCTTGCCGACCTCACCCCCGCCGAGCGCAAGGACGCGGTGGCCGAGATCGGTGAGAAGCCGTTTCGTGCCAAGCAGCTCGCGCAGCACTACTTCGCGCGGTACGCACACGACCCGGAGCAGTGGACCGACATCCCCGCCGGATCGCGTGCCAAGCTCCAGGACGCACTGTTCCCCGAGCTGATGACCGTCGTCCGGCATCTGTCGACCGACCAGGGGACGACCCGCAAGACGCTGTGGCGGCTGTTCGACGGGACCCTCGTGGAGTCGGTGCTGATGCGGTACCCGGACCGGGTCACCATGTGCATCAGCTCGCAGGCGGGGTGTGGGATGAACTGCCCGTTCTGCGCGACCGGACAGGCGGGGCTCGACCGGAACCTGTCCACCGCCGAGATCGTGCATCAGATCGTCGACGGGATGCGGGCGCTGCGGGACGGGGAGGTGCCCGGTGGGCCTGCCCGGCTCTCCAACATCGTCTTCATGGGCATGGGCGAGCCGCTCGCCAACTACAAGCGGGTCGTGGGTGCCATCCGGGCGCTGACCGATCCGGCTCCGGACGGGCTGGGACTGTCCCAGCGCGGCATCACCGTGTCCACCGTCGGGCTCGTGCCGGCCATCCACCGGTTCGCCGACGAGGGCTTCAAGTGCCGGCTCGCGATCTCCCTGCACGCCCCCGACGACGAACTCCGCGACACCCTCGTCCCCGTCAACACCCGCTGGAAGGTGCGCGAGGTGCTGGACGCCGGGTTCGAGTACGTCGAGAAGAGCGGGCGCCGGCTGTCCATCGAGTACGCGCTCATCCGCGACATCAACGACCAGGCGTGGCGGGGAGACCGGCTCGGGCGGCTGCTCAGGGGCAAGCCCGTGCACGTCAATCTCATTCCGCTGAACCCGACGCCGGGCTCGAAGTGGACCGCCTCGCGGCCCGAGGACGAGAAGGCGTTCGTCGAGGCCATCGCCGCCCATGGTGTGCCCGTCACCGTCCGGGACACCCGTGGCCAGGAGATCGACGGAGCCTGTGGTCAGCTCGCGGCCACCGAGCGGTAGTCTGGGCCGGTCCACATATCTTCATATCCAGACACCTTCATATTCCGACAGGGGAGCGCCACAGCGCTGAGAGTGCGGCGGACAGGGCCGCAGACCCTCTGAACCTCGCCCAGGTCATTCTGGGTAGGGAGTTCGGTCATCACTCAAGCTGTTGCGCCCTGCCCGGGTCCTTTCCGTAAGCGACCCGGGCGGGGCCGCGTCTCTTCCTGGCCAACCCCAGGAGGACATCCAGTGCAGAACAAGACCTTCGTGGCCGTGGCGGTCGGGCTCGGCCTGATCACGCTGTCCGCGTGCGGATCGACGGACGCCAAGTCGTCAGCGGACTCCAAGTCCGTGACCCTGGTCAGCCACGACTCGTGGGCCGTGTCCAAGAACGTGCTCCAGGACTTCGAGAAGAAGACCGGGTACAAGGTCCACGTCCTCAAGGACGGCGACGCCGGGCAGGCCGTCAACAAGGCGATCCTGACCAAGGACAACCCGCAGGGCGACGTCTTCTTCGGCGTCGACAACACCCTGCTGTCCCGTGCCCTCGACAACGGCCTCTTCCAGCCGTACACCGCCAAGGGCCTCGACAAGACCGGCGCCGCCTACCAGCTCGACAAGGACAGGCACCGGGTCACGCCGATCGACTACGGCGACATCTGCGTCAACTACGACAAGAAGTACTTCGCCGACCACCGTCTGACTCCGCCGCAGACGTTCGCCGACCTGGCCAAGCCGCAGTACAAGAACCTCCTCGTCACCGAGAACGCCGCCACCTCCTCGCCGGGCCTCGGCTTCCTGCTCGGCAGCGCCGCCCAGTTCGGCGACAACAGCTGGCAGGGCTACTGGAAGAAGCTCAAGGCCAACGGCGTCAAGGTCGTCGACGGCTGGGAACAGGCCTACTACCAGGAGTTCTCCGGTTCGTCGGAGGGCAGGAAGGCCGGCGGTGACCGGCCGCTCGTCGTGTCGTACGCCTCCTCACCGCCCGCCGAGGTCATCTACGCCAAGAAGCGGCCCGGCACGGCCCCGACCGGGGTGTCGTACGGCACGTGCTTCCGGCAGATCGAGTTCGCCGGGCTGCTCGGCAACGCCCGGAACCCCAAGGGCGCAAAGGCGTTCATCGACTTCCTGGTCTCCAAGGAGTTCCAGGAGGACATGCCGCTGAACATGTACGTCTACCCGGTCGTGCAGGGCGCGAAGGTGCCCGCCGAGTTCACCGAGTACGGCAAGGCCGCCGGGCACCCCGAGACCATGGCCCCCGGCAAGATCGCCGCCAACCGTGACCAGTGGGTCAAGTCGTGGACCTCGCTCGTACTGAAGTAGCGCCCCGGAAGGGCCGTACGGGGAGCGCGGCGCGGCTCGGGCTGATGGCCCTGCCCGTCGCGTTCTTCGCGCTGTTCTTCGCCTGGCCCGTGGCCGCGATCGTCGCGCGCGGCCTGAAGGCCGACGGTGTCTGGCAGTTGGGGCGGATCGCGGAGGTGGTCACGCAGCCGGACATCCGGCATGTGCTGTGGTTCACCACCTGGCAGGCGCTTGCCTCCACCGCGCTCACCCTGCTGTTCGCACTGCCCGCGGCGTACGTCTTCGCCCGTCTCGACTTCCCCGGCAAGCAGGTGCTGCGGGCCGTCGTCACCGTGCCGTTCGTGCTGCCGACCGTCGTCGCCGGGAGCGCGTTCCTCGCCCTCGTCGGGCACGGCGGGCTGCTCGACGAACTGTGGGGCGTACGGCTGGACACCACGGTCTGGGCGATCCTGCTGGCGCACGTCTTCTTCAACTACGCGGTCGTCGTACGGACCGTGGGCGGGCTGTGGTCCCAGCTCGACCCCCGGCAGGAGGAGGCCGCCCGCATGCTCGGCGCGTCTCCGCTCGGTGCCTGGCGCAGAGTCACCCTCCCGGCCCTCGCGCCCGCCGTGGCCGCCGCCGCGCTGATGGTGTTCCTGTTCACCTTCACCTCCTTCGGCGTCGTCCAGATCCTCGGCGGCCCCACCTTCTCCACCCTCGAAGTGGAGATCTACCGGCAGACCTCCGAGGTCTTCGACCTCTCCACGGCCGCCGTCCTCACCCTCGTCCAGTTCGCCGCCGTCGGCGCGATCCTCGCCGTGCACGCCTGGACGGTACGGCGCCGGGAGGCCGCGCTGCGACTGGTCGACCCCAGGGCGACCGCCCGCCGCCCGCGCGGCACCGGGCAGTGGGCCCTGCTCGCCGGCGTCCTCGTCACCGTCGCGCTGCTGCTCGTCCTGCCCCTCGCCGTTCTCGTCCGCCGCTCCCTGGACGCGCCGGGCTTCGGCTACTACCGGGCCCTGACGAACGCGGACGGCGGTACGTTCCTGGTGGCGCCGGTGCACGCGGTGTGGACCTCTGTGCAGTACGCCGTCGCCGCCACCGCCATCGCCGTCGTGATCGGAGGTCTCGCCGCCGCCGCGCTGGCCCGCCGGGACGCCGGACGGCTGGTCCGGGGCTTCGACGCGCTGCTGATGCTGCCGCTCGGCGTCTCCGCCGTGACCGTCGGCTTCGGCTTCCTGATCGCCCTCGACAAGCCGCCGCTGGATCTCAGACAGTCCTGGATCCTCGTCCCGCTCGCCCAGGCGCTGGTCGGCGCCCCGTTCGTCGTACGGACCATGCTGCCCGTGCTGCGTGCGGTGGACGCACGGCTCCGGGAGGCCGCCGCCGTGCTCGGGGCCTCGCCCTGGCGGGTGTGGCGGGAGGTCGATCTGCCGATGGTGCGGCGGGCGCTGCTGGTCGCGGCAGGGTTCGCGTTCGCCGTCTCGCTCGGAGAGTTCGGGGCGACCGTGTTCATCGCCCGGCCCGACAACCCCACGCTTCCGGTCGCCGTGGCCCGGCTGCTCAGCCGCCCCGGAGACCTCAACTACGGCCAGGCGATGGCCCTTTCGACCATCCTGATGGTGGTGTGCGCCGTCGCGCTGCTGCTCCTGGAGCGGCTGCGCACCGACCGGACGGGGGAGTTCTGATGCCGCTGACCGAACGGGGGAGTCCCGATGCCGCTGACCGGACCGGGAAGTTCTCGATGCTGCTGAGCCTCGATGCCGCGACCGTGCGCTTCGGCGGGCGGGCCGTGCTCGACGCGGTCGATCTCGACGTCGCCGAGCACGAGGTGGTGTGTGTGCTGGGCCCCAGCGGCAGCGGCAAGTCGACCCTGCTGCGGGCGGTCGCCGGGCTCCAGCCCCTGTCCGACGGCCGGGTCCTGCTCGACGGCCGCGACCAGTCGGGCGTGCCCGCGCACAAGCGGGGCGTCGGCCTGATGTTCCAGGACCACCAGCTCTTCCCGCAGCGGGACGTCGGCGCGAACGTGGCCTTCGGGCTGCGCATGCACGGCGTCGCCAAGGGGCAACGGGACGCCGAGGTCGGGCAGTTGCTGGATCTGGTAGGGCTGCCCGGGGCCGCCCGGCGGGCCGTGGCCGCCCTGTCCGGCGGCGAGCAGCAGCGCGTGGCCCTCGCCCGGGCGCTCGCCCCCAGGCCCCGGATTCTCATGCTGGACGAGCCGCTCGGCCAGCTCGACCGCTCGCTGCGCGAACGCCTGGTGGTCGAACTGCGGGAGGTTTTCGGCCGGTTGGGCACCACCGTGCTCGCCGTGACCCACGACCAGGGCGAGGCGTTCGCGCTGGCCGACCGGGTGGTGGTGATGCGGGACGGGCGGATCGCGCAGTCCGGCACGCCGCTTCAGGTGTGGCAGCGGCCCGCCGGCGCCTTCGTGGCCCGCTTCCTCGGTTTCGACAACGTGGTCCCGGCGACCGTCGCCGGTACGGTCGCCGACAGCCCCTGGGGCAAGCTGCCCGTCCCCGACGGTTCCCCGCAGGGCAGCCGCACGCTGCTGGTCCGGCCGGCCGGAGTACGGCTCGTGCCGGCCGACGGCGGCCTGGCCTGCACGGTGACCGCGCGCACCTTCAAGGGCACCCATGTCGCCGTACACCTCCAGCCGGGGGACGGGCCGCGCCTGGAGGCGGCCTGCGCGCTGCGGGAGGCACCCGAGGTCGGGGACGGGGTGGGCGTGGAGTTCGACGCGGCCGAAATCGTCGTGCTCGACTGATCGGCGCGCCCCTAGGGTGAGGGCCATGACCTTGCTTGCGCATGAGCGCTACTGCGACGAGATCGCCGACCAGGTAGGCAGGTTCAGGACCCTGGTGACCTCCGGCGCCGATCTGAAGGCCACCGTGCCGACCTGCCCGGAGTGGACGCTGGAACAGCTCGTACGGCACATGGGCGGCGCCCTGCGCTGGGCGGCCGCACTCGTCCGGACCCGGGCCCAGGAGATGGTCCCGCGCGAGCAGGTACCGCTCGGCGCGGGTCCGGACGCCGAGGGGGACGCGGCAGCCCTCGACGCATGGCTCGCGGAGACCGGCGAACTGGTCGTCGGGGCACTGCGCGAGGCCGGTCCCGACGCCAAGGTGTGGTCCTGGACCGGCGCGGCCACGAGCGGGTTCTGGGCCCGCCGGATGACCCACGAGATCACCGTTCACCGCGCGGACGCCGCGCTCACCGTCGGGGTGCCCTACGAGGTCGCGCCCGAGGTCGCCGTCGACGCGCTGGACGAGTGGCTGCAGATCGTGGAGTGGGTGCAGCGCTCCGGGGCGCGGGAGTGGGCCACCGAGCTGCGCAGTCCGGGCCGCAGCATCCATCTGCATGCCACCGACACCGACCCCGCGCTGAACGCCGAGTGGCTCATCGAGCTGGGCGAGGACGGCGTCAGCTGGCGGCGCGGCCATGAGAAGGCCACGGTCGCCCTGCGCGGCCCGCTCACCTCCGTGCTGCTCGCCTTCTACAACCGGCTGCCGCTGGACGCCCCCGGCCTCGAGGTCCTCGGCGAGCGTGAGTTGCTGGAGTTCTGGCTGAAGCAGGCCAGCTTCGGCTGACACACGACCGCGGCCCGTCCCCTGGGGATAGGGGGACGGGCCGCGGCGTCGTACCTGTTGCGGAAGGGCGTCAGCCGTTGCCGCGGGCTCCACGACGGCGCATGCCGAAGTAGACCGCGCCACCGCCGACGACGACCAGCGCGCCCGCGATGCCGGCGATCAGGCCGGTGTTGGAGTCGGCACCGGTCTCGGCGAGGTTCGAGTCACCGGCCGCCGGGGTCGGCGCGTTGCCGACCGTGCCCGCCGGGGCGGAGCTGGACGCGGAGGCCGTCGGGGTCGGGGTCGCCGACTCGGCCGGGGCGGACGTCGACGGCGCCGGCTTCGTCGGGGCCGACGCCGTCGGGGTCGGGCTCTCGGTCTTGCAGGCGAGGGCTGGGGTGGTCAGCAGGTTCTGCAGGTCCTGGTCGACCAGGCCGGCCGTGACGTGAACACGGTACGTCGCCTTCGGCTGCCATTTCTCCGAGAAGGTGACCTGGGTGCCCTGGGCCGATCCAGTGACCTTCTGCTGACCGATCTGCTTCTCGACTCCGCCGGCGTTCTCCCGGTAGACCGTGATGGTCGCGGGGGTGGCGGAGGCATCGGTGTCGGTGACGACGATGACGCCCTTGTTGCCGTCGCACTTGGCTTCGGCCTTGAAGTCGCTGATGGTGCACGCCAGCGCGGAGCCGGACAGCCCCAGCACGACCGCGGCCGAGGCGGAGGCAACACCCAGAATGCGCACGGAACGGCGTACGCCACGGTGAGTTATGGACAACGTTTGTCCTTTACAGAGTGCAACTGCGGGGGGTTCAGGGGGCGTTGAGGCACCGGATGAGGTGAGTGCCCCAGCATCCCCAAGAGGCTCACAGGTTTATAAGCGCTCCGTAAGAGTGTCAACGCATATGCCACCAACGGCCGTTGACTTTGCCTGCTTATTAATCACCGTGACGTTTGACGACGATTTGGGCGGCGGGGCGGGTCAGCCCTGGACCGCCGCCGGGTCCATCCAGATGACCTCCCAGGTGTGGCCGTCGAGGTCGTCGAAGGCGCGGCCGTACATGAAGCCGAGATCCTGGGTGTGGCCGCTCGGGGTGGCGCCCGACGCGAGGGCCTTGTCCACGAGTTCGTCCACCTTCTCGCGGCTCTCGGCGCTCAGCGCGACCAGCACCTCACTGGACTTCGTGGCGTCGGCGATCTCCTTCTCGGTGAACGTGGCGTAGAAGGGCTTGGTGAGCAGCATCGCGACGATGGTGTCGCTGATCACCACGGACGCGGCCTTCTCGTCGCTGAACTGCGGGTTGATCGTGTAGCCGAGCTCCGTGAAGAACTTCTTCGAGGCGTCGAGGTCGTTCACGGGCAGGTTCACGAAGATCATCTGCTGGTACATGAGGGCTCTCTCCCTGCTGGTCCGTGCTGGGGTCGGCGTGTTCGGTGGGGTAGACCGGGGGCCCCGGCAGAACTCATCGGTCGCCGGAGATCTTTTTTCAGCGTTTCACGGGGAGGGCCGCCAGCGCGGCGACGACCAGGGTGAGCGGACCGAACAGCGTCAGCAGGGCCGCCGCGCGCAGGGCCGCGGCCGTGCGCAGCATCGAGGCGGGGGCGCCCAGACGGAGCAGCGCGGCGGTCGTGTCGGCCCGGCACTGGCGGGTCTCCACGGCCGCGGTGAGGAGGGTGGCGACCGTGCAGCCGGTGACGAGCAGCGCGCCGAGGGTGGTCAGGGGCCCGAACGCCGGTGCGGAGCCGGCGTACAGCGTGGCCATGGCGTAGCCGGCGGACGCGACCGCGCAGACGACGCCCAGGGGGCGGCCGATGCGGATGGCCTCCGCCATGAGGACCCGGCCGGCCAGCAGACGCAGGGCGCCCGGGCGGGTGGACTGCAGAAGACGGCCGCACAGGTGGGTGAGGCCGGGGGCGGCCAGCACCAGGCCGGTCGCGGTGAGGAGCCGGCCGAGGAGTACGGCGGCGTTCGCGCGGTCGGCGTAGGACTGGACCGCGAGGCCGGTGGCCAGCAGGGCGATACCCCAGGGCAGGCCGATGGGTGCGGTGTGCCGGGGGCCGGGAAGGACGTCGGCCAGGTCGCCCTCCGGCATCGGGGGTTCGGGGTCCGTCGAGCTGTCGGGCGCGGTGGCGGTGTCGCCCTGCCCGGGGCCGGGAGCCGCCCCGGCGGCACGGCTGTCCCCGGCATGCCGATGGGGCTGCGCGCCGTCGTCTCGTGCGCCCGCGGGCCGACGACCGGACCGCTCGCCGTCGTCCACCGGCCCGTGCTTGTCCTCCGCCTGCTTGTCCGGTACGTGCTTGACCTGACCCTGCTCGTTCTGACCCTGCTCGTCCTGCCCGTGCTCGTCCCTTCCCTGCCCGTCCCGAGCGTGGTTGCCGCGAGCATCCCCGGCCCCCGGCCGCAACCGCGCCCCGAACCTTCCGTACGTCCCGAACGTCTCCCGCGCCACCGAGGAGCCGTACGCCCCGAAGGGGCCGTACCTGCGCAGGAGCGGGGTGGCGGGGCGGGGGTCCGTCGGACGCAGGGCCAGGGCCACCGTGGTCGAGGCGAGGGCCGGGACCACGCCCAGCAGCGTCAGGGTCGCCGGGACGGGAAGGTGCCGGCCCGCCGCCAGGAAGTCCGCCACCGCGCCGTCGAAGGGCATGCCCGTGAGGTCGCCGCGCAGGTCGAGGAAGACCAGCAGGGCCAGCAGTGAGCCCAGCGTGCAGGACAGGGCCGTGGTCAGCGCGGAGACCGCCATCAGGCGCGCCGGACCGAGGCCCACGGCGGACAGGCCCGTGAGCGGCCGGGCCCCGGGGTCGGTGCGCGCGACGGCGATCGCGAAGTACACCGTCGCGGCGAGCGGCAGCGCGCACCAGGCCAGCCGCAGCGCGGCGGCATCCGCGGCCTCGGGGTGGTTCAGGGCGTAACCGAAGCAGGACAGCAGGAGGAAGCCGGTGCCCGCCGAGGCCGCGGCCACCAGCAGGCGGCGCACCTGGACGGCGGGCCGGGCCGCCCGGGTCAGACGGAGAGCGACCACGCGGCGCGGCCTTCCGTCTCGGGGGCGTCGGGCAGGTGCACGGTGCTGACGCGTCGGCCGTCCAGCAGGGCCACGGTGCGGTCGGCGAGGGCGGCGGTGTCGGCGTCGTGCGTGGCGAGGACCACGGTGATGCCGTGCGAGCGGGCGGCCGTGGTCAGGGTGCGCAGCACGTGGTTGCGGTCGGCGCGGTGCAGCGGAGCCGTGGGCTCGTCGGCGAACAGGACCGTGGGGGCCGGGGCCAGCGCCCGGGCGATGGCGATGCGCTGGCGCTCGGCCTGCTGGAGTTCGTGCGGGCGGTTGCGGGCCCTGTCGCCGACGTCGAGCCGCTCCAGCCACTCCAGCGCCGCGACCTTGGCCCTGCGGCGGCTGGCGCCGCGCAGCATGAGGGGCAGGGCGGCGTTCTCCCAGGCGTTCAGCTCGGGGACCAGGACCGGCGCCGGGTCGATCCAGCCGAAGCGGTCCCGGCGCACCCGCTCCCGGCGCATCGGGCCGAGGGTGTGCAGGGGCGCGCTGTTGAACCACACCTCGCCGCTGCGCACCGGTACCAGGCCGGACAGACAGCGCAGCAGGGTCGTCTTGCCGCTGCCGCGCGGTCCGGTGACGGCGAGGATCTCGCCCTCGCGCACGCCGAGCGAGACCCCGGCGAGCCCGGGGGAGCCGTCGGGGTGCCTGAAGTGCAGGGAGCGTGCCCAGAGCACGTCGTTGTCCGGTGGGGCCTCGGCCTCCATGGCTGCACACCTCGTTCTGATCCGTTTTCCCGTGCCTGTTCCCTCGTCCGGGGGAACGAAGGCTGGGCCGATCGGTCACTGGAACGCTAGGCAGCCGTCACCGGGAGGCCGGACAGCACACGGCCCCGGGCCGCCGTTCTCACTCGAACGGGCGGCACCGGGGCCGGTACAGATCAGCTGATCGGACGAATCAGGCTCAGAGCTTGGTCCATGCCTCCGTCAGCGTCGCGCGCAGGATCTGCTCGATCTCGTCGAAGGTCTCCTGGTTGGAGATCAGCGGCGGGGCGAGCTGGACGACCGGGTCGCCGCGGTCGTCGGCGCGGCAGTACAGGCCGTTGTCGAACAGTGCCTTGGAGAGGAAGCCGTACAGGACGCGCTCGGTCTCCTCCTCGTTGAAGGACTCCTTGGTGTTCTTGTCCTTCACCAGCTCGATGCCGTAGAAGAAGCCGTTGCCGCGGACGTCGCCGACGATCGGCAGGTCGTGCAGCTTCTGCAGGGTCTGCAGGAAGGCGCCCTCGTTGTCCAGCACGTGCTGGTTCAGGCCCTCGCGCTCGAACAGGTCGAGGTTGGCCAGACCCACCGCGGCGGACACCGGGTGACCGCCGAAGGTGTAGCCGTGCAGGAAGGTGTTGTCGCCCTTGTAGAACGGCTCGGCGATCCGGTCGGAGACGACGCAGGCGCCGATCGGGGAGTAGCCCGAGGTCATGCCCTTGGCGCAGGTGATCATGTCCGGGACGTAGCCGAACTTGTCACAGGCGAACATCGTGCCGAGGCGGCCGAAGGCGCAGATGACCTCGTCCGACACGAGCAGCACGTCGTACTTGTCGCAGATCTCGCGCACGCGCTGGAAGTACCCGGGCGGCGGCGGGAAGCAGCCGCCGGCGTTCTGCACCGGCTCCAGGAAGACCGCGGCGACGGTGTCCGGGCCCTCGAAGAGGATCTGCTGCTCGATCTGGTCGGCGGCCCAGCGGCCGAAGGCCTCCGGGTCGTCACCGAAGATCGGGGCGCGGTAGATGTTGGTGTTCGGCACCTTGTGCGCGCCCGGGACGAGTGGCTCGAAGGGCGCCTTCAGGCCGGGCAGACCGGTGATGGACAGGGCGCCCTGCGGGGTGCCGTGGTAGGCCACCGCACGCGAGATGACCTTGTACTTGGTGGGCTTGCCGGTCAGCTTGAAGTACTGCTTGGCGAGCTTCCAGGCGGTCTCGACGGCCTCGCCGCCTCCGGTGGTGAAGAAGACCTTGTTCAGGTCGCCCGGGGCGTAGTCGGCGATGCGCTCGGCCAGCTCGACGGCCTTCGGGTGGGCGTAGGACCACACCGGGAAGAAGGCCAGCTCCTGGGCCTGCTTGAAGGCGGTCTCGGCGAGCTCCGTGCGGCCGTGACCGGCCTGGACCACGAACAGACCCGCGAGACCGTCGAGGTAGCGCTTGCCCTTGTCGTCGTAGATGTAGGTGCCCTCACCCCGGACGATGGTCGGAACGGGGGAGTTCTCGTACGAGGACATGCGGGTGAAGTGCATCCACAGGTGGTCGTACGCGGTGCGGCTGAGGTCCTTGGTGCTCACGGTTATCGGGTCCTCACGGTTATCGGGTTCCCCACATGTAGGTCTGCTTCTTCAGCTTCAGGTAGACGAAGCTTTCGGTGGAGCGCACGCCGGACAGGGACCGGATGCGTTTGTTGATGACGTCCAGCAGGTGGTCGTCGTCCTCGCAGACGATCTCGGCGAGGATGTCGAACGAGCCCGCGGTCATCACCACGTACTCGACTTCCGACATGTCGGTCAGCGCGTCCGCGATCGACTCGACATCGCCCTCGACGTTGATCCCGACCATCGCCTGCCGGCGGAAGCCCACGGTGAGCGGGTCCGTGACGGCGACGATCTGCATCACGCCCTGGTCCAGCAGCTTCTGCACGCGCTGGCGCACGGCCGCCTCGGAGAGCCCGACCGCCTTGCCGATCGCGGCGTACGGCCTGCGGCCGTCCTCCTGGAGCTGCTGGATGATGGCGAGGGAGACGGCATCCAGCTGGGGGGTGCCGCCGTTCCTGGACTCGCGGGTGGAGTCCCTCTGGTCTGCGCTTCGACTGGCCACGACCTCACTGTGCACGAGGTCTCGACAGTTTCGCAAGGCCTGATCGATGAAATTCGTTGTTTGAGACTCTCGGTCGTGCGGATTTCGCAGAACTCGCGGCCGCGGGGGTGTTGAAAACGCGGGCCCGACGGCTAGGGTGGGTGTCTCAGTGAGTGGACGGAAAGAACCAGATCAGGAGGCCGGCAGTGAGCACCGAGCTGCGTCGTCTGCGCAACTACATCGACGGTGAGTTCCGGGACGCCGCCGACGGACGGACCACCGAGGTGGTCAACCCGGCGACGGGCGAGGCGTACGCGACCGCGCCGCTGTCCGGCGAGGCGGACGTGGACGCCGCGATGGAGGCCGCCGCCCGCGCCTTCCCGGCCTGGCGCGACACCACCCCCGCCGAGCGCCAGAAGGCCCTGCTGAAGATCGCGGACGCCTTCGAGGAGCGCGCCGAGGAACTGATCGCGGCCGAGGTGGAGAACACGGGCAAGCCGGTCGGGCTCACCCGCTCCGAGGAGATCCCGCCGATGGTCGACCAGATCCGCTTCTTCGCGGGCGCGGCGCGGATGCTGGAGGGCCGCTCGGCCGGCGAGTACATGGAGGGGATGACCTCGATCATCCGCCGTGAGCCGGTCGGCGTCTGCGCGCAGGTCGCGCCCTGGAACTACCCGATGATGATGGCGGTGTGGAAGTTCGCCCCCGCGATCGCCGCGGGCAACACGGTCGTCCTCAAGCCGTCGGACACCACCCCCGCCTCCACCGTCCTGATCGCCGACATCATCGGCTCGATCCTGCCCAAGGGTGTCTTCAACGTCGTCTGCGGCGACCGCGAGACCGGCCGGCTGATGGTTGAGCACGACACCCCGGCGATGGCCTCCATCACCGGCTCGGTCCGCGCCGGCATGTCGGTGGCCGAGTCGGCGTCGAAGGACCTCAAGCGGGTCCACCTGGAGCTGGGCGGCAAGGCCCCGGTCGTCGTCTTCGAGGACACCGACATCGCCAAGGCCGTCGAGGACATCTCCGTCGCGGGCTTCTTCAACGCCGGCCAGGACTGTACGGCCGCCTGCCGTGTCCTCGTCCACGAGTCGATCCACGACGAGTTCGTGGCGGCTCTGGCGAAGGCCGCCGAGGACACCAAGACCGGCCAGCCGGACGACGAGGACGTGCTCTTCGGCCCGCTCAACAACCCCAACCAGCTCAAGCAGGTCGAGGGCTTCATCGAGCGGCTGCCCGCCCACGCGCGCGTGGAGGCCGGCGGCAAGCGCGTCGGCGACAAGGGCTACTTCTTCGCGCCGACCGTCGTCTCCGGTGTCAAGCAGGACGACGAGATCATCCAGAAGGAGGTCTTCGGCCCGGTCATCACCGTCCAGACCTTCTCCGACGAGGACCAGGCCGTCGCGTACGCCAACGGCGTGGAGTACGCCCTCGCCTCCTCGGTGTGGACCAAGGACCACGCCCGCGCGATGCGCATGTCCAAGAAGCTCGACTTCGGCTGCGTGTGGATCAACACCCACATCCCGCTGGTCGCGGAGATGCCGCACGGCGGCTTCAAGAAGTCCGGCTACGGCAAGGACCTGTCGGCGTACGGCTTCGAGGACTACACGCGGATCAAGCACGTGATGACCTCCCTGGGCGAGTAAGCACCGGGAACAGCAGTGAGCGGCCCCCGGACGGGTTCACCTCTCCGTCCGGGGGCCGGGCTGTGTCACGACAGGAAGCCGGTCGCTACGGCGATCAGCCTGCGGTCCCCCCGGCCCTCCTCCAGCAGCCACAAGCGGCGGATCGGCACCGCGGCGAGGGACGGGCTGGGCACTGCCCGGCCGTACGCCGTCTCACGCCCGGCCGTGTCCGTATGGACGTATCGCTGTTCCCACGGGCTGCCGACACCGTGGGTGCGCTCGGTGCCGCGGTACTCGACCGCGACACGGCCGCCTCGGACGGCGCCCCGGGTCCGCGAGATCACCAGCCGGCAGACCATGCTCCCGAAACCGGTCAGCCCGACCCCGAAGTTCACGAGGAGGATGCAGATCAACGCCGGGCCCCATCCGCCGACGAGTCCGACCAGCACGCAGTAGCAGGCCAGCACGACGAGGGCGGCGCGGGCCAGCAACTGCCGGGCGGTGAAGCGCTCCCTCAACCCCGGCCGGGAGGCGGCTTCCTGTGCCGGCGTGGTCGCCGCGAGCGCGCCGATACCCGCTTTCCCCGGCGTCGTCGGCGGCTTCGGCTGCCTGGGCGTCTTCGTCGGCTCCGGCGCGAACGGGCTCGCCGCTCCCGTCCGCTGCCGTTCCTTCCTGGGCTGCCCCTTCTCGGGCCGCTCCTTTGCGATTGCCCCCGGCGACTCCCGCCCCGCCGCCCCCGACCCGCTGCCGCCCGGCGGCCGTACCGCCCCCGCGTTGTCGCCCGGCAGCGCTCCGACGAGATGGGCGTTGAGACGGTGCAGGGCCGCGAGGCCGTCGGTCGGTTCACGCCGCGCGGATACCGGATCGCGATCCGCCACCCGTGCGGCCTGCTCATAGGCGTCCAGAGCCCGGGCGTACTCCACCGCCATCACATGGGTCACACCCGGACGGTCCGCGGTGAACGGATGCCCTGCCAGCAGCTCGCCGAATGCCGTCAACCGGCCCTGCAGACGGGCCGATTCCTCCCGCCCCTCGCGGCGCCGCTTCCCTTGTGGCAGCACCCGGTCGTCGTCCTCCCGGGAAGCGGCCGGGACACCGTGCGGTGCGGGACGAATATCCGGTCGCACGTTTCCGTACCCGGCAACGGTCCCTGATCGACAGGGTGTCGGTCAGCCGGTGGCATGCTCGACGCAGCGTCGATTGTCGGTCCGAGCGGCGGGACGGCATCCTTCCCAGATGCCCCAGACTTCTTCGCGTACGTCGCCGATGTCCCGCCGCTCCCTCCTGCGCGCGATCGGCGGCACCGCCGCGCTCGGTGCCCTGGCCGGCTGCGGGGTGCCCGCCGCCTACGTCGCGCCGGGCGACCGGGCCGTGGCCGACGAGTCGGTGTCCGACAAGAGGCTGACCTGGGCGAACTGGCCGCTGTACATCGACACCGACGACCACGATCCCAACCGGCGGCCCACGCTGGACGCCTTCGAGAAGAGCACCGCCATCTCCGTCGACTACGTCGAGGAGATCAACGACAACGACGAGTTCTTCGGCAAGATCAGCCCGGCGCTGATGAACCACCAGTCCACCGGCCGCGACCTGATCGTCGTCAGCGACTGGATGTGCGCCCGGTTCGTCCGGCTCGGCTGGGTCCAGGAGATGGACCGGGCCCGCCAGCCGAACGTGGCCAAGTACCTTGACCCGCTGCTCCGTTCGCCCGCTTTCGACAAGGGCCGCCGGTTCACGGTGCCGTGGCAGTCGGGCATCACCGGCATCGCCTACAACCGCAAGAAGCTGGGCCGCGAGATCCGGCACGTCAAGGACCTCTGGGCGAGCGACCTGAAGGGTCGCGTGACGCTCCTCTCCGGCCTGGACGAGTCCTTCGCGCTGCTGATGCAGGGCAACGGCGTGGACATCACCAGGTGGTCGGCGGACGACTTCCACAACGTCTGCGACGAGGTGGAGCGCGAGATCCACCGCGGCCAGATCCGCCGCTTCACCGGCAACGACTACACCAAGGACCTGGTCAGCGGAGACGTGCTGGCCTGCCAGGCCTACTCCGGCGACGTCATCCAGCTCCAGGCCGACAACCCCGACATCCGCTTCCTCGTCCCCGAGGAGGGCGCCGAGCTGTGGTCGGACTCCCTGATGATCCCCAACCGGGCCCGCCACAAGGCCAACGCCGAGCGCCTGATCGACTACTACTACGCCCCCGAGACCGCTGCGGAGCTCGCCGCCTGGGTCAACTACGTCTGCCCCGTCCCCGCCGCCCGGGACGTCCTGGCCTCCTCGAAGGACAAGGACACCGCGTCCCTCGCCGACAACCCGCTCATCTTCCCCGACACCGGCATGCGGGGGCGCCTGATGATCGCCCGGGACATCACCGCCACGGAACGGGTGGAGTTCGCGAAGCGGTGGAACAGGATCGTGGGGCTTTAGGGTCTGCCAGTGGGTTTGTTGTGACAGCGATTTCTAGTTGGCACTCGCAATCGATACTCGACACCAAGATCGACTCTGTGTGAAGGCAGCGGGAAGGCCGAATATCAAGAGGCCTGCGGCCGCCACCGAAGCAGCGCGGGGATGGTGGAGTGGTCTGTGGTCTCCATGGTTACGATGACCTCTCGGCCCGTGGCAGTTCCCAGCCAGGTAACGAAGTCGCGTACGGATTCGAAGGTCCTTGGATCCACCACGTCGCAAGGGTCGAAGGTGAACTCGATCTCCTCGATCTCGAAGAAGTAGCTCGTGAACCACATGTCTCCGATCTCGGCAGACAGGCTCACCGATTCCTCCGGGTCCTGTTCAAGCCGGGACCAGACGTCGGAAGCATCCGGGATGCCGGTGTCCGAGGTGTCGGCCATCGTCCAGGTCAGGACGTGCCGGCCCGGGAGCACATGCAGCCCATCGAACATGCGCCGCCAGTCGTCGAGGGTGGTGTTGAGGACACACACGTCGCGCAGAGCTCCGTCGACGACGAAGTGCTCTGGCTGGTACTCCATCACAGAAATCCTTCGCAAGTGAGCCGGCCAGCACGCCAGCTCTCTTGATGAGAGTGGTCAGAACCCTGCCCAGATCGACGGCGCCCTGCTGGAAGGACGGTGCCGCCGCCTTGATGTCGGCAGTCTTGATGTCCAGTACCTTGCCGGGGACCTTGCCGTCGCCCATCGATGAACCCCCATGTGCGTGGAACATCCGCCCCCGAGAAGGGTTCGTCATTCGGCGCGCTGCGACAGCCCTCGTGACCTGCGCTGTACCAAAGTGCCGGCCATGTCTCTGATCCGGTGCTTCCGACCGCTGAAGCTACTTGGCATCAGCACAGGTCACGAACGCTGCCCGGTGCCAACTGCCGATCCCGGTCACATAGGCTGCCGCGTACGGGCAGGAACGGGGCGGGAACATGACGGTATGGGCGTTGGTCGTCGAGACGACCGTGGGGGCCAGTGAGCGCAAGCACGTGGAGGCCCATGTGGTGGCGCACGTCTGCGGGTCTCGTGCCGACGCGCTCGTGGAGCTCGAACGGCGGGCCCGGAGCTACGCGCCCGAGCACCCCAGAAGTCCCAGGCGCCGTCGGCTCCTTCGGGAGCGCGACGGATTCCTGCTCGTCGTCGACGGGGCGTGGCAGTCCTTCGCCACCCGGTTCACGGTGGCGGAACTGCTGGAGGACTCCGACGCGCCCGTCGCCGTCCCCGAACCCGTCGACGAGCCGGTGGATCAGGTCGAGCGGTACACGGACGGAGTCCCGGTGAGGCCGGCGTGGCTCGGACGTGACGACCTTCCCTGAGCGCGTCCGTCGCATTCCTGGGGAAAAGGTGCCGCTCCCCGGGGAAAAGGTGCCGCGTTCACGGCCGATTGACGCATGGCTGACCATCCCCCCTTGCTCCTACGATGGAAGCCACCGTCGGGGGAGGGTGGACGTGACGAGGAGTACGCCACAGGGCGCCGGGCGCCGGCTGGAGAACGGGATCGCCTGGGCGGTCCGGAACCTGGACGGGCTCGTCGCCATCGGCGTCGCCCTGGTCGTCGGGGCCATGGACGTCGCCAACCAGAACATGGACGACAACATCGTCTCCGGCGCCACCCTGCTGGTCCTCGCGGCGCTGGTGTACGGCTCGCTCACCGAGCGCCGGCGGCGGATGGCCGACCTGCAGGCCGCGACCTCCGGGACCAGCCGGGCCATCGAGGACCTGGCGATGGTGCGCACCCTCTCCGGCGCCGAGGTCGCCCTCGCGCACGAGCGGGCCCGGCGCACCACCACCCGCTGGGTGTTCAAGGGCGGCACCGGCACCTATCTGCGCGCCGTCACGCTGCCCGAGTGCGTGCTGGAGGCGCAGCGGCAGCGGCGGTCCCTCAGCATGAAGATCGACATCGTCAATCCCGCAGACGAGCAGGTGTGCGCCGCCTACGCGCGGTTCCGGAGCACCTTCGGTTCCGGCCCCGGTGACGCCGAGTGGACCGTCGAGCGCACCCGCAAGGAGGCGTACGCCACCGTCGTCGCCGCGAGCTGGCACCGGCAGCGACTGGACACCCTGGAGATCGACGTCCATCTGTCCTCCGTCGCACCGGCGCTGCGGTTCGACCTCTCGGACAGCTGTCTGATCATCACCCAGGACGACCCCAGCCGGGTCAGCCTCTGCGTGGAGCACGACCGCCCGCTCTACGACTACTACGTCACCGAGCTGCACCAGAGCCGCGAGCAGGCGGTCAAGCTCGATCTGCGCGAGGCCCTCCCGCTCGCCGACGAACCGACCGTCGACGAGGTCAGACGTCTGCTCGACCGGCTCGGCCTGCCGCTTCCGCCGAGCTTCACCGACCGTGACGTCGGCGACATCATCGACAAGGCGCTGCGCGCGGAGAACCCGTACCGCAGGTGAGCGAGCGCCGTGTTCCGGCCAAGGAGGCCAAGGAGGCCGAGGGGACCGAGGGGGACCGAGGGGGACCAAGGGGGAAGGAACATGGACTATCCGGCCCTGGAACGGGCCGCCCGGCGGCACGCCGCCGCCGAGCTGATGGGACACGCCGTATCGGAACTCGACCGGATCGTCTCCGGCCGCCGCTCCCTGCACGCGGTGCGCCACCCACTCGGGTTCGTCTGCCTGCCCATCCTGCGCGACGGCAGCGACGGTGTCTGCGTCCACGTCTTCGGCACACCGGAGGCGCAGCCCGACCGATCCGTGCCCCAAGTGCACTGTCACAGCTGGCAATTGACCAGCACCGTGCTGTACGGGCAACTCGACAACCGGCGGGTGGTGATCGATGACGACACCGGGGAGCCCACCCACCGGGTCTTCGAAGTGCACAGCGATCCGTCGGGCGTGGACGAACTGCGGCCCACCGAGCGGCTGGTGCGCTGCCGGCCCGGCGTGCGGCAGACGAGCGCGCGGGGCCAGAGCTATGCCCTCCCGGCGGGTGAGTTCCACACCAGCGTGGTGCCGGACGGCCGCCCCACCGCCACGCTGGTCCTGGGCCGGACCCTGCCCGGCCGGCTGGACCTCTCCCTGGGCCCGCCGTCCGCCCCGGGGCACCGCATGGTCCGCCGGACCTGCGACGCGACCCAGACCGCCCGGATCGCTCGGGCCGCCCTCAGGAGGATCCATGAGCCCGAACCCTGACCCCTGGTCCTCCGAGCGCAGTACGGCCGTGGCCGCCGCCGAGGAGGCCGGGGCGCTGCTGCGGTCCCGCTTTCCCGACGGCTTCGCCGCCCGGCCCAAGGGCCAACGCGGCGACGTGGTCACGGACTTGGACGTGGCCGCCGAGCGACTGGTGGTCGGCCGGATCCGGGAGCGCTTCCCGCACGACCGGATCCTCGCGGAGGAGTCCGGTGAGCTGGTGGGGGACGGCGGGGGCCGTACCTGGCTGGTGGACCCGCTCGACGGCAGCAACAACGTGGTGATCGGGCTGGCCGTGTACGTCGTCGGCATCGCGTTGTGCGTCGACGACACGCCGGTGGTGGGGGTCGTCCACGATCCGATGACGGGCCGGACCTGGTCCGCGCTGCGGGGCGGCGGCGCCCACGGTCCGGGCGGACGGTTCGCTGCCGCCGCGAACGACCGCCCGCTTCCCGCTGCCGGGCCGCTGCTGGCGTGGACCCAGGGTCACGGCGTCCCCCGTGACGACCCCTTCGCCTGCTCCCTCAGGCACACCCTCGAACTCCGCTCCCGGCGCCTGCTCCAGCTCTGGGCGCCCCTGGTGGCCTGGGCGATGCTGGCCCGCGGTGACATCGACGGCTTCGTGGGCTACCGCGCGGAGGCGATCGACCTGCCCGCCGGTGCGCTGCTCGCCCGCGAGGCCGGCATCGCCCTGCGGCACCTCGACGGCGCGGAGTTCGGCGGCGGCTTCGGCGGTCCCGACACGGGGCGCTCCTTCGTCGCCGGGCGCCCCGAACTCCTCCCGCACCTCCTGGACCTCGTCAGCCCCTTCTCACCCGGCACCGAGGGCGTCCAGGCTCCGGCGCGTACGCCCAAAAGGTGCTGAGTTCCGGTGCCCCCCAATGCCTGCGAGGAGGGTCCCGTCTAGCGCGTCAGGGCCAGCGCGGCCACCGCCGCCCCCACCGCGCACACGGCCAGTACCGTGCCGGTCCCCATCAACCGGCGGACCGGCACCCGCACCCCGTACGCATGGCAGCGCTCGTACCACAGCAGCGTGGCCAGGGAGGCCCACGGGGTGATCACCGGGCCGGCGTTGGTGCCGACCAGCAGGGCGAGGAGCTGGTCGTGGTTGCCCAGGGGGACGGCGGCCTCCCCGGCCAGATAGACCGGGAGGTTGTTGAGGGCGTTGGACAGGCCGCCGCCGACCGCCGCCGCGCGGAACAGGCCGAGCGTGCCGCCGTCGCCGCCGACCGCCGAGGCCAGCAGGTGGTGCAGCCCGTGCGCGTCGAAGGTCTCGACCACGAGGAACATGCCGGGCACCATCACCAGCAGCCGCCACGGGACGAGCGTCAGCCGGAGTGCGGACCGCTGCCGTACCCCGTACGCGGCGACGGCGACGAGCGCGGCCGTCCCGGACGCCGTCCACAGCGGTACGTCGGCCACCAGGATGGCGAGCAGGAAGCCCGCGCAGGCGAGCGCGCAGGCGCGGAACAGCACCGGGTCGGCGGGGCGGTGCACGGCGGGGGGCACGTAGCGGTCGGCGGTTTCCGCACGCACGTCAGCCGCACGGGCCGCGCCCGGACCCGACACCGGAACGGCGGTCAGCAGGCCGGACTCGTCCACGCCGGACTCCTCCCGCCGCCCCCGCCGCCAGAAGAACAGCCACAAACAAGCCATCGTCACGGCCAGCGCCGCGAGTTGCGGTGCCCACATCCGTCCCGCCAGGCCCAGCGGGGACAGCGCGACCCGGTTGGCGGCCAGCAGGTTCGTCAGGTTGGACACCGGGAGGAGAAGGCTCGCCGTGTTCGCCAGCCACACCGTCGTCATCGCCAGCGGCACCGGTGCGATGCCCACCCGGGAGGCGAGCGCCAGCATCACCGGAGTCAGCAGGACGGCCGTCGTGTCCAGGTTCAGGGCGATCGTCGTGACCGACGCGAACAGCACGCACAGCAGGAACAGCAGCGGATAGCTGCCCCGCCCGGCCCGCGCCACCCGCGCCGCGATCACGTCGAACACCTCGGCCCTGCTGGTGAGTTCGGCCAGCACGATGACCGTGCCCAGGAAGGCCAGGAGCGGGGCGATGCGGGTCATCGCGTCGGACGCGGAACCCGTCGGCAGCAATCCCGTGGCCACGCACAGCAGTCCGGTCGCCAGCAGACCGACCGCCACCCGGTCGAGGACATGCAGACGCAGCAATAAGGCACGCACGGTTGGAAGGGTCGCACGTTTGTACGTCGCTGTGACCAGGGCGCTGTCGAACGCCTCGAAACGACCGGTCTCCGCCTCTCTTTTCACGGCATCATCAATACATGGTGGCTCGTCAGAACACCCCGGGGGACACCGGGCCATTGGACTTCTTCATCAGCTACTCACCTGCCGACGAACGCTGGGCGTCCTGGATCGCCTGGACCCTGGAGGAGGCCGGGTACCGCACGGTCCTGCAGGCCTGGGACTTCGTGCCGGGCACGAACTTCGTCGACTTCATGGACCGGGGCGTGAGCGGGTCCGCCGCCGTCATCGCCGTACTGTCCAGGAACTACGAGCGGTCGCGGTACGGGCGGATGGAGTGGCAGGCCGCCCTGCGCGCCGATCCGGACGCGCCGGAGCGTCGGCTGATCACCGTACGGGTCGAGGACATCCCGGTGGAGGGGCTGCTCGCCACCATCACGTATGTGGACCTGGTGCCGGTCGCCGATCCGGCGGCGGCCCGGGAGCTGCTGCTCGCGCGGGTCCGGCAGGCCCTCGACGGGCGGGCCCGGCCCAGCCTGCCGCCCGGCTATCCGGGTGGTGCGAACGGCCGTCCCGTGCCCGCCGTCCCGGCGGCACCGAGTCCCGGGCGGCCGCTCGGCGGGCCCGGGTGGGCGGGGCGCCGCAGACCCGCCGCGCCGCCGTCGTACCCGCGCGTGTCCGGGGCGGAGCGGGAGCGGGACGCGGTCACCGTGCTCCAGCTGGCCGGGCCCGCCTTCGGCCGGGGTCAGGAGCCCGCCGAGTTGCAGGCGGCGATCTGGGGCGACCTGGTGGAGCTGGCGGACTCCGGGGCGCCCTCGCCCGATCTGCTGGTCGTGACCGGGGATCTCACCGCTTCCGGCAGTCGGCGCGAGTTCGAGCAGGCCCTCGCCTTCCTCACCGGGCTGCGGGCCCTGCTCGGGCTCGAACCGCACCGGGTCGCCCTCGTCCCCGGCGGCCAGGACGTCAACCAGGCGGCATGCCACGCCTACTTCAGCACCTGCGAGGCCGACGAGATGCCGCCCCGGCCGCCGTACTGGCCCAAGTGGCGGCACTTCGCCCGGCTGTTCCAGGAGCTGTACCAGGGGCTCGACGTCGTCTTCGACAGCGATCAGCCGTGGACCCTTTTCCCCGTGCCGGAGCTGCACACCGTGGTCGCGGGGCTCAACTCCTCCATGGCCTACAGCCATCGGCGCGACGACCAGTACGGGCTGATCGGGCGTGAGCAGGCCGCCTGGTTCGCGCAGGCGCTGCGGCCGCACGAGACCGAGGGGTGGCTGAGGATCGGGGCCGTACGGCACTCGCCCGGTGCCGCCCGCGTGGCCGCCCCCGGCGTGCGGCGTGCCGGTACGGCCGCCCTGGACGGTGCCGGGCCGCTCCGCGACACCGATGTGCTGAGCCGGCTGACGGCGCCCCGGCTGCATCTGCTGCTGCACGGTCCGGCCGATCCCGGTGCCGCGCTGCCCGCGCTGGCCACCGGCTCCGGCGAGGTGCCGGTGATCGGCGCCGGGCGGCCCGGCGCGCACCAGCTGGTGCGGGTCGGCCGGGAGGGGCTGGCCGTGTGGGAGGGGCCGGGGGAGCCGCGGCGGCGGGCGGTCCAGTGGCGGCGGGCCGACCGGGCCTTCGGGCCGCAGGCCACGCCCGCCGACGACCGCGACCGCACTCCCGCGCCCGCCCCCGAACCCGAGCCGCGAGCCGTACAGACCCCCGCCGAGATCCTGCTGGCCCGGGTCGCCGAGGTCTGCCGCACCCGGCACGAGGGCGCCCAGATCCGCCCGGTGGACGGGCCGGTGCCGCAACTGCTCGTCACCTGGAGCCAGTCGGGCTTCGTACGGCAGCAGCGGGTGGCGGTCCACATCGGCACCCCGACCGCGCAGGACGTCGACCGGTTCGTGGTCCTCGTGCATGCCGCCGACGCCGAGGCGGAGGCCGAACTCGTCCACGACGGGCCGCCGCCCGCACGCGAGCTGCGCGACGCGGCCCGGCGGCGCGGCGTCCGCGTGCGCAGCTTCACCGAGTTCCAGGGGCTGCTGGACCTGCGCGGCTATGTCGCCGGGCAGAGCGAGCGGCTGCGCACCGACCCCCGCTATCCCCCGGGCATGTACCTGCCGCAGCGGTACCGGGAGGTGGAGCGCCTCGACGCCGAGGACCGCGACGGACTGGTCGATGAGATGCTGCGGCTGCTCGACTCCGACCAGGGGCGCTTCCTGCTGCTCCTCGGTGACTTCGGGCACGGCAAGACCTTCGCGCTGCGCGAGCTGGCCCGCCGGATCCCCGGTGAACTGCCGCACCTCGTCCCGTTGTTGATCGAACTGCACGCCCTCGACCGGGCCTATTCCTTCGAGGGTCTCGTCGCCGCGCACCTCGCCGCCCACGGCGTCGACAACATCGATCTGCGGGCCTTCAGGTACATGCTCCAGCAGGGGCGGATCGTGCTGCTCTTCGACGGCTTCGACGAACTCGTCAACCAGGTGACGTACGACCGTGCCGCCGAACGCCTCCAGGTGCTGCTGGACTCCGCCGTGGACAGCGC
Source organism: Streptomyces sp. NPDC054783 (assembly GCF_053611725.1). Lineage (NCBI taxonomy): Bacteria > Bacillati > Actinomycetota > Actinomycetes > Kitasatosporales > Streptomycetaceae > Streptomyces > Streptomyces sp. NPDC054783. The sequence goes on along the minus strand of NZ_JBSHAY010000019.1, from coordinate 101,792 downwards.
CAAGATCCTGGTCAGCAGCCGTACCCAGCACTTCCGCTCCCAGGGCCAGGTGCTCACCGCGCTCGGCGAACGCGTCGGGCTGCTCCCGCACCGCCGGGTGCTGGCCGTGCAGGAGTTCAGCGCGCAGCAGATCCGCGCCTATCTGGTCAACCGCTACGAGGGCGACGAACGCGCCGCCGACCACCGGATCCGGCTGCTGGACGCCATCCCCGACCTGCTCGCCCTGTGCCGCAACCCCCGGCTGCTCGGTTTCGTCGCGGACCTCGACGACGACCGGCTGCGCGCGGTCGCGGGCGCCGGGCGCGCCCTCAGCCCCGCCGGACTGTACGAGGAGGTGCTCACCGCCTGGCTGGGCTTCGAGACGCAGCGCGGCAGCGGCAGCCCCGGCCGGGCGCCCGGGCTGTCCCTGGAGCAGCTGTGGGACGCGGTCACCGCGCTCGCGCTGCGGCTGTGGGAGAGCGGGCAGGACTCGCTGCGCCTCGACGAGCTGACCGATGTCGCCGAGACCCTGACCGGGCTCGCGGACGCCCGGCTGTCGGTGCCGCAGACCGCCCACGCCATCGGCTCCGGCAGCCTGCTGGTGCGCAGCGACGACGGTGTGTTCCGGTTCATCCACGGCTCGGTGGTGGAGTGGCTGGTCGCCCGGGAGTGCGCCCGCAGGATCACCGACGGCGACAGTGGCCTGCTGGCCCGGCGACAGCTCAGCCAGCTCGCGGTCGAGTTCCTGTGCGACCTCGCCGACCACCGGATCTGCCAGGCCTGGGCCGAGCGGGAGCTGTCCGGCACCTCCTCGGACGCCTCGGTGGACACCGCCCGCGCCAACGCCGTGAAGATCCTCGGCCGGCTCCGCGTGCCCGCCCACACCGATCTGCGCGGCGCATCCCTGGCCGGGGAGGACCTGTCCCACCGCGACTTCTCCGGGGTGGACCTCACCCGCGCCGACCTCACCGACGCCCGGCTGGTCGGCGCCAACCTCTCCGGCGCCGTCCTGCGGGGCGCCCGGCTGACCGGTGCCCGGCTCGACGGCGCCGATCTGACCGGCGCCGACCTGCGCGGCGCCGACCTCGGGCGGGCCCGGCTGATCGGCACCGACCTGACCGGCGCCCGGGTGGCGGGCGGCCGGTGGCGGCGGGCGGCGCTGATCTCGGCGACCACCGGCCCCCTGGACCGCAGCCCCGAGCTGGCCACCGCCGCGATCGCGCCCGGCATGGCCGTCGACTCCGGCTTCCGGCCCTCCGCGGTCGGTGTGCCGTACGGCTTCGACATGCGCACCAGCCGGCTGCCCGAACCCATCTCCTACAGCCCCGACGGCGAACTGCTCGCCGTCGGCAGCGAGGACGGCGGCGTCCTGGTCTGCGAGGCCGCCACCGGCATCCCCCTGCGCACCCTCCAGGGCCACACCGGCCGGGTCTACGCCGTCAAGTTCCGCGGCCGCGTCCTGGCCACCGGCAGCGCCGACGGCACCGTACGCCTGTGGGACCCGGTCTCCGGCCGCTGTCCGCACCGGCTGGAGATCCACGCCGACGGCGTCTGGCCGGTCGTCCTCGACGCCGAGGGCGCCCTGCTGGCCACCGGCGACGCCGACGGCGTGGTCACCGTCTGGGACACCGCCTCGGGCACCGCGCTGCACCGGCTGCCCGGCCACTCCGTGCCCGTCTACACCGTGGCGTTCGGGCCGGACGACACCACCCTGGTCACCGGGGACGCCTCCGGCGCCGTACGGCTGTGGGACCTGGGCAGCGGGCGGCAGACCGGCGAACTGGCCGGCCATCGCGGCGCGGTGTACCGGGCACGGTTCGGCCCGGACGGCGGCGTGCTGGCCACCACCGACCAGGGCGACGAGCGGCAGGGCGGCACCGTACGGGTGTGGGACCTCGCCACCGGGACTCCGCGGCACGAGTTCACCGGGCACTCCGGCCGCGTCTACACCCTGGACTTCCACCCCGGCGGCACCCTGCTGGTCAGCGGGGACACCGAAGGGGAGGTACGGCTGTGGGACCTGGCCGGCGGGTGCTCCGCCGGGCTGCTCGGCGGCTGCCGCGGTGCCGTGTACCAGGTGCTGTTCGACCCCGACGGGAGCCTGCTCGCCGCCGGGGACAGCGCCGGGGTGGTCCGGCTGTGGCGGATCGAGCCGGAGGCCGACCCGGTCGCGGCGCCGCTGAACCGGCAGCCCGCCGAGCACCGCGGCTCGGTGTGGGTGTGCAAGTTCCGTCCGCACGGCGACACGCCCGCCCAGGGCACCGGCGCGCTGCTGGTGACCGGCGGCAACGACGGTGTGGTACGGCTGTGGGATCCGGCCACCGGCCAGGGCCGGCGCATCCTGCGCGGTCACGGGCGGCGGATCGCCACCCTGTCCTTCAGCGCCGACGGCGCGCTGCTGGCGGCCGGCGGCAACGACGGCGTGATCCGGGTGTGGCACTCCGCCTCCGGCCGGCGGCTGCGCGAACTGACCGGTCAGAGCGACCGCCTGGTGTCGGCGGTGTTCGGCCCCGCCGGCCCCCTGCTGGCCACCGCGAGCAGCGACGGCGACCTCTACCTGTGGAACGCGGCCACCGGCGAGTACCAGCGCGAACTCGACGTGGAGACCGACCATGTGTGGGCGGAGGCGTTCAGCGCCGACGGCGAACTCCTCGCCACCGCCAACGACGACGACACGGTCCGGCTGTGGTACCGGGCAACCGGGGCGCACGTCGCCACCATCACCGAGCACTACGGACGCGTTCGCGCGATCGCCTTCCGGTCCGACGGCGCGGTCCTGGCCACCGGGTGCGACGACCGCAAGGTGCGGATCTGGGACATGGACGGCCGCCGCGTCACCGCCGAACTCGACGGCCACGCCGACCGGGTGTACGCCGTGGCCTTCGCCCCCGACGGCTCCTGGCTGGCCAGCGCCTCCTGGGACGGCACGGCGGTGATCTGGAAGGACGGCGAGATCGACCACCGGCTGACCGGCCACACCGGCAAGCTCTGGACGGCGGCGGTGCATCCGGCGAGGCCCTTGCTGGCGACGGCGGGCGACGACCGGACCGTCCGCCTCTGGAACCCGCACACGGGCCAGGAGACTGCGGTTCTGACGGGCCACACCGGCCGGGTCCTCGCGGTGGCCTTCAGCCCCGACGGCTCCCTGCTGGCCAGCGGCGGCGAGGACGGCACGGTACGGCTGTGGAACGTGCCCGCCGACGGCCCGGCCACCCTGCGGGTCACCCTGGTCGGCATGCCCGGCGGCTGGGCGGCGCTGTCCGCGTCCGGTGGCTACAAGTACGAGGGAGACGTCACCGGCGAGTTCTGGCACGCGGTCGGCATGTGCCGCTTCGAACCGGGGGAATTGGACGGCCATGTGCCGGGGGTGTGGCAGGTGCCTCTGGACGACCCGCTGGGGTGACGCCGGGAAGGCGGAGAGACGGGGGTGCTTTTGAACGCGTTCAAAAGCGGGCGTACGCTCCTGTCATGAGCGACAGAGCCGCCCTCCTCAAGGGCATTCGCGTCTGGTTGGTCTTCTTCGTGGTGTGCCTCGTCCTGAGCGGGGCCACCGCCTTCCCCCTGGTGCACGAATTGCGCTGGACCGAGGGCGCGTTGCGCGCGCTGTCCGTGCCGGACCACCTGCCCGGGCTCATGGCCTGGATCTCCCGGGTCCGTGACGGGCTCGACACCGCCGACGCCGACTACCCGTTCCTGCTCTACGGCACCGACTGGCTCGCCTTCGCCCACCTCGTCATCGCGGTCGCCTTCTACGGGCCGTACCGCGACCCCGTCCGCAACATCTGGGTGGTCGAGTTCGCGATGATCGCCTGTGCCGGCATCATCCCGCTCGCCCTGGTCTGCGGGCCGATCCGGGGCATCCCCTTCTGGTGGTCGCTGATCGACATGTCCTTCGGGGTGTTCGGGGTCCTCCCGCTGTACGTCGTTCGGAAGAAGATCAAGCGGCTGGAGGCGCTCACGGCTGCTTCGACAGCGCCGTGATCAGCCGCAAAAAACTGTTATCCCCCGGGCCCGCGCTCCGTCTCCTGCACGTCCCGCCCCCTCACGCACGGAGCCACCCCCATGCCCACCCCCACCCACAAGCGCGTCAACAAGCACCGCCTCACGCGCCGGGGCCTGTTCACCCTCGGTGGCGGGCTCGCGGCGGCCGGAGCCCTCGGCGGTGGGATCGCCGCGTTCTCCGGCGCCGGGGCCGACGCGGCCCAGACCACGTCGGCGAAGAAGCGGGCGTTCGCCCACCCCGGCATGCTGCACAACGCCGGCGACCTGCACCGGGCCGAGGTGCGGGTCGCCGCGGGCCGCGACCCCTGGCTGGCCGGCTGGCGGCGGCTCACCGCCAACCCGCACTCGCAGAGCACCTGGCAGGCCCGCCCGCAGGCCACCGTCTACCGCGGCACGGGTTCCGGACAGAACTACCGCACCCTCTACAACGACATCCACGCCGCCTACCAGAACGCCCTGCGCTGGCGGATCGGCGGCACGAAGGCCAACGGCGACACCGCGGTCGCCATCCTCAACGCCTGGTCGGCCACCCTCACCACGCTCACCGGCAACGCCGACCGCTTCCTCGCCGCCGGCCTGTACGGCTACCAGTTCGCCAACGCCGCCGAACTCGTCCGCGACCACCCGGGCTTCGACTTCGCCCGCTTCGAGAAGATGCTGCGCACGGTCTTCCACCCGATGAACACCGACTTCCTCACCCGCCACAACGGCGCCGTCATCTCCAACTACTGGGCCAACTGGGACCTGTGCAACCTCGCCTCGGTGATGGCCATCGGCATCCTGCTCGACGACCACGCGAAGTTCCGGCGCGCCGTGAGCTACCTCGAGCACGGCGAGGGCAACGGCGCGATCAGGAACGCCGTTCCCTTCCGCTACGACGCCCAGGGCCTCGCCCAGTGGCAGGAGAGCGGCCGCGACCAGGGCCACACGCAGATGGGCATCGGGCTCATGGGCGCGATCTGCGAGATGGCCTGGAACCAGGGCGTCGACCTCTACGGCTACGACGACAACCGCTTCCTGCAGGCCGCCGAGTACGTGGCCCGCTACAACCTCGGCGACGACGTGCCGTTCACCGCCTACGGCTGGCGGTCGGGCACCGGACACGGTCAGTGGCGGGAGCAGACCGTGATCTCCGCCACGGCCCGTGGCGAGATCCGCCCGGTCTGGGAGATTCTGCACAACCACTACGCCCGCCGCCGCAGGCGCTCCACCCGTTACGTCACGGCGATGGCCGAGAAGGTGCGCGCGGAGGGCGGGGGCGGCGACTACGGGCCGAACAGCGGCGGCTACGACCAACTCGGCTTCGGGACGCTGCTCTACAGCAAGTGACACCCACGTCGTGGCACACGTACAGGAGACGGGATCGGTGGACGGGCGGCAGTGGCACGGCACCGTCGTGGCCGCGCAGGCCGGCGACCGGCGGGCGCTGGACGAGCTGGTCGCGGGCTGGCTGCCGCTGGTCTACAACATCGTCGGCCGCGCACTGAACGGCCACGCGGACGTCGACGACGTCGTCCAGGAGACCATGCTGCGCGCCGTCGGCAACCTCGGCTCGCTGCGCGACCCGGACAGCTTCCGGTCCTGGCTCGTGGCGATCGCCATGCGGCAGGTCCGGGAGCGGGCGCGCCGCCGGTCCGCGCCCGACCGGCTCCCCGGCGACGCCCGCCACGACAGCGCCGACTTCGCCGAACTGACCGTTCTGCGACTGCAGTTGGAGGGACAGCGGCGCGAGGTGGTGGAGGCGGTGCGCTGGCTGGACGACGAGGACCGCCGGCTGCTGTCGCTGTGGTGGCTGGAGGTCGCGGGCGAGCTGACCCGGCGCGAGCTGGCGGCGGCCGTCGGCATCAGCCGGCAGCACGCCGCCGTGCGCGTTCAGCGGATGAAGGGGCGCCTGGAGACGGCGCGCGGCATCGTGCGCGCCCTGGACGGCGCCTGCCCCGAGCTGCGCGAGCTGACCGCCCGCTGGGACGGGCGGCCGGACTCCGTCTGGCGCAAGCGGCTGGCCCGGCACCTGCGCGGCTGCGGCTACTGCGGGGAGACCCCGGAGTCGCTCGTCCCGGCGGAGCGGCTGCTGGTCGGCATCGCCCTGGTGCCGGTTCCGGCCGGCTTCACGCTCTCGCTCGCCCTCGGCGGCAAGCAGGCGGTGGCGGCCGCGGCCTCGGCGAGCTGGTCGGCCAAGGCGCTGGCCGCGCTGACCAAGCCCGCCGTGGCGCTGGCGGCGGCCGCGACGATCGTGGCGGGCGGCGCCTACGTCGTCGTACGGACCCCGGACCATTCGCGGCACCCGGCGGTCACACACACCCCCACGGCGACCGGCACCCCCGTACGACCGCCGGCGGCCCCTCCGCCTTCCCCGTCCGCCTCGCCCACCGCGTCCCCGACGCCCTCGGCCGACCTGTACGGCACGGTCGTCGACGCCGTGGACCGGGCGCCGGACCCGGACACGCCGCCCGCCGCCCTGCCCCACCGGCCCGAGACCGGCATCACCAGCACCGGCGGCGCCCACGCCGTCATGAACCACCGCGGGGAGAGCGTGACCCTGCGCGGCAAGGGCTATGTGCTGGTCCGCTGGCAGATCTCGCCGCAGTACCGGGCCGGCGGCCTGGTCATGCCGGCCTGGACCGGTCTGAAGGGCAGGCTGTTCCACGTGGCCTCGGGCGGCGGCCGCCGCATGGACGACCCCCTCGGCACGGACCCCGCCGCCACCGGCATGGGCAACCCGGCCGTCGGCTACGACGTCCTGCCGGCCGGCACCCAGCAGATGTGGCAGAACGAGTACTTCTACCTCGACGGCAGCGTCACCCTCACCCAGAACGAACGCGGCGCCGACTACGGCCTCAGCGTCTTCCCGACCACCTGGGCCGCGGCCGAGAGGGACGTCACCACCGGCCCCGCGCAGGGCGCGCGGCGGTACGGTCTGGTCCGTGACACCGGACGCGACGACACCCCGGTCCCGCAGTACCTCACCCGCGCCACCCCGCCCGACACGGCGACGGTGCCGCAACGCTCGCGGTTGTAGTGCTCCCGCGCGGCCATGACCTCGTCGCCGTGCTCGAAGGCTGCCGGTGTCTAACGGCCGCCGAGACCCGCGCCGTTGCGCAGGGCGTGCAGGACGTCGACCCGGTTCGTGGTGATCGAGTCGACGCCCAGCTCCAGCAGGCGGCCCATCGAGCGGCGGGTGTCCGGGGTCCAGACGGACAGCAGGTAACCGTCGTGGTGGACGCGCGCCGCCAGCTCCCGGCTCACCAGGGAGAAGCGGTAGTTGAGCCAGCGCGGGCGGACCACGTCCAGCAGCGCGGGCCGGGGCGGGGCGAGGCTCGTCCAGGTCAGCGCGATCTCGGCGGCCGGGTCGGCGGCGCGCACGGCGAGCATCGCCTCGGCGCCCGCGCAGTAGTGGACGCGCTCCCGGGCGCCGCTCTGCCGGACCACGTCCATGACCCGGTCCACCATCCGCCGCTCGACCCGCCCGCACAGGTCCACCATCACCCGGCTGTCGCCGGTCGCGGCCAGTGTCTCCGCCAGCGTCGGCACACCGCCCGCCGTGAGCCCGCGCAACTCCTCGGCGGACAGTGCGCCGAGCGGCCGGCCGACTTCCCACAGCCGCTGCAGCGTGTCGTCGTGCAGCAGCACGGGGACGCCGTCGCGGGTGAGCCGTACGTCGATCTCGACCGCGTCCGCGCCCCGGCCGAGCGCGGAACGCAGCGAGTCGATGGTGTTCTCACGGACACGGTAGGGGTCGCCGCGATGGGCCACGGCGGTCACGGTCTGCATGACCCCCATTGTGGGGTGCCCCCCTGTTGGCCGTGTCAGGAGGCGAGCCAGGTACTGGTGTACGTGTCGATCTCCGCCGCGATCCGGGCCTTGCCGTCGGCGTCCAGGAAGGAGGCCTCCACGGCGTTCTTCGCGAGGCCGGCGAGACCCCGCTCGTCCAGGTCGAGCAGCCGGGCGGCCACCGCGTACTCGTTGTTGAGGTCGGTGCCGAACATCGGAGGGTCGTCGGAGTTGATCGTCACGAGCACCCCGGCCTGCACGAACTCCTTGATCGGGTGCTCGTCCAGGGTGCGCACCGCGCGGGTGGCGATGTTCGAGGTCGGGCAGACCTCCAGCGGGACGCGCCGCTCGGCGAGGTGGGCGAGCAGCTTCGGGTCCTGCACGGAGCTGGTGCCGTGCCCGATGCGCTCGGCGCGCAGATGGGTCAGCGCGTCCCACACCGTCTCCGGGCCGGTCGTCTCGCCGGCGTGCGGGACCGAGCGCAGGCCTGCGGCGATGGCCCGGTCGAAGTACGGCTTGAACTGCGGCCGGGGCACGCCGATCTCGGGGCCGCCGAGCCCGAACGACACCAGGCCCTCCGGGCGGATCCGGTCGTCGGTGGCCAGCCGGGCGGTCTCCTCGGCGGACTCCAGCCCCGCCTCTCCCGGGATGTCGAAGCACCAGCGAAGGACGGTCCCGAACTCGGCCTCGGCAGCCTTGCGGGCGTCCTCGATCGCCGCCATGAAGCCCAGCTCGTCGATGCCGCGCCGGGTGGAGGAGAAGGGGGTGACGGTCAGCTCGGCGTAGCGCACCTGCTGCCGGGCCAGGTCGCGGGCGACCTCGTAGGTCAGCAGCCGGACGTCCTCCGGGGTGCGGATGAGATCGACGACCGACAGATACACGTCGATGAAGTGCGCGAAGTCCGTGAACGTGAAGTAGTCGGCGAGCGCCTCGGCGTCCGTCGGCACCTTGGAGTCGGGGTGCCGTGCGGCCAGTTCGGAGACGATGCGCGGGGAGGCGGAGCCGACGTGGTGGACGTGCAGTTCGGCCTTGGGCAGCCCGGCGATGAAGGTCCGCAGGTCGCGGTCGGCCGTGCCGGCGGCGGGTACGGAGCTGTCGGTCATGGGGTCCTCCCCGAGCAGGGCGCCGGCGGCCCGGTGCGGGCGCGGCGCGGGTGATCGGCTGATCGTCGGTACGGACGACATCGTAGGCGGACGGCGGGTGCGGGCTGCTCGGCGGAGGGCGGTGCGGCCGGCGCCCGCCCCTGGTCCCGTCCGAGGGTGTGCGGCGCGGCGCGATCGGCGCGGTGGCGCTTTCCCGGCGGACCGGCCGCGCGGCGGAGGTCTGCCCGCGGATTGTGCACGCCTGGGATCCGCCGGAACCGCCGCCGGGGCCCTGCGTGCCTCCGGTGGGACCGGGCCGCGGTCGCGCGGCGGCGACGCCGTAGCATGGCGGGACGAACGACCGAGGGGGACATGCCAGTGAGCGACGGAGCGCAGCCGAGTGGAGTCCCGGGCGGCGACCACAACCCGTGGGCGCCGCCCGAGCACCGCACTTCGCTGGAGAAGAAGCAGCCCCAGCCGCAGGATCAGCCTCCCGTGCAGCCGCCGTCCGTGCACGACCAGGCGACCATGACCTCCCTGCCGACCGACGGCTTCGCGCCGCCCGCGTCTTCTCCCGGCTTCGCCCCGCTCGCGTCTCCTCCCGGCTTCCCACCGCCGGCCGCCTCCGGATTCGGCGTGCCGGGTACGGCCCCGGTGGGCGGCGAGGCCGTACCGCCTCCGCCGATCGGGCCCTCGGGACCCGGCATACCCGTGCCGCCCGCTTCCGGCGGCTACGGCTACCCCGGCTACCCCGCGGGCTACGGCTGGCCCGGCATGCCGATGGCCCCGCAGAACGGCATGGGCACCGCGGCGATGGTGCTCGGCATCCTCTCCCTGTGCCTGTTCTGCATGTACGGCGTCGTCTCGGTGGTCCTGGGCATCCTCGCGGTGGTCTTCGGCATCAAGGGCCGCCGGCGGGCCGATCGCGGCGAGGCCACCAATCACGGTCAGGCCCAGGCGGGACTGATCATGGGCATCATCGGCATCGTGCTCGGCATCGTCGTGATCGTCCTGCTCGCGATCGGCATCACTGCCGCCATCCATGACGGGCGCACGCACTCCGGCCCGTACGACGACGACTCCGCCCGTGGCGTCTCGGTGACGGTGGCCGCGGACCGCTGAGTCCGCCGGGCCGTGGCCTCACGGCACCCGTCCGTCGGCCGGAACCCACCCCCTCCTCCTGTGTGCGCCATTACGATGCCTTGATCGTCAACGGAGGGGAAAGCACTTCATGTCCAACATCAACCCAGAAGCCGGTGGTTTCGGTCAGCCGGCCCCGCAGCAGCCGCAGGGATACGGATACCCGCAGCAGCCGGGGTCCGGCTACGGCTACTCTCAGCCGGGGCCGTCCTACCCGACGGCGCCGCCCGCGGCATATCCGCAGATGCCCGGGTACGGGATGCCGATGCAGCCGAGCAACGGCATGGGCACCACGGGACTGGTGCTGGGCATCATCGGAGTGGTCTGCAGCCTCACCATCGCCATGGAAATCCTCGGGATGATCCTGGGCATCCTGGCCATCATCTTCGGTGCCATCGGCCGGGGCAAGGCCAATCGGGGCGAGGCCACCAACAGGGGCGCGGCGACCGCCGGTCTCGTCTGCGGCATCATCGCCACCGTGCTCCTGCCGCTGCTGGTCTTCTTGTTCTTCGCCAGCATGTTCAGCGCCGGCACGTTCTGACGACGGCCCGGGACCCTGCGACGGCCCGGGACCCTGCGACTGCCCGGGCGCCGCGACTGCCCGGGCGCCGCGACGGACCGGGCGCCGACGCCGGGGGCCGGCCTTCAGGCCGAGCCCCTCCGGCCCCTGCCCGTCGCAGGGTCCCATGCCCCCTTCACGCCCCGGCCCCCGCCAACCGCTCGCGCGCCTCCATCAGCGCGAACCCCAGCAGGTTCGGCCCCCGCCAGCGCTCCGGATCCGAGGCCGCCTCGTCGTCCGCCGCCAGGCCGATGCCCCATATGCGGTCCACCGGGCTCGCCTCCACCAGCACCCGGTCGCCCGTGCCCAGCAGGAACAGGCGCAGATCGTCGTCCGACGCGAACTTGTGCACGCTGCCCTCGACCACGATCCGGAACCGCTCCCGCTCCCATATCGCCTCGTCGAAACCCCGGACCAGCCGGCCGGCCTTCTTGGCCTGGGAGGGATGCCCTGCGGCCAGCACCCTGCGCTCCGCCTCCGCGTCCCCGAACAGCCGTGCCTTGCCGGCCATCATCCAGTGCTCGGCCGTCGCGTACTCCACTCCGTCCACCGTGAACGGCGACGGCCACCACTGGCTCAGACAGCTCGCGCCGATCCTGCCGTCCGGCCGCGGCCGGTGCCCCCAGAAGTGGAGGTACTTGATCCGGCCGCCCGCCCGGACCTCCCTGATCAGGGCTTCCACCCCGTCGATCTTCCCCATGCACGCGAGTCTGGCACGCACCACTGACACTCCGTCCGCCCTTTTCCGCCCCGACTCGACACCTGGTCGACAGATTCCGTCGCGTAACCAAAAGGCAACAACGGAATCACTTGTTGGAGTCCTATTGCTCTGTCAGGATCGGCACTCAAATCGAGCTGGAGCTACGCCACCCACCCCCCGGGACGGGGCGCACGGCGGAGGAGAGCGACATGCACAACCCGGGCACCGCCACCCCGGAACGATTCCCCGCACAGGAGCGATTCGCCGAGGGCGCGCAGTTCATCGGCGGCCGACCGACGAAGGGCACCTCGGGCCGTACCCACGCCGTGGTCGACCCCGCAACCGGCGAGGAGGTGTACCGCTACGAGCTGGCCGGCACCGACGACGTCGACGCGGCCGTCGCCGCCGCCCGCGAGGCCTTCCCGGGCTGGGCCTCGGCCACCCCGGGCGAGCGCTCCGACGCCCTGCACCGGTTCGCCGCCGTGCTCGCCGACCGCGCGGAGGACTTCGCCCGCGCCGAGTCCCTGCAGTGCGGCAAGTCGCTGAAGCTGACCCGCGAGTTCGACGTACCGGGGACCATCGACAACACCGCATTCTTCGCGGGTGCCGCCCGGCACCTGGCGGGGCAGTCCGCCGGTGAGTACTCCGGCGACCACACGTCGTACGTCCGGCGCGAGCCGATCGGTGTCGTCGGGTCGATCGCGCCCTGGAACTACCCCCTCCAGATGGCCGCCTGGAAGATCCTCCCGGCGATCGCCGCCGGCAACACGATCGTGCTGAAGCCGGCCGAGCTGACCCCGCTCACCTCGCTGCTCTTCGCCCAGGCCGCCACCGACGCCGGCATCCCCGACGGTGTGATCAACATCGTGACCGGGACCGGGAAGGAGGCGGGCGAGCACCTGGTCGGCCACCCGGACGTCGCCATGACCTCCTTCACCGGGTCCACGGCCGTCGGCAAGCGCGTCGCCGAGGTCGCCACCGCCACGGTCAAGCGGCTGCACCTGGAGCTCGGCGGCAAGGCACCCTTCGTCGTCTTCGACGACGCCGATCTGGAGGCCGCCGTCCACGGCGCCGTCGCCGGTGCGCTCATCAACACCGGGCAGGACTGCACGGCCGCCACGCGCGCGTACGTGCAGCGGCCGCTGTACGAGGCCTTCGTGGAGCGGACCGCCGCCCTGATGGAGACCGTGCGGCTCGGTGATCCCTTCGCGCCCGGCACCGACCTCGGGCCGCTCATCTCGCACGTCCAGCGGGACCGGGTCGCCGCCTTCGTGGACCGCGCCCGTGCCTACGCGCGCGTGGTCACCGGCGGCGAGAGCCCGAAGGGCGACCTGGCGAAGGGCGCCTACTACCGGCCGACCCTGATCGCCGACGCCGCCCAGGACAGCGAGATCGTCCAGTCCGAGATCTTCGGTCCCGTACTGGTCGTACTGCCCTTCGACAGCGACGACGACGGCATCCGGCTGGCCAACGACACCCCGTACGGTCTCGCCGCCTCCGCGTGGAGCGGCAACGTCTACCGCGCGAACCGCGCCACCCGCGAGATCAAGGCGGGCTGCGTGTGGATCAACGACCACATCCCGATCATCAGCGAGATGCCGCACGGCGGCTACAAGGCGTCCGGCTTCGGCAAGGACATGTCGGCGTACTCCTTCGAGGAGTACACGCAGGTCAAACACGTAATGTTCGACAACACGGCGGTCGCCCGCAAGGACTGGCACCGCACGATCTTCGGGGACCGGTAGCAGCCGTTTGTCCGGCTGCCGCCGGGTGTGACGCTCCGGCCCTCGACCAGGCCGACCACTCAATCCTCCCGAAAGGGCACCACGCGCATGGAGCAGTACGAGCCCGACCGCCTCACCCCGGTCGAAGTCGCCGCCATACGGCGCAGTCTGCGCAGCGGCCGCGCCGCGATGACCCGCCGTTCGCTGCTGCGCGCCTCCGCGGGCGGCGCGCTCGCGGTCGGCGGACTCGGGGCGCTGAGCGCCTGCGGGATCCCCGCGGCGACCAAGACGCAAGGGGGCGTGTCCGCCGACGACCACTCGGCCAAGGAGAAGGTCGTCAACTTCTCCAACTGGCCCGAGTACATCGACGTGGACGACAAGACCAAGCGGCACCCCACGCTCGACGCGTTCGCCAAGCGGACCGGCATCCAGGTGAAGTACACCGAGGACATCAACGACAACGACGAGTTCTTCGGCAAGATCCAGCCGCAGCTCGCCGCGGGCCAGGACACCGGCCGTGACCTCGTCGTGCTCACCGACTGGCTGGCCGCCCGCATGATCCGCCTCGGGTACGTCCAGAAACTGGACCCGTCCAACCTGCCGCACGCCTTCGCCAACCTGTCGGACCAGTTCCGCGCCCCCGACTGGGACCCGGGCCGGGCCTACTCGTACCCCTGGCAGGGCATCTCCACCGTCATCGCCTACAACAAGAAGGCACTCGACGGCATCGAGGTGAAGTCGGTCTCCGACCTGCTCGACAACCCCAAGCTCAAGGGCCGCGTCGGCTTCCTTACCGAGATGCGCGACAGCATCGGCATGACCATGCTCGACATGGGCAAGGACCCGGCGAAGTTCACCGACGACGACTTCGACGCGGTGATCGCCCGCCTGCAGAAGGCCGTCGACAAGGGCCAGATCCGCCGCTTCACCGGCAACGACTACACGTCCGACCTCAGCAAGGGCGACTTCGCCGCCTGTATCGCCTGGGCCGGTGACATCGTCCAGCTCCAGGCGGACAGCCCGGACGTCGGCTACGTCATCCCCGACAGCGGCTACATGACCTCGACCGACAACATGCTGATTCCCAACAGGGCGCGCCACAAGACGAACGCCGAGCGGCTCATCGACTTCTTCTACGAGCTCGAGCCGGCCGCCGAACTCGCCGCGTACATCAACTACGTGAGCCCGGTCGCGGGGGTGAAGCCGTATCTTGCCAAGATCGACAAGAGCGCGGCGGACAACCCGCTGATCCTCCCCGACAAGGCCATGCAGGCCCGGTCCCACGCCTTCCGCTCGCTGACGCAGAAGGAAGAGACCGCCTACCAGCAGAAGTTCTCGAAGCTCACAGGGGCGTGACGACGATGACGACACCAGACAACAGCGGCGACGTCCGCCTCTCCGGTATCAGCAAGACGTACGACAACGGATTCACCGCCGTACAGCCGCTGGACCTGACCGTGCCGCAGGGCTCCTTCTTCGCCCTGCTCGGCGCCTCCGGCTGCGGCAAGACCACCACCCTGCGCATGATCGCCGGCCTGGAGGAGCCCACGACGGGCACCGTCCACCTCGGCGACCAGGAAGTGACCAGCCTGCCGCCCTACAAGCGGCCGGTGAACACCGTCTTCCAGTCCTACGCCCTCTTCCCGCACCTCGACATCTTCGAGAACGTCGCCTTCGGTCTGCGCCGGCGCGGCATGAAGAGCGTGAAGAAGCAGGTCGAGGAGATGCTGGAGCTGGTCCAGCTCGGCGAGCAGGCGCGCAAGAAGCCGCACCAGCTCTCCGGTGGCCAGCAGCAGCGCGTCGCCGTCGCCCGCGCCCTCATCAACCACCCCAAGGTGCTGCTGCTCGACGAGCCGCTCGGCGCCCTCGACCTCAAGCTGCGCCGCCAGATGCAGCTGGAGCTCAAGCGCATCCAGACCGAGGTCGGCATCACCTTCGTCCATGTCACGCACGACCAGGAGGAGGCCATGACCATGGCCGACACGGTCGCCGTGATGAACGCGGGCCGCGTCGAGCAGCTGGGCTCGCCCACCGACCTGTACGAGAACCCGAACACGACCTTCGTCGCGAACTTCCTCGGCACCTCCAACCTCATCGAGGCCGAGGTCGACACGAAGAACGGCGACGACATAGTGCTCAAGGCGGGCGGCGGCAAGCTGGTGCTGCCAAAGGCGCGATGTGCGGCCCCGACGACGGCCGGCGGCAAGGTGCTGGTCGGTATCCGCCCCGAGAAGATCTCCCTCACGCACGCCGACGACGCGGGGGACATCCCCGAGGGCCGCAACCGCCTCACCGGCAGGATCGCCGACGCCAGCTTCATCGGTGTCTCCACCCAGTACGTGATAGACAGCCCGGTCTGCGACGAGCTCGCGGTGTACGTCCAGAACGTCGAGCGCGACGGCCGGCTCGTGCCCGGCGCCGACGTCGTCCTGCACTGGAGCCCGGCCCACACCTTCGGCCTGGACGCCGCTCAGGACATCGACGCGGGCACCGAGGAAGAGGCGGCCGCCTGATGACGACGCTCACCGAAGCCGAGGCGCCCCCGCCCCTCGCGCCCACCGCACCGGAGCAGAAGCCCCCGCGCAAGCGCGGCCGGTTCACCCCGTACTGGCTGCTGCTGCCCGGCATCCTCTGGCTGATCGTCTTCTTCGCGCTGCCGATGATCTACCAGGCCTCCACCTCCGTGCAGCAGGGCTCCCTGGAGCAGGGCTACAAGGTCACCTGGCACTTCGCCACCTACTGGGACGCGTTCAGCGAGTACTGGCCGCAGTTCCTGCGGTCCGTCCTCTACGCGGCCGGCGCCACGGTCCTGTGCCTGCTGCTCGGCTACCCACTGGCCTATCTGATCGCGTTCCGCGCGGGCCGCTGGCGGAACCTGATCATGATCCTGGTGATCGCGCCGTTCTTCACCAGCTTCCTGATCCGCACCCTGGCCTGGAAGACGATCCTCGCCGACAACGGCCCGGTGGTGCACGCCCTGAACTCGCTGCACGTCCTGGACCTCACCAACTGGCTCGGCTGGACGGCCGGCGACCGCGTCCTCGCCACACCGCTGGCGGTGGTGTGCGGACTGACGTACAACTTCCTGCCGTTCATGATCCTGCCGCTGTACACCTCGCTGGAGCGGATCGACGGGCGGCTGCACGAGGCGGCCGGCGACCTGTACGCCAAGCCGTGGACCACCTTCCGCAAGGTGACCTTCCCGCTGTCGATGCCGGGCGTGGTCTCCGGCACGCTGCTGACCTTCATCCCGGCGGCCGGTGACTACGTCAACTCCGAACTGCTCGGCTCCACCGACACCCGCATGATCGGAAACGTCATCCAGACGCAGTTCCTGCGGATCCTGGACTACCCGACCGCCGCGGCGCTCTCCTTCATCCTCATGGCCGCGATCCTGGCCATGGTCACGATCTACATCCGCCGGTCCGGGACGGAGGACCTGGTCTAAATGCCCTTCGTCAACTGGCTCAAGCGCCATCTCGTCGTCATCGCCGGAACCCTGACGCTCGCGTACCTGCTGCTGCCGAACGTCATCGTGACGGTGTTCTCCTTCAACAAACCGAAGGGACGCTTCAACTACGAGTGGCAGCAGTTCTCCCTGGACGCCTGGAAGCAGCCGTGCGGCGTCGCCGACATGTGCGGCTCGCTGTCCGTCAGCCTCCAGATCGCGGTGTGGGCGACGATCGGCGCCACGATCCTCGGCACGATGATCGCCTTCGCGCTGGTCCGCTACCGCTTCCGCGCCCGCGGCGCCGTCAACTCGCTGATCTTCCTGCCGATGGCGATGCCCGAGGTCGTCATGGCCGCCTCGCTGCTCACCCTGTTCCTCAACATGGGCGCGCAGCTCGGCTTCTGGACGATCCTCATCGCCCACATCATGTTCTGCCTCAGCTTCGTCGTCACAGCGGTCAAGGCGCGCGTGATGTCGATGGACCCGCGCCTGGAGGAGGCCGCCCGGGACCTGTACGCCGGCCCCGTGCAGACCTTCCTGCGGGTCACCCTGCCCATCGCGGCACCGGGCATCGCGGCGGGCGCGCTGCTGTCGTTCGCGCTGTCCTTCGACGACTTCATCATCACGAACTTCAACGCCGGCTCGACCGTCACCTTCCCGATGTTCGTGTGGGGTTCGGCGCAGCGCGGAACACCCGTCCAGATCAATGTGATCGGTACGGCCATGTTCCTCGTCGCCGTCCTCATCACCCTGTTCTCGATGCTCGTCGGCAACAGCCGCAACAAACAAAGGGTATAAGCCTTTTCAGGAATTCCCCCGTCGGGAAAGTCCTCTGTAGGGAGTTGAAATCATGGCCCCAAGCGCCATGAGTCGTGGCAAAGACAACTGGATCGCTTCTCTCTCCGAAGCCCAGCCGGTGCCGTACTGGCTGGAAGACCCCGGCAAGCCCCACCCCGAGCCCGCCCTCACCGGCACCGACACCTGCGACCTGCTGGTCGTCGGCGGCGGCTACAGCGGACTGTGGACCGCGCTCAACGCCAAGGAGCGCGATCCGCAGCGGGACGTGGTCCTGCTGGAAGGCCGCGAGGTGGGCTGGGCCGCCTCCGGCCGCAACGGCGGCTTCTGCGCCGCCTCCCTCACCCACGGCCTGCCCAACGGCCTCACCCGCTGGCCCGGCGAGATCCAGAAGCTCGAGGAACTGGGCCGGCGCAACCTGGACGAGATCGAGGCCGCGATCGCCCGGCACGGCATCGACTGCGACTTCGAGCGCACCGGCGAGATCGACGTCGCCACCGAGACCTACCAGGCCTGGGAACTGCGCGACTGGCACAAGGAGTTGGCGGAGCAGGGCCTCGCGGACGGCATCGAGTTCCTGGACGCCGACGCCGTGCGCGAGCAGGTGAACTCGCCCACCTTCGAGGCCGGTCTGTGGGACCGCCGGGGCGTGGCCATGCTGCACCCGGCGAAGCTGGCGTGGGGCCTGAAGAAAGCGTGTCTGCAGCTCGGGGTGCGGGTGTACGAGCACACGCCCGCGCTGACGTTGAAGCCGTACGGCGCCGGGATGGCCGTACGCACGCCGTACGGCGCGGTCCGCGCCCGCAGGGTCGCGCTCGGCACCAACATCTTCCCCAGCCTGCTGCGCCGCGTGCGCTCCTACACCGTCCCGGTCTACGACTACGCGCTGATGACCGAGCCGCTGAGTGACGCGCAACTGGAGTCGGTCGGCTGGAAGAACAGACAGGGACTCGGCGACTCGGCCAACCAGTTCCACTACTTCCGGCTCTCCGCCGACAACCGCATCCTGTGGGGCGGCTACGACGCGATCCACCACTACGGCGGCCGGGTGCGCGCCGAGTACGACGACCGGCCGGAGACGTACGCCAAGCTCGCGGGCCACTTCTTCACCTGCTTCCCGCAGTTGGAGGGCGTCCGCTTCACGCATGCCTGGGGCGGCGCGATCGACACCTGCTCACGCTTCTCGGCGTTCTTCGGCACGGCACACCAGGGGAAGGTCGCGTACGCGGCCGGGTACACCGGCCTGGGTGTCGGAGCGACCCGCTTCGGCGCGGACGTGATGCTCGACCTGCTGGACGAGGAGCGCACCGAGCGGACGGAGCTGGAGATGGTCCGCAAGAAGCCGCTGCCGTTCCCGCCCGAGCCGTTCGCCTGGACCGGGATCGCCCTCACCAAGTGGTCCCTGGCCCGTGCGGACGCGCACAGCGGGCGGCGCAACCTGTGGCTGCGCACCATGGACCGGCTGGGGCTGGGCTTCGACAGCTGAGGCCTTTCGTCGGCCTGTGGGGCTTTTACCCGGCCCCCATGGCTGGGTCAAGCCCCGAGTTTCCGGAGCATGACTCTGCCGCCGCGTTCCGGCGTACTTGAAGCACGGGCCTCACCGGGAGGCACCGGCTTCCACACCGGAACAGCAGGAGAAGATCATGACCCTCATCAACCGCTTCAACCGCAAGCACGACGACGCTCGTCCCAAGCGCCGCCTGGGCGGCCTGGCGACGGCGGTGGCCTCCGCCGTAGTCGTCGCCGGAGGCGTCATGCTGCCGGTGGCGGCCGCCACGGCGGCACCGATGCACCAGACGTCCGCGGTGACCATGACTCCCCGCCACGACCACCACGACGGGGACTACTGGAGCCACGACTGGGACCACCATTACCGTCACCACCACTGCGGCGACGTCTGGTACTGGTACTACTACTGACGATCACCCCCGGCCGACGTCGAAATGTGACCCAAGTCACCTCGTTGGGGTGCGGAACCCGCGTAATGCCCCGGAAAGGCCTCCTTCTCTCCTCCTGACGCGACCGCTCCGGACGGTCGGGCGAGAGACAGGGAGGCCTTGACGATGACTGGGGCGAAGACGGCCGTGGAATGGCTGGTATCCGTCGCACCGGACCCCGAAGCCTGCCGCTGGGCATGGGAGCGCAATCCCCTCGGGGTCGCGCTGCTGCCCGCCGGCAGGGCCTGGGACGTACTGATCCTGCCGGGTGACCTCGGCTATCCGACCCTGGACGTGCTCATCCGCGTGCTCGACCGACCCGGCCCGGTGCTCGTCGATTTCGGCGACAGCCGGGTCGGGTTCTTCGTGCCGCCGGGCACCGCGGCCCGCTGGATCGGCACCGGCATCCGCACCGCCGGATACGGCACCTGGATCGTCGTGCCGTATCCGGGCCGGGCGACCCGGGGCGTGCGCTGGCTGGTGCCGCCGGACGGCTCCGGCACGCTGACCGACCCGGCGCTGCTGGAGCTGGCGATGCACGAGGCGGCGGCGCGGCTGGCCGGGGGAGGGGACAGGGATCGGTAGCGCTGCATGGGACTCAGCCGGAGCCGCGCGTCCCTCCCTTCTTCAAGACGCCGGGCTGCTTCAAGACGCCGGGCTTCTTCGAGACGCCCGGCACCAGGGACAGGGCGGTCAGCAGCACGGTGCACAGGCACCAGCTGGCCACCACGTCCAGGGGCCAGTGCCAGCCGTGCCGGACCAGGCCGTACGACACTCCGAGCACCAGGGCCGCGCACCCGGCGACCAGGCTCCGGCGGGCGGCCGTGGAGCGCAGCCAGGGCAGCAGGAGCAGTGTCGCGGAGCCGTAGGCGACGGCCGCCGTGGCCGTGTGCCCGGAGGGGAAATAGCCGACGGCCGGAGGCACCACGGGGGTCCCCGGCCGTGCGGTCCAGTCCTTGAGGGGTACGACGATCGCCGGGACCAGCGCCATCAGCGCGGCCGCGGCGGCGGGTGGCAGCCACCACCGTTCCGTACCGGTGGACCGTCCCCGCCAGAGGACGTAGAACACGGCCGCGGCGAGCACCGGGACGGCGATCTGGATGTTGCCGAGGTCGGAGAGATATGCGCCGAATCCGTCCCGATGGACCAGGTCCCGGCTGAGGCGGGAGTCCAGGCGCAGCAGCGGGCCGCGCGTCACGACCTGCCAGGTGATCACGGCGAAGAGGCCGGCCGGGAGACCGAGGAGCACAAAGTGGCGGGCTGGGGTCGACACGGTACCCAGCTTCGCAGGTCCGTTCGGCCCGGAACGCATCGTCAGGCCATGTCCGGGAAACCGGCTCGATCCGTACCGGGACCGGCTGGTGCAAGGAAAGGAGAAGGAGGTCGGCCGCCCCGGAACAGGGGGGGTAGTTCCGAGGCGGCCGTCCGGATCGGAACGTCGCGCGCCCCGGGGGGTTTGGGGCGGCGACCGTCCGATCGGTGAGGAGATCCCGGAGCCGTCAGGCGCCGGTTGTTGTGTGCGCGAGGGCACGACCAGGTCGAAGCTGGGGAGGCCCCGGCCTGAAATCGCCCACAGTCCCCTGTGGGCGGGGTGTATCTCTCATCTGGGTAGAACCTACGGCAGGCCGGGCCGCTTGGGCAGACGGAATCGGCTCCCGTCATCCACCCCGCACACGTTCTTCACACGGCCTGCCGCAGGCACCGTTCAGAGGTGCGGAGCAGTCGCTCAGATGCGCGCGAAGGCCTGCTCGATGATGTCGAGGCCCTCGTTCAGCAGGTCCTCGCCGATCACCAGCGGGGGCAGGAAGCGCAGCACGTTGCCGTAGGTGCCGCAGGTCAGGACCAGCAGGCCCTCGGCGTGGCAGGCCTTGGCGAGCGCGGCGGTGGCCTCCGGGTTCGGCTCCTTGGTGGCACGGTCCTTCACGAGCTCGATCGCGATCATCGCGCCGCGCCCACGCACGTCACCGATGACGTCGAACTTCTCGGCCATGGCGGCGAGGCGACCCTTCATGATCTCCTCGATGCGCTTGGCCTTGCCGTTGAGGTCGAGCTCCTTCATGGTCTCGATGGCGCCGAGGGCACCCGCACAGGCGACCGGGTTGCCGCCGTACGTACCACCCAGCCCGCCGGCGTGCGCGGCGTCCATGATCTCCGCACGCCCGGTGACGGCGGCGAGCGGAAGCCCACCGGCGATGCCCTTGGCGGTCGTGATCAGGTCAGGGACGATCCCCTCGTCCTCGCAGGCGAACCACTGCCCGGTCCGGCAGAAACCGCTCTGGATCTCGTCGGCGACGAAGACGATCCCGTTGTCGGAGGCGAACTGCCGGATCGCCGGGAGGAAGCCCTTGGCCGGCTCGATGAAGCCACCCTCGCCGAGCACGGGCTCGATGATGATCGCGGCCACGTTGTCCGGGCCGACCTGCTTGGTGATCTGGTCGATGGCCTGCGCGGCGGCCTCGGGGCCGCAGTTCTCCGCCCCGGTCGGCCAGCGGTAGGCGTAGGCGACCGGCACCCGGTACACCTCGGGAGCGAACGGCCCGAACCCGTGCTTGTACGGCATGTTCTTGGCGGTGAGCGCCATGGTCAGGTTGGTTCGCCCGTGGTACCCGTGGTCGAACACCACGACGGCCTGCCGCTTGGTGTAGGCACGCGCGATCTTGACGGCGTTCTCGACGGCCTCGGCGCCGGAGTTGAACAGCGCGGACTTCTTGGCGTGGTCACCGGGGGTCAGCTCGGCCAGAGCCTCCGCCACCTCCACATACCCCTCGTACGGGGTGACCATGAAACAGGTGTGGGTGAAGTCGGCGAGCTGAGCGCTCGCCCGCCGTACGACGGCCTCGGCGGAGGCGCCGACGGAGGTCACGGCGATACCGGACCCGAAGTCGATGAGCCGGTTGCCGTCGACGTCCTCGATGATCCCGCCACCGGCGCGCGCGGTGAAGACCGGCAACACGGAGCCCACGCCCTGCGCGACCGCGGCGGTACGGCGGGCCTGCAACTCCTGCGACTTCGGGCCGGGGATGGCGGTGACGACGCAGCGCTCCTGCGGAAGTGCGGTCATGGGGGCTCCTGATGATCTTGCGTACCGGGCGGTCTTGTCTGGCGTCCCGGACGATTCCGGGCGGTGCGTTTTCGGCCGCATACCTATCTTTCTTCGCAGGCTAGGGCCGGGGGTGGGGGGTGGGCATGCTCCATGTGGGCGTTGTCGGTCGCCCCGGTTGTCCGTCATGGACATAGCCGTCCGGCCGGGGTACGCCCAGTCGGCGGGCGCTCTCGGCCGCGTAAGCGGTGAACTCCCCCTGCTGGGGCGTTAGATTGCTCGCTGACGGTGGACGGAACGGCTGGTCAGGGGGCAAGGTCGATGGACAGCGACGGCACGCGCGACGCACGCGGCACGCATGCGAATCCTGTACCTCGACCTGCGGTACCACGGGAGGGGAGCGCCGTGCCACCCATGCCGGCGGTACCTCCCGGTGTGCCGCCGCAACCGGACGGCTCCGCTTTCCTGACCTGGCTGCGCACAACCCGCCCGGAGGCGGCGCCCGGCGTGTGGCGCCTCGGACACCGGCCCCGGCCCGAGCAGGAGCCCGAGCAGATCCCGGCCCGACAGCTGATCAGCGGTGCTTTCATCGCCTTTCTCGTCGGCTGGCTGTTCTGGTCCTTGCTGTGGAACGGCTATCTCGGCAGCTGGTGGGTGCTGCCACTCGAACTGCTCGTTCCCGACTCCTGGCGCAACAGCGACAGCAATGTGTCGCGCGCCTTCCTCTGGTACGGCTACTACACCGTCATCGTTCTTGCCATTCTGCTCATCGTCGGCCGTCTCGGCCGCTGGGGCGAGGTCTGGCGCCGCTACGGCCCGCCGGCCTGGCGGCCGGCCCTGCCGGTGGTCGAGCGCCCGCCCACGCCCGAGCAGGACCCGGCCGAATGGCCCCACCTGCGCCGCGCCGGTGCCCACGAGGCCGCCGATCGGCTTGCCGCCGAGGCGAAGGCCGGGCTCATGCGGGACGTCGATCACGCGCGCATCAGCCGGGCCTGGCAGGGGGTGCGGTCGGGACGGCACACGCTGGCCACCTTCACCGGCGCCGTGGTCAAGGACGGCTCCGCCGCCTGCCTGCACCCCTCCGGCGAACGTGACCTGCCCGCGCGGCACGCTCGCCACGACCTGCTCACCGGCCAGGTCCGGCTCGGCACTGCCGTCGACGACCCCCGCAACCCCTACCACTACCGGGGCGCGGGCCTCGGCCTCGACCCCGGCCTGCTCGGTACCTCGCTGCTCGTCGTAGGGCCGTCCGGCTCGGGGAAGACCGGCGCGGTGGTACGGCCACTCGCCGAGTCCCTGTGCCTGCACGCCCTCGCCGGGCGCGCCTCCGTCGTGGTCGTCGGCGCGGCGGGCACCGGACTCGGCCCGGCCGAGGCCTACGACGTCGTCGTACGGATCGGTCACCCGGAGTCCGTCTACGACCTCGACCTCTACGGCGGCACCACCGACCCCGACGAGGCGGCTGCCATACTCGCCGAGGCCCTCGCAGGCGACCTCGCCGATGCGCACCCGGGCAGCGACAGCCGCCGCTCGACCACTGTTCTCGCCCAGCTGCTCGGTCCCTTCCGTGCCGTCCACGACCGCTTTCCGTCCGTGCCCGAGCTGCGCCAGCTCCTCGACGGCGCTCCCGGCCCGCTCGCCGCGCTGCGCAAGGCGCTGACGGACACCGGACAGGAGGGGCTCCTGCGGGAACTCGACGCCCGCGAACGGCAGATGGCCCACCCGGGCGACGTCGGCACCGTGCTCGCCGACCGGATCGCGCTGCTCGACCGGCCTGTCTTCGCCGGCTTTTTCAACACCTCCGACCAGGCCCGGCCGTTCTCACTCGAGGCCCTCGACCACCCGGTGCGTGTCCGCATCGACCTGCCCCAGCGCGGGCACGCCGACGCTTCCCGGATCCTGGCCCGGCTGGTGCTGGCCCAGTTCACGGCAGCCGTGACCGTACGGGAGGACCGGTCGCTGTTCGCCTGCCTGATCCTCGACGACGCCTCCGGTGTCATCACCCCGGAGGCGGTCCGCGGCGTCCAGCGCCTCCGCTCGGCGGGTGCCGGTGCAGTGCTCACCCTGCGCACCCTGGACGACGTGCCCAGGCCGCTGCGCAGTCCGCTGCTCGGCGCAACCGGCTGCCGGATGGCACTGGCCGGGGTCACGCCCTGGGATGGGCAGGACTTCGCCGAAGTGTGGGGCAAGGAGTGGATCGAGACCCGGGACGTCACCGATCGCCAGATCATCGCCGAGACCCCGGCCGGCAAGGCCGTGCACATCCTGCGACGGGTCATCACAGGACAGGCGCCCACCGCCCGCGCCGTCACCGTCCGCCAGGTCGAGCGTGAGCGCTGGTCCGCGTCCGAGTTGGCTCATGGGGTGCCGGCGGGGCATGCGGTGTTGTCGTTGACGAGTGTGCGGGGGGAGCACGCGCCGCCGTTGCTGGTGGATCTGAGGGGGTGAGGAGGCGGCGGGGGATCGTACGGTGAGGCAGAATCGGTGTAGGCCGTTCATACGGTTCGGCCAAAGGATACGAAGGATACGGACGACAAGGTCCGACCATGAGATCCACTCATCCGTACGCTCGATCTGCCGTCGACTGAAGGCCTCATGCCCCCGACCCTCGCCTCGCTCGTCCACCACTCCGCGCTGAAGCTGACCGTGCGCGCGGGCGAGGACCGCCTCGACGTGCCCGTCCGCTGGGCCCACGTCAGTGAGCTGGCCGACCCCGTGCCGTACATGGAGGGCGGTGAGCTGCTGCTGATCACCGCGCTCAAGCTGGACGCCGAGGACCCCGAGGCCATGCGGCGGTATGTGAAGCGGCTGGCAGGGGCCGGTGTCGTCGGGCTCGGTTTCGCCGTGGGGGTCAATTACGAGGACATCCCGGCGGCTCTCGTCGACGCCTGCCGGCAGGAGGGGCTGCCCCTGCTGGAGGTGCCCCGCCGCACCCCCTTCCTCGCCATCAGCAAGGCCGTGTCCGCGGCCATCGCCGCCGATCAGTACCGTGCCGTCACCGCAGGATTCGCCGCGCAGCGGGAGCTGACCAAGCAGGCGCTGAGTTCCGGGCCCGAGGGGCTGCTCGGCGCGCTCGCCGGGCAGGTCGACGGGTGGGCCGCGCTGTACGACGCCTCCGGCGCCGTCGTCGCCGCCGCGCCCGAGTGGGCCGGCCGGCGTGCCGCCCGGCTGACGGCCGAGGTCGAGCGGCTGCGGGAGCGTCCCGCGCCGGCGTCGTCCGTCGTCGGTGGGCCCGAACACGAGGACCGGGTCGAGCTGCACTCCCTGGGGACCGGGCGGCGGCCGCGCGCCGCGCTCGCCGTCGGCACCGCCGCCGCCCTCGGCACCGCCGAGCGCTACGCCGTGCACTCCGCCATCGCCCTGCTCACCCTCACCACCGAACGCTCCCGCTCCCTGCACGCGGCCGAACAGCGCGTCGGCGCGGCCGTGCTGCGCATGCTCCTCGCCGGGGAGCCCGACCACGCCCGGGCCGTCGCCGGGGACCTGTACGGCGGGCTGCTGGATGCACCGTTCCGGATGATCGTCGCCGAGGCGGCGTCCGGATCCGCCGCTCGGGCGCACGCGGACGCCCACGGCCATGTGCGCGGGCCGGGTGCCGGTGGCGCCGTGCCTGCCGCCGGCGCCACGAGCGGTGATCCGCTGGGCGGGCTGGTGGAGGCCCTGGAGTCCGCTGCCGCGCGCTCCGGGGAGGCCGTGCTGGTCGTGCCCGAGGGGGAGCGAGTGGTGGTGCTCGCCGCCGACGGCGGCGCGGCGGTGGCCGCCTGCACGGGGCACGCGGCGGCGCTGGAGGCGGCGCGGGCCGTGCCGGAGCAGGCCGGGGGTGACGAGGAGGAGCTGGTCGTCGGGCTGTCCGCGCCGGCCGGGCCGATCGCCGCGGCGGCGGCGTACAAGCAGGCCGAGCAGGCGCTGTCGGTGGCGCGGCGGCGGGGACGGGTGCTGGTGGAGCACGAGCAGCTGGCCGCGGGGTCCGTGCTGCCGCTGCTGGCCGACGACGCGGTGAAGGCGTTCGCGGACGGGTTGCTGCGGGCGCTGCACGAGCACGACGCGACGGGGCGGGGGGATCTGGTCGCCTCGCTGCGGGCGTGGCTGTCGCGGCACGGGCAGTGGGACGCGGCCGCGGCGGACCTGGGCGTGCACCGGCACACGCTGCGGTACCGGATGCGGCGGGTCGAGGAGATCCTCGGGCGGTCCCTGGACGATCCCGACGTCCGGATGGAGCTGTGGCTCGCGCTGAAGGCGACCAGCGCCGAGTAGTCCGAACAGACCGGCACCGAGTAGTCCAAGTAGTCCAAACAGTAGTGCCGGGGCTGCCCACTGCTACGACTCGGACAAGCGACCCCCGGCCGGCCCCGCCCTACCGTGGACCACGAAAGCCAAGCACACCTCCAACGCGGAAGGGCCGGGAATCCACAGATGACTTCCACCCACGCCTTCTGGCTCGCCGGCCGCCAGGTCACCGGCGAGGACACCTTCGACGTCACCTCCCCGTGGGACGGTCGCCTCGTCGGCAAGGTCGGCGTGCCGACCGACGCCCAGGTCGAGGAGGCCGTGGCCGCCGCGTACGCCGTGCGGGACGAGTTCGCCGCCACCCCGGCGCACGTGCGCGCCGCCGCCCTCGACCACGTCAGCAAGCGGCTGGTCGAGCGCACCGAGGAGATCGCCCAGCTGATCTCCGCCGAGAACGGCAAGCCCATCAAGTGGGCCCGGGGCGAGGTCGGCCGTGCCGTCTCCGTGTTCCGGTTCGCCGCCGAGGAGGCCCGGCGGTTCAACGGCGGCGAGGCCCAGCGGCTGGACACCGACGCCGGCGGCCAGGGCCGGCTGGCGCTCACCCGCCGCTTCCCCAAGGGTGTCGTGCTCGGCATCGCGCCGTTCAACTTCCCGCTGAACCTGTGCGCGCACAAGGTCGCCCCCGCGATCGCCGTCGGTGCGCCGATCATCCTCAAGCCGGCCCCGGCCACCCCGCTCTCCGGCCTGATCCTCGGCGAGCTGCTGGCCGAGACCGACCTGCCGGCCGGTTCCTGGTCGGTCCTGCCGGTCCCGAACGACCGCATGCCCGCCCTGGTCCAGGACGAGCGCCTGCCGGTGATCTCCTTCACCGGTTCCGACAAGGTCGGCTACGCGATCATGGACTCGGTGCCGCGCAAGCACTGCACGCTGGAGCTGGGCGGCAACGGAGCCGCGGTCGTCCTCGGTGACTACACCTCCGACGCCGACCTGGACTGGGCCGCGACCCGCATCGCGACCTTCTCCAACTACCAGGGCGGCCAGTCCTGCATCTCCGTGCAGCGCGTGATCGCCGACGCCGCCGTCCACGACCGCCTGCTGCCGCGCATCGTCGCCGCCGTCGAGGCCCAGGTCACCGGTGACCCGTCCGACGCCAAGACGGACGTCGGCCCGCTGGTCAGCGAGGATGCGGCCAAGCGCGTGGAGTCCTGGGTGAAGGAGGCGGTCGAGGCCGGCGCCACGCTGCTCACCGGCGGCGACCGCGACGGCGCCTCCTACGCGCCGACCGTTCTCACCGACGTACCGGCGGACGTCACCCTCGCCTGCGAGGAGGTCTTCGGACCGGTCCTCACCGTGCAGAAGGTGGACGGCGAGGCGGAGGCCTTCGCCGCGGTCAACAACTCCAAGTACGGCCTCCAGGCGGGCGTGTTCACCCGCGATCTGCAGGTCGCCTTCCGTGCCCACCGCGCCCTCGAGGTCGGCGGCGTGGTGATCGGCGACGTCCCGTCCTACCGCGCCGACCAGATGCCGTACGGCGGCGCCAAGCAGTCCGGTGTGGGCCGCGAGGGCGTGCGGTTCGCGATGGAGGACTACACCTACGAGCGCGTGCTGGTCCTGACCGGTCTCGCGCTCTGACCTGCCACGGACAGGTCGGACGGAACGGCCGGTGCCCACTGTGCGGGGGCACCGGCCGTTCATGTTCCCGAAAGCTCTGGCTGGGTAAAGGATTCGGCATCGGCCGGTCAATAATCTTGATCTGTGCATGACTCAGTCGGTCGTCTGTGTGTCTGCTAGGGCGACCGATCAAGTCCGACTTCGGACCACTCAGGGGAACACATGCACATAGCCCGTACCGGGCGCGGCCTCGCGGCCTCCGCCGCCACTGCCGCACTCGTCGCCGCAGGACTGGCGACCATCTCCCCGGCAGGCGCCACCACCGCCGCGCCCGCCGGCGTGCCGCACACCTTCGCGCAGCCGGCCATCGCGGGGCAGACCCTCGTCCACGACGTGGCCAGCCCCCTCCCCATCGCCCAGTGCCAGGCCAAATGGCACATCAACTGCTACAACCCGCTCCAGTACAGAACGGCGTACGACCTGAACCCGCTGTACAAGAAGGGCATCACGGGCAAGGGCCGTACGATCGTCATCGTCGACTCCTTCGGGTCCCCGACCGTCCAGCACGACCTGGACGTCTACAGCAAGCAGTTCGGGCTGCCCAGCACCAAGGTCGACGTCGTCAAGTGGGGCCATGTCCCCAAGTTCGACCCGAAGAACTCGGACATGACCGGCTGGGCCGGCGAGACCACGCTGGACGTCGAGATGGCCCACGCCGTCGCGCCGGGTGCGAAGATCGTGCTGGTGGAGACGGCGGTCTCGGAGACCGAGGGCACCACCGGCCTGCCGGAGATGATGTCCGCCGAGAAGTACCTGATCGACCACGGTGTCGGCGACGTCATCACCCAGAGCTTCGGTGCCACCGAGAACACCTTCCCGGGCTTCGACAAGGGCGACTTCTCCAGCATCAAGAAGCTCCGGTACGCCTTCGAGGCCGCGCAGCGCAAGCACGTGACCGTGCTCGCCTCCTCCGGTGACGGCGGCGCCACCGACATGAAGCTGGACGGCAAGACGTACTACAACAAGCGCGTCAACTCCTGGCCGTCGTCCGACCCGCTGGTCACCTCCATCGGCGGCACCCAGCTCCACCTGAACGACAAGGGCGAGCGCGTCAAGCCGGACAGCGTCTACAACGACTACGGCGCGGGCGGCGGCGGCCAGTCCCACGTCTTCAACCGGCCGGCCTACCAGGACGGGGTCAAGAACGTCGTCGGCACCCGCCGCGGCACCCCGGACATCTCGATGGCCGCCGCGGTCAACGGCGGTGCCTGGGTGTACTCCAGCTACGACCCGACGGCCACCGGCTGGGACGTCTCCGGCGGCACCAGCGAGGCCAGCCCCCTGTTCTCGGGCATCGTCGCCCTCGCCGACCAGGCGGGCGGCCACCGCGTGGGCAACATCAACGCGGCCCTCTACACCCTGCTGAAGCAGAAGAACCCGGGTGTCGTCGACGTCAACGACGGCACCGACAACAGCTACCAGGGCGTGAAGGGCTACAAGGCCGTCAACGGCTACGACATGGCCACCGGCGTGGGCACCCTGGACGCCCTGCGCTTCGTGCCGGCCCTCGCCAAGGCGAGCCGCGGCTGACGAGTCCGACACCCTGACGCTCGCGGTCGCACGTCACCGCACGTCAGCCTGCAGAAGGGGCCCGGCACCGCTGCCTTTCGGTGTCGGGCCCCTTCCCGTCGTCGGCTGATCCGGACCCTCAACCGGAGAAGCCGACGTGCGCGAGCCGCAGCGGGCCGCGCAGCCTGAGGCGGACGTCGTGCACGCCGGCGGCGGCGATGGCGGCGCCCAGGGTGGTGTAGGCGTAGACGCCTGCGGTGGGGGTGGCCGGTGCCAGGGTGGCCAGCACCGGGCCGCCGTCCAGGGACACCTCCAGCACGCCCTCGCCCGCCACCTGCGCCGTCACCTCGTCCACCCCCGTACCGAAGTCGCAGGAGCGGTAGACGAGTTCGGCCGTGCCGCCGTGCGCCGGTGTCACCGCGTCGCCCGCCGTCCTCGTCCGGTCCACGATCGCGATGCCGGACTGCTCGTCGAAGTCGGCCGCCGCCAGGCCGCGTTGCCGGACGGCGCGCGGCGCCGGGGCAGTGCCGTCGACGTGCACGGTCGTGCGCAGCCGGATGTCCTCGCTGGACGCGCCGAGCAACAGGTCGTACGGCCCGTCCTCCAGACGCCGGCAGCCCTGCGCCACGTCCCAGAACTCCAGGGCGGTCAGCGGGACTTCGAAGGAGACCGGGATCGTCTCGCCCGGGGCGAGGGTGAGCCGGCGGTGGGCCAGGAGCTCGCGGCGCGGCCGGGGCACCGACGGGTCCGCGGCCCGGCCGTAGAGCTGCACCACCTCGTCCGCCACCCGGTCCCCGGTGTTCGTCACCGTGCACGAGACACGCACCGAGCCGTCCTCGACGCGGGCCGCGAGGCCGGCGTAGCCGAAGGACGCGTACGACAGGCCGTGACCGAAGGGGAAGAGCGGGGTGCCCTCGAAGTAGAGGTAGGTCTGCCGGCCGTCGATGATGTCGTAGTCGAGCAGGTCGGGCAGATCGGCGTCGGAGGCGTACCAGGTCTGGGGGAGACGGCCGGCCGGGGAGACGTCGCCGGCCAGGGTGCGGGCCAGGGCCGTGCCCGCCGCCTGGCCGCCGTGCGCGGTCCACAGCAACGCCGGCAGCCGCGCCACGTCCACCGCGTACGGACAGGCCGAGGTCAGCACCAGCACGGTGCGCGGGTTCGCGGCCCGGGCCGCGCGCAGCAGCCGCCGCTGGTGCCCGGGCAGCCTGAGGGTCGTACGGTCCTCGGTCTCGCGGCCGCCTATGTGCGGGTCGTTGCCCGCGACCACCACGACCACGTCCGCCCGCTCGGCCACCCGGGCCACGGCCTCCTCGCCCCGTTCGACCGTGATCACCTCGAAGAGGTCGCCGGAAGCCCCGGCCTCGGCAACCTTCACGCCGTCGGCGGCGACCCGCACATGACGACCCGTGCCCAGGTGTGTGAGGAGGTGACCGCTGCGGTGCGGTACGAGGCGGAACGTCTCCTGGACCACCCAGCCGCCCGGCTGGTCGGCGGCGGCGCGTACGAAGCCGTCCTCGGCGACCGAGAGATACCGGCCGTCGGGCGCGCGCAGGGTCAGCACGCCCTCGCCCCAGTCCACCAGCGCGAACTCGGTGCCGACGGCGTCCACGGTGAGTGGCGGCAGATCGGTGCGGCCACGCAGCAGGGCCGGATCCAGGGCGCCCTCGGCGCCGCGCGCCCCGTCCGGCGCCTCCGAGGCCGCCACCTGCAGGAAGGCGCCGGCGGCGGTGCGCAGCCGGACGCGGTCCACACCCTCCGCGAACTCCACCCGGTCCGCACCGAACCGCTCGTACAGGCCCTCCAGAGGAGTGGAGCGGTGCAGCAGACTGCCGCTGTACCAGTCGAGCTTGCACTCGTCGGCGAGCAGGCCGACCACCGCGATCCGGGTGTCCGCGGCCAGGGGCAGCAGGTCGTCTTCGTTCCTCAGCAGCACGATCGCCTGCTCGGCGGCCTCCCGGGCGAGGGCCCGGTGCGCCGGGGTGTCGAACTCGCCGGTGCCGGCGTGCGGGTCGTAGCACGGGTCGAACTCGCCGAGCCGGAACCGGACGGAGAGCTGACGGCGTACGGCGGTGTCGATGTCCGCCTCCGTCAACAGGCCGCTTTCATAGGCGCGTTCGACCCTTCCGACGATCTGCGAGCTGTCCGTCCCGTGGTCGGTGAAGCTGTCCACGCCCGCCAGCAGGGCGGCCGCGGTGGCCTCCTCGTGGGTGTCGAAGTAGTGCTCGGCGTCCACCAGGTTGGAGGGCGCGCCCGCGTCCGAGCAGACCAGCAGGTCGTCGTCGGTCCAGGTGCGCAGCTCGGAGCGCAGGTGGGGGGAGAGGTGGTTGGGGCGGCAGTTGACCAGGTTGTAGGCCGGCATCACCCCGGCCACCGCACCGGCCTCGACGGTCTCCCTGAAAGCGCGCAGATCGTACTCGTGCAGCACGCGCGGCCGGACGGAGACCGAACAGGTGGCCCGGTCCGTCTCGTTGTTGTGGGCCAGCCAGTGCTTGAGGACGGGGGCCGTGCGCCAGTACACCGGATGGTCGCCACGCAGACCGTGCGTGTACGCCGTGGCGATCGCCGAGGTCAGCTTCGGATCCTCCGAGTAGCCCTCCTCGTTACGGCCCCACAGCGGATGCCGGAGCAGATTGACCGTCGGCGACCAGACGTTGAGGCCGACCCGGTCGTCCCGGGCCCGCATCGCGCGCACCTCCTTGGACACCGCCTCGCCGACCCGACGCACCAGCTCCGGGTTCCAGGTTGCGCCCAGTCCCACGGCCTGCGGGAACACCGTCGCCGGCCCCATCCAGGCGACGCCGTGCAGCGCCTCCTGGCCGGTGCGGAAGGCGGCGACGCCCAGGCGCTCCACGGCGGGCGCGAACTGGTGCAGGAGGGCGGCCTTCTCGTCCAGCGTGAGCCGTGCCAGCAGGTCGTCGACGCGCTTCGCGAACGGCAGTTGCGGATCACGGAAGGGCGGCGTGGACGGCGAGTCAACGGTCACGAGTGGTTCCCCTTGCAGAATGGAGCGACGCAAAGCTTTCGAAGCGCTTCGATGCTCTGGGATCGAGGGTGGGGTGTCAAGGTGCCGTGCCTGAAGTCGGCGCGCATCTCGGCGACTTCCCAAGGGGCATGGACCCTGGCGGCTTGTGTGGCGCATTCGGGGAATCTTGGGAGCGACCCTTGTGCGCCCTCAGGCGTTCACTTAACCTCGCAGAACATCGAAGCGCTTCGACGTTCACGTCGATGGGCTTCCGCCTCCGTCGAAGCGCGCTTCCGCTCAGCCAGATCCACTCGAGACACCGCAGCCGACGGCCACCGCCGGGTGTCCTGGTGCGCCATGAAGGGTTGACGCAATGACGCCGAACGCCGCCTCCGCATCCTCCGCGCCCAGCCGGAGAAGCTCCCCCAGCCGCAGGAGCTTCCTCGCCTCCACCGCGGTCGCCGCCGCGGCGGTCGCCGGGGGGATGCCGCTGCTCACGGCCTGCGGAGGTCCGGACAGCGGGTCGGGCGGAGGCTCCTCCGCCGGCAAGGGCGCCAAGAGGCTGCTGCCGTCCTACGTGGCGGACAACGTGGTCACCCCGGACATCCCCGCGAAGAACGGCTCGGCGATCGGCTTCACCGGCAAGCTCGACCTCGCGACCCTGAAGACCTCGGTTCCCGAGAAGCTGGGCAAGGGCGGCAAGGTCACCGTCATGTCGCCGTTCTGGGGCACCCCGCCCAAGGGCGGCAACGCCTACTACAAGGCGATGAACGACCTCATCGGCGTCGACGTCGTCTGGCAGAACCAGGACGGCAACACCTACGACCAGAAGCTCGGCGCGGTCCTCGCCTCCAGTGACGTACCGGACGTGGTGGTCGTCCCGAGCTGGAACATGGGCGGCAAGATCCCCACTGCCATCATCGGCAAGTTCGCCGACCTCGGCCCCTATCTCTCCGGGGACGCGGTCAAGGAGTACCCGAACCTCGCGGCCGTCCCCACCGACGCCTGGCAGCGCTGCGTCATCGGCGGCAAGCTGCGCGGACTGCCGCAGCCCTCCCCGTACGTCACCGGCATCGTGCCCCTCTACCGCAAGGACATCTTCGACAAGGAGGGCTACCAGGTCCCGCGCTCGGCGGACGAGTTCATGTCCCTCGCCAAGGAGATCACCAACGCCAAGGCCAGGCGCTGGGCCTGCATGGACATGAAGTGGACCGCCTTCCAGGCCTTCGGCGTGCTCTCCGGCAGCGAGAAGCCGCTCGGCTGGAACCTCGCCGGCGGCAAGCTGATCAACCGCATCGAGACCGAGGAGTACCTCGAAGCGCTGGAGTGGACCCGCAAACTCTTCGCCGCCGGGGTCGTCCACCCCGATGCCAGGATGGGCAAGAACGCCCCCGACCCGGGCCCCAAGTTCGCGGCGGGCGAGTTCCTGATCTACCCCAACAACATCTCCCAGTGGTGGAGCCGCACCGCCGAACAGGCCACCCGGAACGCGCAGTTCAGGATCTGGGGCCTGGACGTCTTCGGCCACGACGGCGGCAACCCGCAGCTGTGGGCCGAACAGCCGGCCGGCATCTTCGCCTTCGTCAACAAGAAGGCCTCCGAGTCCGTGATCCGTGACGTGCTGGCCGTCGCCGACGTCACCGCCGCGCCGTACGGCACAAAGGAGTACATGCTCACCAACTACGGCGTCCAGGGCGCCGACTACACCGTCAGGAACGGAGTGCCCGTCAAGACCACCCAGGGCAACAACGAGGTCCTCAACGCCTACGTCATGGTCGCGAGCCCCGCCGCCACCATCGCCCACCCCGACTTCCCCGACGTCGCGAGGGCCCAGGTCGAGTGGCAGCAACGGATGGGCGCCTTCACCAAGAAGTCCAGCTTCTACGGCCAGATGATCACCGAGCCGTCCCGCTACACCAACCTCGGCAACGACTTCGAGCAGCTGGAGGACGACATCACCCGCGGCCGCAAGAAGATCAGCGACATGCAGCAGTCCGTCTCCGACTGGAAGAGCAAGGGCGGCGACAAGCTGCGCGACTGGTACAAGAAGCTCCTCGACGACAGCGGCACGGCGGCCGGCTGAGGCGAGACACCGAGGCAAGGAGAAGGCCGTGTCCCACAGCACGGTGCCTCGCAGCAGGGCCGAGGCAGACGACAGGGCGGGGAAGGCCCCGGTGACCTCCGGTGACGCCGCCGGAACGCGCAAGAACCGGAAGAGGACGAGGACCGGGAAGATGGGCCTGCGCCTCAGATTCGGACGCGACCGTGTCCTGATCCTGATGACGCTGCCGGCAATCCTGCTGCTCCTGCTCTTCAACTACCTGCCGATCCTCGGCAACATCGTCGCGTTCCAGGACTACGACCCCTACATCAGCGACAACGGCGTCGTCTCGATGCTGCACAGCCCCTGGGCCGGCATCGAGAACTTCCAGCGGATCTTCGCCGACTCGGCCTTCTGGAACGCGGTTCAGAACACCGTGGTCCTGTTCTTCCTGCAGCTCCTGCTGTTCTTCCCGGTCCCGATCCTGCTCGCGCTGCTCATCAACAGCGTGGTACGGCCGAGGGTGCGGGCGTTCGCCCAGGCGGTCCTGTACCTCCCGCACTTCTTCTCCTGGGTGCTGGTCATCTCCGTCTTCCAGCAACTCTTCGGCGGTGCAGGCGTCCTGTCGCAACTCCTGCGCCGGAACGGGTACAACGGGCTGGACATCATGACCGACCCGTCCACCTTCAAGTTCCTCGTCACGGCGGAGGGGATCTGGAAGGACGCGGGCTGGGGAATCATCATCTTCCTGGCCGCGCTGGCCTCGGTGAGCCCCGACCTGTACGAGGCCGCCGCGATGGACGGCGCCGGCCGCCGGCGCCGCATGTGGCACGTCACGCTGCCCGCGCTGCGCCCGGTGATCGCGCTGCTGCTGGTACTCCGGGTGGGCGACGCCCTGACCGTCGGCTTCGAGCAGATCCTGCTCCAACGCGACGCCGTAGGGCCGGGCGCGGCGGAGGTCCTCGACACCTTCGTCTGGTGGAACGGCGTCCGCAACCAGGACTTCGGCTACGCGGCCGCCGCCGGTCTGATCAAGGGCGTGGTCAGCCTCGGCCTGGTCCTCGCCGCGAACAAGGTGGCCCATCTCATGGGCGAGCAGGGGGTGTACAGGAAGTGACGGCCGTTCTCGACAAGCCGACGAGCAGACCCTCGCGATGGGCGGCGCCGCCGCGCCCGGTATGGGAGGAGCAGCCGAACAGGGCGGGGGTGGCCGGCAAGGGCCTGGTCCTGACCCTGGCCTGCCTCGGCATCCTCTTCCCGCTCTGGATCGTGATCGTCACCAGCCTGTCCTCCCGGAAGGCGATCGACCAGGCGGGCGGTCTGGTCATGATCCCGAAGGGCGTCACCTTCGTCGCGTACAGGGAGTTGCTGAGCGGCGGCCAGGTCACCCGGGCCGCGGCCATCAGCATCCTGGTCACCCTCGTCGGCACGCTGTTCTCCATGACGGTGTCCGTGCTGTGCGCCTACGGCCTCTCGCGCACCGGCTCCCTGGGCCACCGCTGGTTCCTGATGCTGCTGCTGGCGACGATGTTCTTCAGCGCGGGCCTGATCCCGACGTACCTGCTGGTGCAGTCCCTGGGCCTGATGGACAGCTACCTGGCCCTGATCCTGCCGAGCGCGGTGAGCGTCTTCAACATCCTCGTCCTGCGCGGGTTCTTCATGGGCATCTCGCAGGAACTCATCGACAGCGCGCGCATCGACGGCGCGGGGGACTTCCGGATCCTCTGGCAGATCGTGATGCCGCTGTCGAGGGCGGTACTCGCGGTCAGCACGCTGTTCTACGCGGTCGGGTACTGGAGTGCGTGGTTCAACGCGTCCCTGTACCTGAACGACCAGGACAAGATGCCGCTGCAGAACGTCATGATCCAGCTGGTGCAGAAGCAGCAGGCGCCGACGGGGCTGGGCCAGGCCATCAAGACCGGTGAGCTGTCGGGTCTCGCGGTGCAGATGGCGGTCATGGTGATGGCCCTGCTGCCGGTGGCCGTGCTGTCGCCGTTCGTCCAGAAGCACTTCAGGAAGGGGATGCTGACGGGGGCGGTGAAGGGGTGACCGGCGGGCATTGAAGGGGGCCAGGACTCGGCTCCGCAGCAACGACAACACCTACCAGTACGGGGAGCCCGCATGACACAGACCCTCGCCTACGTCACCCGGGGCCGCATCCTCTTCGGCGGCGACTACAACCCCGAGCAGTGGCCCGAGGAGACCTGGCGGGACGACGTCCGGCTGATGAAGGAGGCGTCGGTCAACTCCGTCACGGTCGGCGTCTTCTCCTGGGCCAGGCTCGAACCCGAGCCGGGCGCCCGGGAGTTCGGCTGGCTCGACCGGCTGATGGACCTCATGGGCGACAACGGCATCGGGGTCGTCCTCGCCACCCCGACCGCCGCGTCGCCGCCCTGGATGGGCCGGCTGCACCCGGACACGCTGCCCCGCGACGCCGAGGGGCGGACCGAGTGGTGGGGCGGCCGGCAGCACTTCTCGCACTCCAGCGCCACCTACCGGCGCTACGCCGCCGCCATCACCGAGGACCTCGCCGCCCGCTACGGCAGCCACCCCGCCCTCACCGTGTGGCACATCAACAACGAGTACTGCACCTTCGACCACGGGGACGAGGCGGCCGCCGCCTTCCGCCGCTGGCTGCGGGAGAAGTGCGGCACCCTCGACGCCCTCAACGCCGCCTGGGGCACCGCCTTCTGGAGCCAGGCGTACGACACGTGGGACGGCATCCTGCCCGCGCGGCACGCGCACTATCTGAAGAACCCCGCCCAGGTGCTGGACTTCCGGCGGTTCACCTCCGACATGCTCCTGGAGTGCTTCACCGCGGAGCGGGACATCGTCCGCCGGTACGCCCCGCACATCCCCGGTGACCACCAACTTCATGCCGCTGTGGATCGGCCAGGACGCCTGGCGCTGGGCGGCGGAGGAGGACGTCGTCTCCGTCGATCTGTATCCCGATCCACGTGATCCGCTGGGCGCGCAGCACGGGGCGCTGGTGCAGGATCGGACTGGACGACACCTACGACCACCGCCACCTCAGCCACCTCAGCCACCTCTACGGCGTCCGGCCCCTGGAGGAGATCAACCCCCACGACACCCCGGACCTGGCGGCCGCTGCTCACCGGGCCCTTCAACTGCGCGGTGCCGAGAACGACTCGGCCCACGGTCATCTGCACCACGCCCTCGTCGCCGCCCGGCTCGGGGACGCCGCCCGCGCCGCCCACGCCCTGCGCCAGGTCCTGGAGGGCGACTTCTTCCACGTCTCCCTGATGAGCGCCCACTATCCGCACCGGGACGTCTACAACGCGGACGCCGCGCACACCCTGCCCGGCGTCCTGATCGAGATGCTCGTGCAGTCCACCCCGGACCGGCTCGTTCTGCTGCCGGCTGCCCCGGAGGACTGCCTGTACGGCGAACTCCGGGGTGTGCGGACCCGGTTCGGTGCGGAGATCGACCTGCGCTGGAGTCCGGAGGGTGCCCGGGCCGTCGTACGCCCCGGCCGCACCCACCGGATCGACCTGCGGACTTCCTCCGGTGCCGCACCGCTCGACCTCGTCGCCGGAGGAGACCGCGTCCTCACCCTGGGGCCGCGGTGACCGAAGAAATCCCAGGAATCCCCCCACCCATGGAAGGGACGCCATGGCAACACGCACGCTCAGCAGGATCGCCAAGGCCCTGATCGCCCCCGCTCTCGCCCTCGGCGCCACCGTCGGCCTCGCCTCGGCCCCCGCCTCCGCCGCCGTCTGGAGCTCCTGCGACCAGTGGGGCAGCACCACACTGAAGGGCTACACCCTCTACAACGACATCTGGGGCTCCGGCGCCGGCAGCCAGTGCATCTGGGCCAACTCCGGCACCAACTGGGGCGTCTGGGCGAACCACCCGAACACCGGCGGCATCAAGTCCTACCCCAACGCCAAGAAGGTGATCAACAAGTCGATCAGCTCGCTGTCGTCGCTCACCAGCAGCTACAACGTCACCGTCCCGTCGTCCGGCGCCTACGAGACGGCGTACGACATCTGGGACACCAACTACAAGTACGAGATCATGCTCTGGGTCAACAAGACCGGCGCCGTCGGCCCGCTCGGCACCTCCCAGCGCACCCTCACCCTCGGCGGCTCCACCTGGACCGTCTACAAGGGCAACAACGGCTCCAACGACGTCTTCTCCTTCGTCCGCAGCTCCAACGCCGGCTCGGGCACGGTGAACATCCTGCCGATCCTGAAGTGGATCAAGAACACCAAGGGCTGGTTCGGCGACGTGACCATCGGTGACCTCCAGTTCGGCTTCGAGATCACCTCCTCCGCCGGCGGACTGGACTTCACCGTCAACAGCGAGAATGTCAGCAGCAGTTAGCGGGCAGGAGCGGGGCCGGTCCCGTGTGGGGCCGGCCAACTTCAGCGCTCACTCCGCGATCGGCAGCTCCGCCCCGTCCCGCAGGAACAGCGGGATGCGGTCCAGCGGCGCGTCCACCGTCACCGCCGTACCGCCCTCGTACGTCTCACCCGTCCACGCGTCCGTCCAGCGGGCGCCCGCCGGAAGGTAGGCCGTCCGGGCGGTCGCGCCGGCGGTCAGCACCGGGGCGACCAGCAGGTCCCGGCCGAAGAGGTAGGCGTCGTCCACCGACCAGGCCGCCTGGTCGTCGGGGAACTCCAGGAACAGCGGGCGCAGCACCGGCAGCCCCTCCTCGTGGGCCTCCCGCATGACGCCGAGGACGTACGGCCTCAGGCGCTCGCGCAGGCGCAGGTACTTCTCCAGGATCGCGCCGGCCTCCTCGCCGTACGACCACACCTCGTTGGGGCCGCCCGTCATCTCCGGGCCCAGCGGCATGCCCGGGTCCCGGAAGCCGTGCAGCCGCATCAGCGGGGACAGCGCGCCGAACTGGAACCAGCGGACCATCACCTCGCGGTACGCCGGGTCGTCCGGGTCGCCGCCGTGGAAGCCGCCGATGTCGGTGTTCCACCAGGGGATCCCGGACAGTGCGGTGTTCAGGCCGGCCGCGATCTGGCGGCGCAGGGTCGCGAAGTCGGTGCCGATGTCACCGGACCACAGGGCCGCGCCGTAGCGCTGACTGCCCGCCCACGCCGACCGGTTGAGGGTGATGACCTCCTCACCCCGGGCACGCAGGCCCTCGTGGAAGGTGCGGGCGTTCTCGCGCGGGTAGAGGTTGCCGACCTCCGGACCCGGGCCCGCCCAGTAGCGCAGGTTCTCCGGGAAGCCCGGCTTCAGCTCCGGCTCGCAGGCGTCCAGCCAGAAGGCGGAAATTCCGTACGGAACAAGGTAGTTGTCGCGAACCCGGGACCAGACGAACTGCCGCGCCTCGGGGTTCGTGGCGTCGTAGAAGGCCACCTGGACCGTGGACGCCACCTCCTTGTCCGGCCAGTCGGCGTGCGCCATCGGGCCGTACTGGGTGCCGATGAAATAGCCGCGCTGCTCCATGAGCTGGTGGTTCTCCGACAGCGGCGACACCGACGGCCACACGGACACCACCAGCTTGACCCCCAGCTCCTCCAGCTCGCGGACCATCGCCGCCGGGTCCGGCCACTGCTTGGGGTCGAACCGCCACTCGCCGAGGTGGGTCCAGTGGAAGAAGTCGCACACGATCGCCGACAGGGGCAGGCCCCGGCGCTTGTACTCCCGCGCCACGTCGAGGAGTTCGCCCTGCGTGCGGTAGCGCAGCTTGCACTGCCAGAAGCCGGCCGCCCACTCCGGCAGCATCGGGGAGCGCCCGGTCACCGCGCTGTAGGAGCGCTGCCCGTCGGCCGGCGTGCCCGCCGTGATCCAGTAGTCGATCTGCCGGGCCGAGTCCGCTACCCAGCGGGTGCCGTTGCCCGCCAGTTCCACCCGGCCTATCGCCGGGTTGTTCCACAGCAGGGTGTAGCCCCGGCTGGACACCAGCACCGGGACGCTCACCTCGGCGTTGCGCTGCACCAGGTCCAGCACCAGGCCCTTCTGGTCCAGGCGCCCGTGCTGGTGCTGGCCCAGGCCGTACAGCTTCTCGCCCTCGTAGGCGGCGAACCGCTGCTCGAGGCGGTGGTGGCCGTGGCCGACCGCCGTGTACAGCCGCGGCCCCGGCCACCAGAAGTGGGCCCGCTCCTCGGCGAGCAGCTCCGTACGGTCCTCGGTGCGCAGAAAGCGGACCAGGCCCCCGGCGCTCACCTCGGCGGTCAGCGCGCCGACCGTCAGCCGCGCCGCGCCGCCACCGATCTCGACCCCGGCGTCCCGGGCGGGCGGGGAGTCGAGGAGCGCGCCCGGGAGCCCCTCCAGCACCGGGCCGCCGAGCCGGGCGCGCACCCGGACCGCGTCCGGACCCCACGGCTCGATCCGCACCGTCTCCTGACGGCCGCTCCACTCCAGCGCCCCGTCCAGCTCACGGAAGGTGCCGACGGTGGGGGAGGACTGGGCGAGGCTGACCTTGGGCTGTGCGACGGCGTGCTGGTTCACGGCGTGCTCCTGAAGCAGTGCGGACAGGGTCAAGGCAGGCAGAGCCGTGCCCCGGGCGCACCGGAGCCACGGGAAGGTACGTCAG
Source organism: Streptomyces sp. NPDC054783 (assembly GCF_053611725.1). Taxonomy (NCBI): domain Bacteria; kingdom Bacillati; phylum Actinomycetota; class Actinomycetes; order Kitasatosporales; family Streptomycetaceae; genus Streptomyces; species Streptomyces sp. NPDC054783. The sequence goes on along the minus strand of NZ_JBSHAY010000019.1, from coordinate 60,682 downwards.
GACGCGGCCGGCGCCGGTCCCGAACTCGCCCGTACCGTCAGCTCGGGCGCGATCAGCACGACCTCGTCGCCGCCCCGCCCGTCCAGCTTGGCCACCAGGTGCTCGACCGCGTACCGGCCCATCTCCTGAGCCGGGATGGCGACCGAGGTCAGCCGGACCGAAGCCTGCACGGCGACCTGGTCCGGGCAGACCGCGACCACGGACACGTCCTCCGGCACGGCCCGGCCCTGCTGGCGCAGCAGCGCGAGCAGCGGCTCCACCACCGACTCGTTCTGCACCACGAACCCGGTCGTCGCCGGGCGCTCGTCGAGGATCCGGGCCAGGGTCACGGCCATCGCGTCGTAGCCGCCGTCGCACGGGCGGTGCAGTACCCGTACGCCCGTCTCGCGGGCCCGGGAACGCAGTCCGTCGAGGGTGCGCTCGGCGAATCCGGTGTGCCGCTCGTAGACGGCCGGGGCCTCGCCGATGACAGCGATGTCACGGTGGCCGAGCGCCGCCAGATGCTCCACGCACAGCGCGCCCGTCGCACTCCAGTCCAGGTCCACGCAGGTCAGACCGTCGGTGTCGGCGGGCAGGCCGATGAGCACCGAGGGCTGGTCGGTCTGCCTGAGCAGCGGCAGCCGCTGGTCCTCCAGCTCGACGTCCATCAGGATCATCGCGTCGGCGAGACCGCTGCCGGTCACCCGGCGCACCGCGTCGGGCCCCTCCTCCCCGGTGAGGAGGAGGACGTCGTAGCCGTGGGTGCGGGCCGTGGTGGCCACCGCGATGGCGATCTCCATCATCACCGGCACGTACATGTCGGTGCGCAGCGGGATCATCAGCGCGATGATGTTCGACCGCTTGCCGGCCAGGGCGCGGGCGCCGGCGTTGGGGTGGTAGCCCAGTTCCCGGATGCTCTGCTCGACCCGCTGCCGGGTGGTCGCGGAGATGGACCGCTTGCCGCTGAGGACATAGCTCACCGTGCTCGCCGAGACTCCGGCGTGCTGGGCGACCTCGGCAAGGGTGACCATCCGTGCTCCAAGCTTTGTGAAGCGCTTCGACTACTGCGCGTTGCCTACGGGGGTGAGTGAGAGTGAGATTGACACTAGCCTCAGCCGGGGCGGGGTGTCCATAGGTTGTCGAAGCGCTTCGACAGTTTTTCCCGGGCGGTGGTACGAGGCGCGCGCCGGGGAACCAGTACACACCCGCGCGACGGGTATCCGGCCGGGCTTTCGGCCGGATGGACGCGCGAGGGGTGGTGGGGTCGGCCCGTTTCGGGTACCAACGATCCAGTAGCACTGGTCGGTAACGAACGGTCCAATTCATCCCTCTTCGCGGCGAGGTGAGCCTCAATGTCCGCCCCCCCAAAGTCACGCACCAACGTCACCGAGCGCGAGGCACGCCGGGTGGCGGAGGCCGCCCGGCAGCAGGACTGGCACAAGCCCAGCTTCGCCAAGGAACTGTTCCTCGGGCGCTTCCGGCTCGACCTCATCCACCCCCACCCGCTCCCGGACCCCGAGAGCGTCCGGCGCGGCGAGGAGTTCCTCGGCAAGCTGCGCGCGTTCTGCGAGTCCACGATCGACTCCGCCCGCATCGAGCGCGAGGCCCGCATCCCCGACGAGGTCGTGACCGGTCTGAAGGAACTCGGCGCCCTCGGCATGAAGATCGACCCCAAGTACGACGGTCTCGGCCTCACCCAGCTCTACTACAACAAGGCCCTCGCCCTGGTCGGCTCCGCCAGCCCCGCCGTCGGCGCGCTGCTGTCCGCCCACCAGTCGATCGGCGTACCCCAGCCGCTGAAGCTCTTCGGCACCCAGGAGCAGAAGGACACCTTCCTGCCCCGCTGCGCCCGCACCGACATCTCCGCCTTCCTGCTCACCGAGCCGGACGTCGGCTCCGACCCGGCCCGCCTCGCCACCACGGCCGTACCGGACGGCGACACCTACGTCCTCGACGGGGTGAAGCTGTGGACCACCAACGGGGTGGTCGCCGACCTGCTCGTCGTCATGGCGCGGGTGCCGAAGTCCGAGGGGCACAAGGGCGGCATCACCGCGTTCGTGGTGGAGGCGACCTCGGAGGGCGTCACCGTCGAGAACCGCAACGCCTTCATGGGCCTGCGCGGCATCGAGAACGGCGTCACCCGCTTCCACCAGGTGCGGGTCCCGGCCGCCAACCGGATCGGCCCGGAGGGCGCGGGTCTGAAGATCGCGCTCACCACCCTGAACACCGGCCGGCTGTCGCTGCCGGCGATGTGCGCGGGCTCCGGGAAGTGGTGCCTGAAGATCGCCCGCGAGTGGTCGGCGGAGCGCGAGCAGTGGGGCAAGCCGGTGGCGCTGCACGAGGCCGTCGGCTCCAAGATCAGCTTCATCGCGGCCACCACCTTCGCCCTGGAGGCCGTCCTGGACCTCTCCTCGCAGATGGCCGACGAGGACCGCAACGACATCCGCATCGAGGCCGCCCTCGCCAAGCTCTACGGCTCCGAGATGGCCTGGAAGATGGCCGACGAACTGGTCCAGATCCGCGGCGGACGCGGCTACGAGACCGCCGAGTCCCTCAGGGCACGCGGCGAGCGCGCGGTTCCGGCCGAGCAGATCCTGCGCGACCTGCGCATCAACCGCATCTTCGAGGGCTCCACGGAGATCATGCACCTGCTGATCGCCCGCGAGGCCGTCGACGCCCACCTCTCGGTCGCCGGTGACCTCATCGACCCCGACAAGTCCCTGTCCGACAAGGCGAAGGCGGGCGCGAACGCGGGCGTGTTCTACGCCAAGTGGCTGCCCAAACTGGTCGCCGGGCCCGGGCAACTGCCCACCGCGTACGGCCAGTTCAAGAACGGAGTCGACCTGTCCGGGCATCTGCGCTACGTCGAGCGCACCGCCCGCAAACTGGCCCGCTCCACCTTCTACGCCATGTCCCGCTGGCAGGGCCGGATGGAGACCAAGCAGGGCTTCCTCGGGCGCATCGTGGACATCGGCGCCGAGCTGTTCGCGATGAGCGCGGCCTGCGTCCGGGCCGAGCTGCTGCGAAGCCGGGACGACCACGGCCGCGAGGCCTACCAGCTGGCCGACGCCTTCTGCCGGCAGGCCCGCATCAGGGTCGAGGAACTCTTCGACCGGCTGTGGACCAACACCGACGCCCTCGACCGCAAGGTGGTCAAGGGCGTGCTCGGCGGGGCCTACACCTGGCTGGAGGAAGGCGTCGTCGATCCGTCCGGGGACGGCCCGTGGATCGCCGACGCGACCCCCGGCGCCTCCACGCGGGAGAGCGAGCGCCGCCCCTTCGGGGACTGAGCCGCTCTCCCGCCTGTCGACCGGGGCCCCGGGGCGGGTCAGTTGCCCCAGGTGCCCTGGTTCACGGCGCAGTTCCAGCCCGAGCCGTGCAGGGTGAACTTCAGCTGGTAGCTGCGGGTGTTGAGCAGGTGCGTGGGGATCCTCATGCCCAGGCTCGCCCTGCCCTTGAACGTCCCCGCGTAGACGGACACCGAGGTGGTCGAGTTGTGGGTGATCCTGCCGCCGGTGGGCTTGGCCTTGCCGAAGCGGAGGTTCTTGACGTTCGTGACGCTGAACGTGACCTTCTTGAAGCTCGTGGCCGTCTTGCTCTTGATGCCGAAGTACAGGCCCCCGTTGGTGACCCAGCCGTGCGAGTCGATGTAGAAGCGGCTCGGGTACACGATGTTGATCGGGCAGCCGGTGCTCTGCGGAGCCCGGGTGGCGGCGGCCGCGCCCCCGGCGAAAGCGAGCTGAGTGGCCGCCAGCACACCGGCGGTGGCCAGCGCGGCCGCGGTCGTACGCATGCGGTTCAAGGTGATGTTCCTCCCCCTGTTGTTCCCCCAGTTGTGCGCGCCCTTCGCGAAGGGCGCCACGGGAAGGATGCCATCACCGGCGGCCGAAAGTGCGCGATTTCAGAAATATGATCTTCACCACGCCTTGACAACGGAAAAACCCTCCATCCGGCGACGAAAGACGTTCACGCACCCGCCCGGGGGACGCCCTGTCCTGTCGGTCACCGGTTGCGGCAACAATGGGGGGATGACCGACAGCCCCGCTCATCCGGCACCCCTCGCCGATCCGCACCTCGTCTACGACCCCCTCGCGGGCGACAGCCCCAAGGACGTGGTGATCCTCGGCTCCACCGGATCCATCGGCACCCAGGCCATCGACCTCGTGCTGCGCCACCCCGACCGGTTCCGGGTCACCGCCCTGTCCGCGAACGGCGGCCGCATTGCCCTCCTCGCCGAGCAGGCGCGCCGCCTGCGGGTGCGGACCGTCGCGATCGCCCGCGAGGACGCCGTACCCGCCCTGCGCGAGGCGCTCGCCGCCGAGTACGGCCCCGGCGAGCCGCTGCCCGAGATCCTCGCCGGACCGGACGCGGCAACCCAGGTCGCCGGCTCCGACTGCCACACCGTGCTGAACGGCATCACCGGCTCCATCGGCCTCGCGCCCACCCTGGCCGCCCTGGAGGCCGGCCACACTCTGGCGCTCGCCAACAAGGAGTCGCTGATCGTCGGCGGGCCGCTGGTCAAGACGCTGGCCAAGCCGGGCCAGATCATCCCGGTCGACTCCGAGCACGCCGCGCTCTTCCAGGCGCTGGCCTGCGGGACGAGGGCCGACGTACGGAAGCTGGTCGTCACGGCGTCCGGAGGGCCCTTCCGGGGCCGTACGAAGGCCGACCTGGCGCACGTCACCGTCGAGGACGCCCTGGCCCACCCCACCTGGGCGATGGGCCCGGTGATCACGATCAACTCCGCGACCCTGGTCAACAAGGGCCTGGAGGTCATCGAGGCACACCTGCTCTACGACATTCCCTTCGACCGCATTGAGGTGGTCGTGCATCCCCAGTCGTATGTCCACTCGATGGTCGAGTTCACCGACGGATCCACGATCGCCCAGGCGACGCCCCCCGACATGCGCGGGCCCATCGCCATCGGTCTGGGCTGGCCCGAACGCGTTCCCGACGCGGCGCCCGCCTTCGACTGGAGCAAGGCCTCCACCTGGGAGTTCTTCCCGCTGGACAACGAGGCCTTCCCCTCGGTGAACCTCGCCCGGCACGTGGGGCGGCTCGCGGGGACCGCGCCGGCGGTGTTCAATGCGGCCAACGAGGAGTGTGTCGAGGCATTCCGCACCGGCGCGCTGCCCTTCAACGGCATCATGGAGACCGTCACCCGGGTGGTCGAGGAACACGGCACCCCGGCCACGGGAACTTCACTCACCGTGTCGGACGTCCTCGAAGCGGAGACCTGGGCCCGCGCCCGGGCCCGTGAACTCACAGCCACGACGGCGACCGCGGAGGCGCGTGCATGACGACCTTGATGTTCATCCTCGGCATACTGGTCTTCGCGGTGGGCCTGCTCGTCTCGATCGCGTGGCACGAGCTGGGGCACCTGTCCACGGCCAAGCTCTTCGGCATCCGCGTCCCGCAGTACATGGTCGGCTTCGGCCCGACCGTCTGGTCGCGGAAGAAGGGCGAGACCGAGTACGGCATCAAGGCGGTCCCGCTCGGCGGCTACATCCGCATGATCGGCATGTTCCCGCCCGACGACCAGGGCCGCGTCTCCGCCCGCTCCACCTCCCCGTGGCGCGGCATGATCGAGGACGCCCGCTCGGCGGCCTTCGAGGAGCTCCAGCCCGGCGACGAGACGCGCATGTTCTACACGCGCAAGCCGTGGAAGCGCGTCATCGTCATGTTCGCGGGCCCGTTCATGAACCTGATCCTCGCGATCGCCCTGTTCTTCACGGTCCTGATGGGCTTCGGCATCCAGCAGCAGACCACCACCGTCGCCTCCGTCTCGCCCTGCGTCATCGCGCAGAGCGAGAACCGCGACAGCTGCAAGAAGTCCGACCTGGCCTCCCCGGCCGAGGCCGCCGGCATGAAGAAGCGCGACAAGATCGTCTCCTTCGACGGCAAACCGACCAAGGACTGGAACACCCTGTCGGACCTGATCAGGGACAGCGCCGGCAAGACCGTCCCGATCGTCGTCCAGCGTGACGGCAGGCAGGTCACCCTGCACGCCAAGATCGCCACCAACCTGGTCGCCAAGAAGGACTCCAGCGGCCAGTACGTCCAGGGCCAGTACGTCAAGGCCGGCTTCCTCGGCTTCAGCGCCGCCACCGGCGTCGTCCACCAGGACTTCGGCCAGTCCGTGACCTGGATGACCGACCGGGTCGGCGACGCCGTCGACTCCCTCGCCGCACTGCCCGCCAAGATCCCGGCCCTGTGGGACGCGGCCTTCGGCAACGCCCCGCGCCAGCCGGACTCCCCGGTGGGCATCGTCGGCGCCGCCCGCATCACCGGCGACATCGCCGCCCTCGACATCCCCGCCTCCCAGCAGGTGGCGATGTTCGTGATGCTGCTCGCCGGCTTCAACCTCTCGCTGTTCCTGTTCAACATGCTCCCGCTGCTCCCGCTCGACGGCGGACACATCGCGGGCGCGCTGTGGGAGGCGCTGCGGAGGAACGTGGCGCGGGTGCTGCGCCGCCCGGACCCGGGCCCGTTCGACGTGGCGAAGCTGATGCCGGTGGCGTACGTGGTGGCGGGGATCTTTGTTTGCTTTACCGTCCTCGTCCTGATTGCGGATGTCGTTAATCCAGTCAAGATCAGCTAGCAACCGATCATTCTCTGTCACGATGGCCGCAGAGTGCGCCCTTCACTCGTGTAACTCACACGGGTGAAGGGCGCGGCTTTTTCGTACGACGGAGAGGCGGACTTCGTACGTTCTGGCTGCTCATGGGTGACCCCAGCGGTGCGCTGGGGCCTGGCCAGTCTCGAAGGGACTGACATGCAGCAAGGTACTGCGCCGCACGCAGATGACAAGGTCAAGGACACGGAGACCGTTGCTGTCGTTGCATACATGCGGGTCTCCACCGCGGAGCAGAAGAGAGTTCGTGAGGACAGGGGTGAGTCAGGCTCGACGGACTCGCGTCCTGGTCTGAAGGCACTCCTTGGCGACATCTCCACGGGGCAGGTGAATCTAGTCCTCGTGCATCGTCTCGACCGTCTGGGGCGAACGGAGGCGGCCATCTGGCGTTGCATCTGGCAGATCGAGGATGCCGGAGCGCGGGTGGAGGAGAGTCTTCGAACGGATCCTGGCCCACGCGCGGAACTGGCTGAGCGAACTGGAGAACCTGTGCAACGCGGATGCCTGGCGCACGGCTGTTCTGGAGGCAGCTGCTCCGGACATTCGGTCGCTCTCGCCCTCCGAGCAACGCCGCCTGATCGAGTTGGTCGGCGTACACGTGGATTTGCTCCGCTCCAGGTACCGGGCGCACCACTTTCGCTCACCTCTGGATCTGCGAGCAGCGCTCACGGGGATGCTGCACCGCCTGCGCACAGGAATCCTTTGGCGCGACCTTCCAGACCGGTTCGGTGCGCCTGAGAAGGTCCGCTGGAGGCAGCGCACGTGGTTGGCGGACGGTGTGTGGCCGGAGATCGTGAAGCTCCTCGATGAGGAGGGGGTGGGCACATCAGTCTTGAGCCACGCGGCAGCGCCGGAGCTGGCCATCCGTACGACGCTCGACGCTGAAGCTGCCCAGAGCGCCCAAGACGGTCCGGACGTGGTTAACCCGGTGAACATCTCGTAGTCGTACGACGTTCTCGGCGGCCCGGAGGAGGATCTTTCGGGCCGCCTTCCATCGAGTGGGTTTGCCGGGTGGGATGTGCTGGCGCCTGGGCCCGTGCCGTAATCTCGAAGCCTGGAGCCCGACCGTAGACGGGACCGGACCTTGATCCACGACTTGGGGTTGCACAGCAGATGACTGCGATTTCTCTCGGCATGCCGTCCGTTCCGACCAAGCTCGCCGAGCGCCGGAAGAGCCGGCAGATCCAGGTCGGAAGCGTGGCGGTCGGCGGAGACGCGCCCGTCTCGGTCCAGTCGATGACCACGACCCGTACGTCCGACGTCGGCGCCACCCTCCAGCAGATCGCCGAGCTGACGGCCTCCGGCTGCCAGATCGTCCGCGTGGCGTGCCCCACCCAGGACGACGCGGACGCCCTCGCGACCATCGCCCGCAAGTCCCAGATCCCGGTGATCGCGGACATCCACTTCCAGCCGAAGTACGTTTTCGCCGCGATCGAGGCGGGCTGCGCGGCGGTCCGCGTGAACCCCGGCAACATCAAGCAGTTCGACGACAAGGTCAAGGAGATCGCCAAGGCCGCCAAGGACCACGGCACCCCGATCCGCATCGGCGTCAACGCCGGCTCCCTGGACAGGCGCCTGCTCCAGAAGTACGGCAAGGCGACGCCGGAAGCCCTGGTCGAGTCGGCGCTGTGGGAGGCGTCCCTCTTCGAGGAGCACGACTTCCGGGACATCAAGATCTCCGTCAAGCACAACGACCCGGTCGTGATGATCGAGGCCTACCGCCAGCTCGCCGAGAGCTGCGACTACCCGCTCCACCTCGGCGTGACGGAGGCGGGCCCGGCGTTCCAGGGCACGATCAAGTCGGCGGTGGCCTTCGGTGCGCTGCTGTCCCAGGGCATCGGCGACACCATCCGCGTGTCCCTCTCGGCTCCCCCCGTCGAGGAGGTCAAGGTCGGCCTCCAGATCCTCCAGTCGCTCGGCCTGCGCCAGCGCGGCCTGGAGATCGTCTCCTGCCCGTCCTGCGGCCGCGCCCAGGTGGACGTCTACAAGCTCGCCGAGGAGGTCACCGCGGGCCTCACGGGCATGGAGGTCCCGCTGCGGGTGGCCGTCATGGGCTGTGTGGTGAACGGCCCCGGCGAGGCCCGCGAGGCCGACCTCGGCGTCGCCTCCGGCAACGGCAAGGGCCAGATCTTCGTCAAGGGCGAGGTCATCAAGACCGTCCCCGAGTCCAAGATCGTGGAGACCCTCATCGAGGAGGCCATGAAGCTGGCCGAGCAGATGGAACAGGACGGCGTGGCCTCCGGCGAGCCGTCGGTGTCCGTGGCCGGCTGATCTTTCCGGCTTTCGTGAGTCCCGTCACCGCTGGATGGCGGGGCTCAGCCATCCAGCGGCGGGCCGCTCCGTCTCATGGTGTGTCATTCCGGGGCGGACAGCTCAGGCATCGCCCAACAGATAGCCAACGAAATGGGCGTCACCGTAAGGGCACCCACGGACAGGGTAGGCACCAATCCGCTGCTCGGCCCGGGGCAGATGATGAAGTTGATCGGTTTTTACCAGGAAATGGATCCGGGGTATTGACAATCCTGGGGCGGCTTCCTGCCTCGACCTGAATCGGGTGCGGGCAAGTACCCGGTAGGCAATGTGGTCGGCTACCTGAAGTCCGGCTACCCCATCCTCGACGTGATGGAATTGACCGTCGATTTCATTGGTGGAGCTTTCCGTGTGCCGGGCGGATCGCCTTGTGGGCATGGGGCGAAGCCGAGATCCACGTTGCCCCGGCCGACTCCACGATCCCCCTGACCCTCGCCCTCCCGCGCACCGGCTTGATCCACTCGCCCGGATGCAGGGCCGGGAGATGCGCGACTCCGACGGGGTGTTCACCCAGTTCTACGAGGCGCTGCGCCTCCCCGGCTACTTCGGCTGGAATTGGGACGCCCTACGGGACTGCCTGTGCGATCTCCACTGGCTCAAGGCGGCACACTTCCTCGTCACCATCGATGACGCCGACGCCGTGCTCTCGGAAGCCCTGGAGGAACGCAAGATCCTCTGGCGCGCCCTGAACGACGCCATGACGTTCTGGGCCGGAAGGCCCGAGCTGCCGGGACAGGAGAAGATCACCTTCGACGTCGTACTGCTGTGCCCGCCCGAGGCCCGGAAAGAGGCCCAGGAAGAGCTGCGCCGGGAGCTCCTTCGCAGGTAGGCCCCCTTTCCTCACCCCGAGGCGCCGCCCAATCGCACGAGGTAAAGTGCCGGGACCAGCAGAACCCCAGGGTGAGGCCCCGCACGTGTTGACCCAGACCACCTCTCGGGTGCTCGAACCGAGCGACCTTGACGCCGCGCTCGCCATCCTCGGCCGCGAGCCGGTCGCGAACGCCTTCGTGACCTCACGAGTCCAGGTCGCCGGTCTCGACCCCTGGCGCCTCGGCGGCGAGATGTGGGGCTGGTACGAGGACGGCATGCTCACGTCCCTGTGCTACGCGGGCGCCAACCTGGTCCCGGTCTGCGCCACCCCGCGCGCCGTCCGCGCCTTCGCGGACCGGGCGAGAAGGGCCGGCCGCCGCTGCTCCTCCATCGTCGGTCCCGCCGGTTCCACCGCCGCGCTGTGGCGACTGCTGGAACCCCACTGGGGCCCCGCCCGCGAGGTCCGCCCCCGTCAGCCCCTGATGGTCACCGACCGCATGCCCGCCGACATCGCCCCGGACCCCTACGTCCGCCGCGTCCGCAAGGACGAGATGGAGACGATCATGCCGGCCTGCGTGGCGATGTTCACCGAGGAGGTCGGCGTATCGCCGCTGGCCGGCGACGGCGGCCTGCTCTACCAGGCCCGCGTCGCCGAACTCGTCGGCTCCGGCCGCTCCTTCGCCCGCCTCGACGAGCACGGCAAGGTCGTCTTCAAGGCGGAGATCGGCGCGGCGACCAGCCAGGCCTGCCAGATCCAGGGCGTCTGGGTGGCTCCCGAGCACCGGGGGAGGGGCCTGGCGGCACCGGGGATGGCGGCCGTCCTGCGCTACGCCCTGGGGGACGTGGCGCCCGTCGTCAGCCTGTACGTGAACGACTTCAACACGGCGGCGAGGCGGACGTACCACAGGGTGGGCTTCCAGGAGGTGGGCGCTTTCATGAGCGTCCTGTTCTGAGCCCCCTGTACGCTCCCGGGCATGGACCTCGTGATCGGTTCCCTGGACCTCGCTGCCCGCGTCGACGAGGCCCTGGCCGTCCAGGCCGTAGCCTTCGGACTGGGCCCCGACGAGGTCGCCGTACGCCGGCAGATCGTCCAGCGTCACATGCAGTTCCCGGGCGCGCGGGCCCTCGGTGCCACGGTGGGCGATCACCTCGTGGGCTTCGTGTACGGCATGCCCAACTCCCGCACCCACTGGTGGTCCACCGTGGTGGAGCCGTATCTGCGCGCCAACGGCAACGACTTCTGGCTGGACGACTCCTTCGTGATCACGGAGCTGCACGTCCACCCCCACCACCAGAACCGGGGCATCGGGCGGCGGCTCATCACCACGATCACCGACACCGCCACCGAACCCCGCTCGATCCTCTCCGCGATCGACACCGACAGCCCCGCCCGTGGCCTTTACTTCTCCCTCGGGTACGTCGACCTCGCCCGCCAGGTCCACTTTCCGAGCGCGCCGAAGCCGTACGCGGTGATGGGTGCCCGCCTGCCCCTCCGCAGGCACTAACCGATTTCCGCCCCCGCAGCAAGCCCGGCTAACCTCCTTGCCATCACCGTTTTCCCGGCAGGAGTACGAGAATCATGGCGAACGCACCGGTCCAGCGCATGTCCCAGTTGATGGCGAAGACGCTGCGCGACGACCCGGCGGACGCCGAGGTCCTCAGCCACAAGCTCCTCGTCCGCGCCGGCTACGTCCGCCGCACGGCCGCCGGCATCTGGAGCTGGCTGCCCCTCGGCAAGAAGGTCCTCTCCAACGTCGAGCGGATCGTCCGCGAGGAGATGGACGCCATCGGCGCCCAGGAGGTCACCCTCCCCGCCCTGCTGCCCCGCGAGCCGTACGAGGCCACCGGCCGCTGGGACGAGTACGGCCAGGAGCTGTTCCGCCTCAAGGACCGCAAGGGCGGCGACTACCTCCTCGGCCCCACCCACGAAGAGATCTTCACCCTCCTGGTCAAGGACCAGTGCACGTCCTACAAGGACCTGCCGGTGATCCTGTACCAGATCCAGACCAAGTTCCGCGACGAGGCCCGCCCCCGCGCCGGCATCCTGCGCGGCCGCGAGTTCCTGATGAAGGACTCGTACTCCTTCGACCTGGCGGACGAGGGGCTCGCGCAGTCGTACGCCCTGCACCGTGAGGCCTACCAGCGCATCTTCGAGCGCCTCGGCCTCGACTACCGCATCTGCGCGGCCACCGCCGGCGCGATGGGCGGCTCGAAGTCGGAGGAGTTCCTGGCCCCGGCCGAGGCCGGCGAGGACACCTTCGCCGACTGCCCGAACTGCGACTTCGCCGCCAACACGGAGGCGATCACGTACGCGCTCCAGCCGGTGGACGGCTCGGCCGTGCCGGCCCTGGAGGAGATCCCGACCCCCGACACCCCGACCATCGAGACCCTGGCCGCCTCCCTCGGCGTCCCGGCCTCCGCCACGCTGAAGAACCTGCTGGTGAAGGTGGACGGCGAGATCGTCGCCGTCGGCGTGCCCGGCGACCGGGAGGTGGACCTGGACAAGGTCGAGGCGCACTTCGCCCCGGCCGTGGTCGAGATGGTCACCGAGGCCGACTTCGCCGGCCGTGCCGACCTGGTCCGCGGCTACGTCGGCCCGCAGGGCCTGGGCGAGAAGGTCAAGTACATCGCCGACCCGCGCGTGGCGCCGGGCACCTCCTGGATCACCGGCGCCAACAAGGAGCACACGCACGCCAAGAACGTCGTCGCCGGCCGTGACTTCGAGGTCGACGACTACGTGGACGTCGTCGTGGTACAGGAGGGCGACCCCTGCCCGAAGTGCGGCACCGGCCTGAAGCTGGACCGTGCCATCGAGATCGGCCACATCTTCCAGCTGGGCCGCAAGTACACCGACGCCCTCAAGCTCGACGTCCTCGGCCAGAACGGCAAGCCGGTCCGCGTCACCATGGGCTCCTACGGCATCGGCGTCTCCCGCGCCGTCGCGGCCATCGCCGAGCAGAGCGCCGACGACAAGGGCCTGGTGTGGCCCAAGGAGGTCGCCCCGGCCGACGTGCACGTGGTCGCCGCCGGCAAGGCCCTGCAGACCGAGCTTGCCCTCGACGTCGCCGAGAAGCTGGCCGCCGCGGGCGTCCGCGTCCTGGTCGACGACCGGGCCGGCGTCTCCCCGGGCGTGAAGTTCACCGATGCCGAGCTGATCGGCGTCCCGCAGATCCTGGTCGCCGGCCGCCGCTCCGGCGAGGGCGTGCTGGAACTGAAGGACCGCAGGACCGGCGAGCGCGAGGAACTGCCGGTCGAGGACGCGATCGCCCGCCTGACGGCCTGACGGCCTGACGGCCTGACGGACGGTGAGGGCGGCGGTCACGTGTGCGAGCGCCGCCACTCCTGCCGGGAGAGCGTCCAGTACTCCCGGCTTCTGAAGGTGACGGAGAAGACGGTGCCGTAGCGGGCGCGTGCCTCGGCGACGGTGGCGCCGCCGGGCTCCGGACCGCACCGTCCCTCCGGGGCGGGCGAGGGACACGGAGTGGGGTCCTGGACACGCCACGCCGGGTCCCACGGGTCGTCCCACTCGACGGTGAACGACGGATCGTTGAGCTCCGGCCGGGGCAGGCGCAGCCCGTCGGCCTGCCGGCCCTTGTCCCGCTGGTACTCCAGGGCGTACCGGAGCCCGCCGACCCCGCCGGTGTCCGGGCCCCCGCCCGTCGGGCCGCCCCAGTCGCCGAGGCGCGCCCGGCCAATGTCCCGAAGGGTGGGCGTCACCCCGCGGGGCGCGCCGTAGTAGGCGATGGCATCCATCTGGCAGTGCACCACGTCGGGGTCATCGGACTGGTCGAAGAGATCGGGCTGACGCGGACCGAAGCAGAAGTCGCTGAACCGCAGCAGCACGGGTTCCAGTGAAGGAAGCGCGGCGAAGGCCTTCACCCGCTCACGAACGGCCCGCTCCGCCGCTGCCCGCTGGTGCCGCGCCGCCGACGACATCGCCAGACGGTGGCGTTCGCCGGCATCCGGCTGCGCGGCGGAGCAGCCCGCCACCAGCAGCCCGGCCAGCGCCGTGAGCATCCCCCTGCGCCATGTTGTCCGCATGCGGCGACTCTGCCCGGCACCCAGCCCAGCCGGCACGGGTGCCCCTACCCACGTGCATGAGTACGCATACTCATGCCTAGAGCCAGCTCGCGAACTCCAGCAGCAGCTCCGCGTCCTTCTCGCGGCCGACGCGCCGGGCCCGCACCCCCGACTCCACCGCCCGGAACAACGTCCACCCCCGCAAGCGCTCCTGGTCCACCTCCAGCGACTCGGCAAGCCGCTTGATGCGCCGTCGTGTCGTCGCCGCACCCGCCGGTGCCGCGATCAGGTCCTCCACCCGGTCCCGCACCAGCCGCGCCAGATCGAAGGCGCACTCGCCGACCACCGGATCAGGGCCCACCGCGAGCCACGGCATCCGCTCCCCGGCCAGCACCTTGCTCTGCCGGAACGTACCGTGCAGCAAGCGGTGTTCGGGCGGCGCGGCCAGCAACTCCTCGCGGGCCGCGAGCGCCGCGTCGACCAGCGGCGCCACCTCGGCGTCGGCCTCGGCGCCCGCCCGCATCGCCGCCGCCTGGCGCCCCGTGCGCTCGGCGACGGACTCGAAGGCATGACCGGCCGGCGGCTCGACCCACAGCCGTCGCAGCGTGCCCGCCGCCTCCAGCAGTGCCTTCGCCTCCGGCAGCGACCGCACGGACACATCCGGGTGCAGCCGCTCCAGCAGCAGCGCACCGTCCTCCGCGTCCGCCTCCAGCAGCTGTACGGCGCCCAGCCCGCCCCAGTGCGCCAGCGCCGCCCGCTCACTCTCCGGACGGGCCCTCGGCGGGGCCAGCTTCAGCACGGCCGGGCTGCCGTCGGCCCGCCGCACCAGCACCACCAGGCTGCTGCGCCCACCCGGCACCTGAACCCGCTCCACGGTCAACTCGCGCCTGGCAACGGCCCGTTCGGCGGTCGCGGGCAGCTGAGCGAGCCAGTCGTCCCCGGCCGGTGCCGTCTCACCGAGCGCCCGTACCAGGCGCGGCGGCGGTTCGAAAGCCATGCGTGAGTCGTTCCCTTCCTGTCCGGGTCCTGTCGTACGGGCGCCCTATGCGGTCACGGGGAGACCGAGGCCGAGGCGGGGGCCGACGGTGTCGTACCGGCCGCACCGGTCCCTTCGCCGGAGGAACGCTCGGCGAGCCCAGGGAAGGCTACGCTCTCCCCGTTCCAGCGCACCGCGCGCACCGCGGCCTCCCGCAGCGCGGCGGCGGCCGCGCCGCGCCGCGCGCCCGTCGCGGCCCGCACCAGGTCCGCGTAGACGCCCGCCACCCGCTCCTCCAGCCGCGCGGCGAGCAGCACTGCGGCGGGCGAATCCGGCACCGGGAACGGCAGCGCGTACCCGGCGTTCGCGGCGACCGGCTCCCCGCCCAGGTCGCGGACCTCGCGGATCAGCGCGTCCCGGCGCGCCCGGTGGGCGTCGTACGCCGCCCGTGCCTCGCTCCGGCGCGCCGCGCCGATCCGGCCGCCGACGACACCGTAGCCGTACACCGCCGCGTGCTCCGCCGCCAGCGCCGCCTGCAGTGCGGTCAGCTCGGCCGGCCTCGTCCCGTCGCTCACTTCGCCCCCTTCGTCAGCAGGTACGCGTGCGTGGCCCCGGCCGCCGCCACCGACGCGAGCAGCCGCGCCAGTTCGCCCGGCACGTCCAGCAGGCTCTGGGCGCGCCGGTCGGCGAGCGTGCGCTCGGCGGCGGCCAGGGCGGCGAGGGCGTCCTTCTCGGTGGCCGGCACGGGGGCCGAAGAGTGCGACACGGACGGCGACTTCGAGGGCGTCGGCGTCGCGGACCCTGCGAAGGCAGCGGTGTGGGCGGCGACCTGGGCCCGCAGCGGGCCCAGCCGCTGCGCCAGCCCCGGGTGCGCGGCGAGGACGGCGTCGTACCGCTCCAGCAGCTCCTGGCTGTCCCGCGCCGCACGCGCGCGTGCCCGCTCCTCCGCCGACGAGGCGCTGCTGCCGCCGGAGTCCGGACCGGCGGTGCAGCCCACCAGCAGGGCGGCGCCGGCGGCCGAGGCGAGCAGGGATCTTCTGCGCGGCCCCGAGGGGGCACGCAAGGGTGGCGGGTACGGCACGGCTGACGTCCTCGGGGGCTCGTACAAACACACGGGCGGGAGGGCGGCCCGCCGGTGATCACGGTACCCGCGCACCCCCTCGCCCCATGTCACCGGCTCAGCGGACCCGCCCAAGGGGCGCGGGGAACTGCGCGAACAGCCCCCACGACCCGCACCCGCTCCAAGACCCGGCCCTCCGAGCTCACAGGCGCCCCGCCCCACCCCCGGAGGGGACGGCAACACCCCCCGCGACCGGATACCCTTTGACCAGACACGCGACCCATCCCACAACAGCACACGCGGCCGAGGAGTCACCCGGATGAGCACCACCCAGAGCGAGAGGCTGCGAGAGCTGCTGGAACCGCTCGTCACGTCCCAGGGGCTGGATCTCGAAGAGATCGCCGTCGACTCCGTCGGACGCAAGCGGGTGCTGCGCGTGGTCGTCGACTCCGACACCGGAGCTGATCTGGACGCCATCGCCGATGTGAGCCGCGCGCTCTCGGCGAAGCTCGACGAGACCAACGCGATGGGCGACGCCGCGTACGACCTGGAGGTCGGAACCCCCGGCGCGGAGCGCCTCCTCACCGAGCACCGGCACTTCGTGCGCGCCACCGACCGGCTCGTGAAGTTCCAGCTGACCGCGGGCGGCGAGCTGGTCGCCAGGATTCTGAAGGTCGACGACGAGGGCCTCGACCTCGAGGTGCCCGGGGTGAAGGGCCGCAAGGCCACCACCCGCCGGCTCGGCTTCCCGGAGATCGCCAGGGCGCGCGTGCAGGTCGAGTTCAACCGCAAGGACGAGAAGGTCGAGAAGGACATGAAGGAAGAGGAGGAGGCGTAGCCGTGGACATCGACATGAGCGCCCTGCGGGGCTTGGTTCGGGAGAAGGAGATCTCCTTCGACCTGCTGGTCGAGGCGATCGAGTCGGCCCTCCTCATCGCCTACCACCGCACCGAGGGAAGCCGCCGACACGCGCGCGTGGAGCTCAACCGGGAGACCGGGCATGTGACCGTGTGGGCGAAGGAGGACCCCGAGGACCTGGAAGAGGGGCAGGAGGCCCGCGAGTTCGACGACACCCCGTCGGGCTTCGGCCGGATCGCAGCCACCACCGCCAAGCAGGTCATCCTGCAGCGGCTGCGCGACGCCGAGGACGACGCGACCCTCGGCGAGTACGCGGGCCGCGAGGGCGACATCGTCACCGGCGTGGTCCAGCAGGGCCGCGACCCGAAGAACGTGCTGGTCGACATCGGCAAGCTGGAGGCCATCCTGCCGGTGCAGGAGCAGGTCCCCGGCGAGACCTATCCGCACGGCATGCGCCTTCGGTCGTACGTCGTCCGGGTGGCCAAGGGCGTGCGCGGACCGTCGGTCACCCTCTCCCGTACGCACCCCAACCTGGTGAAGAAGCTCTTCGCCCTGGAGGTGCCGGAGATCGCCGACGGTTCCGTGGAGATCGCCGCGATCGCCCGTGAGGCCGGTCACCGCACCAAGATCGCCGTACGGTCCACCCGTTCGGGCCTGAACGCCAAGGGCGCCTGCATCGGCCCCATGGGCGGCCGGGTGCGCAATGTGATGGGCGAGCTGAACGGCGAGAAGATCGACATCGTCGACTGGTCGGACGACCCGGCCGAGATGGTGGCGAACGCCCTGTCACCCGCTCGGGTGAGCAAGGTGGAGGTCGTGGACCTGGCCGCCCGCTCCGCCCGGGTGACCGTGCCGGACTACCAGCTGTCGCTCGCGATCGGCAAGGAGGGGCAGAACGCCCGCCTCGCCGCCCGGCTCACCGGCTGGCGGATCGACATCCGGCCCGACACCGAGCAGGTGGCCGAGTAACACTCGGATAACGCCTTGTGACGCCGAGCAGCCAGGTGGCCGCGGGAATAGATCCAAGCCGCAGGTCGCTTGGTTTACGACAACAGCCGTTCGATCTTTGCCCCAAAGGGGTGAGGTCGGTACGGGGAGGTAGACTTAACCGTGTCTGGCCGGACGCACGCCGGAGCATGCCCTGAACGCACCTGTGTGGGGTGCCGGAAGCGGGCGGCCAAGAACGATCTGCTGCGGATCGTGAGGATCGAGGACGCATGCGCCCCCGATCCTCGCGGTACGCTGCCCGGCCGGGGTGCCTATGTACACCCCGCACTGGTCTGTTTCGACCAGGCGGTACGCCGCCGGGCGTTCCCGCGGGCACTGCGCGCCCCGGGGCCGCTCGACACAAAGGCGTTGCGCCGATACGTCGAGCAGACAACAGTTGCCGAGCAGGCAACACCGTAAGACGTGCCGTACGGAACACCGTGCGGCCTGGTACCTCGCGAGTCGAAAGCAGGTCGAGATTGCGATGAGCACTCGATGAGTACGCGATGAGTACGCCCATGAACTAGCGACGGTCCGGCTTCACCCGGACCTCAAAGGAGCGAAGTGGCTAAGGTCCGGGTTTACGAACTCGCCAAGGAGTTCGGAGTTGAGAGCAAGGTCGTCATGGCCAAGCTCCAGGAGCTCGGTGAATTCGTCCGTTCGGCGTCTTCGACCATCGAAGCGCCCGTAGTACGCAAGCTGACCGACGCCTTCCAGGGCGGTGGCAGCGGCAAGTCCGGCGGTAAGCCCGCCCCGCGCAAGGCAGCCCCCAGGCCCGCCGCGCCCTCTCCGGCGCAGGCGGCTCGTCCGGCTGCCCCGAGGCCGGCCGCCCCCAAGCCTGCGACGGCGCCCGCTGCCCAGCAGACGCCCGCCCCGGCGGCCCCTGCCGCCCCCGCGGCGGCCCCGGGCCCGCGTCCGGTTCCGGGTCCCAAGCCCGCGCCGCGTCCGGCTCCGGCCGCCCCGGAGTTCACCGCTCCGCCGGCCGCCCAGGCCCCGCAGGCCCCGGCCGCGCAGGGTCCGCGTCCCGGCGCCCGTCCGGGTGCCCCGAAGCCCGGCGGTGCCCGTCCGGGTGGTCCCGGCCAGGGTCAGGCCCGTCCGGGCCAGGGTGCCCCGCGTTCCGGTGGCCAGGCCCCGCGTCCGGGTGCCCGTCCGGCCGGTCCGCGTCCGGGTAACAACCCCTTCACCTCCGGTGGCTCCACCGGCATGGCCCGTCCGCAGGCCCCGCGCCCGCAGGGCGGCCCGCGTCCGGGCGGTCCGGGTGCCCCCGGCGCCGGTCCCCGTCCGCAGGCCCCCGGCCAGCAGGGTGGCGGTCCGCGTCCGCAGGCTGCGGGCGGTTCCCGTCCGTCGCCCGCCGGCATGCCGCGCCCGCAGGGCGGGCCGCGTCCCGGTCCGTCCGGTCCGCGCCCGAACCCCGGCATGATGCCGCAGCGTCCCGCTGCGGGCCCGCGTCCGGGCGGCGGTGGCCCCGGCGGCCGCGGTCCCGGTGCCGGCGGTCGTCCCGGTGGCGGCGGCGGTCGTCCCGGCGGCGGCTTCGCCGGTCGTCCCGGTGGCGGCGGCGGTGGCGGTGGCTTCGCCGGTCGTCCTGGTGGCGGCGGCGGTGGCGGTGGCTTCGCCGGCCGTCCCGGCGGCGCTCCCGGCGGTGGCGGCGGTGGCCGTCCCGGCTTCGGCGGCCGTCCCGGTGGTCCCGGTGGCCGCGGTGGCACGCAGGGTGCCTTCGGCCGTCCCGGTGGTCCCGCGCGTCGTGGCCGCAAGTCGAAGCGGCAGAGGCGCCAGGAGTACGAGGCCATGCAGGCCCCGAGCGTCGGCGGCGTGATGCTGCCGCGCGGCAACGGCGAGACCATCCGTCTCTCCCGCGGCGCGTCGCTCACCGACTTCGCGGAGAAGATCAACGCCAACCCGGCGTCGCTCGTCGCGGTCATGATGAACCTCGGCGAGATGGTCACCGCGACGCAGTCCGTCTCCGACGAGACGCTGCAGCTCCTCGCCGACGAGATGAACTACACGGTTCAGATCGTCAGCCCGGAGGAGGAGGACCGCGAGCTGCTCGAGTCCTTCGACATCGAGTTCGGCGAGGACGAGGGCGACGAGGAGGACCTGGTGGTCCGTCCGCCGGTCGTCACCGTCATGGGTCACGTCGACCACGGCAAGACCCGCCTGCTCGACGCCATCCGCAAGACGAACGTCATCGCGGGCGAGGCCGGCGGCATCACCCAGCACATCGGTGCCTACCAGGTCGCGACCGAGGTCAACGACGAAGAGCGCAAGATCACCTTCATCGACACCCCGGGTCACGAGGCGTTCACCGCCATGCGTGCCCGTGGTGCGAAGTCGACCGACATCGCGATCCTGGTCGTCGCGGCCAACGACGGCGTCATGCCGCAGACGGTCGAGGCGCTCAACCACGCCAAGGCGGCCGACGTGCCGATCGTGGTCGCGGTCAACAAGATCGACGTCGAGGGTGCCGACCCGACCAAGGTGCGCGGTCAGCTGACCGAGTACGGCCTGGTGGCCGAGGAGTACGGCGGCGACACCATGTTCGTCGACATCTCCGCCAAGCAGGGTCTGCACATCGACTCGCTGCTGGAGGCCGTGATCCTCACGGCCGACGCCTCGCTCGACCTGCGGGCCAACCCGGTCCAGGATGCGCAGGGCATCTCGATCGAGTCCCGCCTCGACCGCGGCCGTGGTGCCGTGGCGACGGTCCTCGTCCAGCGAGGCACGCTGCGGGTCGGCGACACGATGGTCGTGGGCGACGCCTACGGCCGGGTCCGCGCCATGCTCGACGACAACGGCAACAACGTCGCCGAGGCCGGCCCGTCGACGCCGGTCCAGGTCCTGGGCCTGACCAACGTCCCGGGTGCGGGTGACAACTTCCTGGTGGTCGACGAGGACCGTACGGCCCGTCAGATCGCCGAGAAGCGCGCCGCCCGTGAGCGCAACGCGGCCTTCGCCAAGCGCACGCGCCGCGTGTCCCTGGAGGACCTGGACAAGGTGCTCAAGGCCGGCGAGGTCCAGCAGCTGAACCTGATCATCAAGGGTGACGCTTCTGGTTCCGTCGAGGCCCTGGAGTCCTCGCTGCTCCAGCTGGACGTCGGCGAAGAGGTCGACATCCGCGTCCTGCACCGCGGTGTCGGTGCGGTCACGGAGTCCGACATCGACCTGGCGATGGGCTCCGACGCCATCGTGATCGGCTTCAACGTCCGCGCGGCCGGCCGCGCGGCGCAGATGGCCGAGCGCGAGGGTGTGGACGTCCGGTACTACTCGGTCATCTACCAGGCGATCGAGGAGATCGAGGCGGCCCTCAAGGGCATGCTCAAGCCGGAGTTCGAAGAGGTCGAGCTGGGCACGGCGGAGATCCGCGAGGTCTTCAAGTCGTCCAAGCTGGGCAACATCGCCGGTGTCCTCATCCGCTCCGGCGAGGTCAAGCGCAACACCAAGGCGCGCCTGGTCCGCGACGGCAAGGTCATCGCAGAGAACCTCAACATCGAGGGTCTGCGTCGCTTCAAGGACGACGTCACCGAGATCCGCGAAGGCTACGAGGGTGGTATCAACCTCGGAAACTTCAACGACATCAAGGTCGACGACGTCATCGCGACGTACGAGATGCGGGAGAAGCCGCGGGCGTAACGGCCGACGGTACTTGCAGCTGGCCGGCGGGACCTCGGTCCCGTCGGCCAGCTGGCCGTTGCCGGGGCCACGGAAACCCCGTCGAGCGACCGCGCAGGTTCGCGTAACCTTTTGGTGTCCCCGGCCCACACGGGTCCGGGGCCATCGATCCCGTACCGGCGGGTAAACCCGGCACACAACATGTACGTGGGGACTCTGTCCTTCGACCTCCTCCTCGGCGACGTCCACTCGCTGAAGGAGAAGCGCTCCGTCGTCCGCCCGATCGTCGCCGAACTCCAGCGCAAGTACGCGGTGAGCGCGGCCGAGGTGGACCACATGGACCTCCACCGGCGAGCGGTCATCGGCCTCGCTCTGGTCTCCGGCGACGCGGCGCACCTCACCGACGTACTCGACCGGTGCGAACGGCTGGTCGCCGCCCGCCCCGAGGTGGAGCTGCTGTCCGTACGACGGCGCTTCCACGGCGAAGACGATTGACGACCAGACCCAACACCAACGCAAGCAGAAGAAAGAACGGGAGACGGACCAGTGGCCGACAACGCGCGGGCGAAAAGGCTGGCGGACCTCATCCGGGAGGTGGTGGCCCAGAAGCTGCAGCGCGGGATCAAGGACCCGCGGCTCGGCTCGCACGTCACCATCACGGACACCCGGGTCACGGGTGACCTGCGGGAGGCGACCGTCTTCTACACGGTCTACGGCGACGACGAGGAGCGGAAGGCCGCCGCGGCGGGCCTGGAGAGCGCGAAGGGCATCCTGCGCTCCGAGGTCGGACGCGCGGCCGGTGTGAAGTTCACGCCGACCCTGGCCTTCGTCGCGGACGCCCTGCCGGACACCGCCCGGACCATCGAGGACCTCCTCGACAAGGCACGGCAGTCCGACGAGAAGGTCCGCGAGGCCTCCGCGGGCGCCAGCTACGCGGGCGGCGCGGACCCGTACCGCAAGCCGGCCGAGGACGACACGACCGAGACGGACGGCGACGCCGCGGAATGACCCAGAAGCACACCACGCCCGACGGCCTCGTCATCGTCGACAAGCCGTCGGGCTTCACTTCGCACGACGTGGTCGCCAAGATGCGCGGCATCGCCAGGACCCGCCGGGTCGGCCACGCCGGCACCCTCGACCCCATGGCGACCGGCGTCCTGGTCCTCGGTGTCGAGCGCGCCACCAAGCTCCTCGGGCACCTCGCCCTCACCGAGAAGGAGTACCTGGGCACCATCCGCCTGGGCCAGAACACCGTCACCGACGACGCCGAGGGCGAGGTCACCTCGTCCACCGACGCCTCCAAGGTGACCCGGGACGCCATCGACGCCGGCATCGCCAAGCTGACCGGCGACATCATGCAGGTCCCGTCCAAGGTCAGCGCCATCAAGATCGACGGCGTACGGTCGTACAAGCGGGCCCGCGAGGGCGAGGACTTCGAGATCCCCGCCCGTCCGGTGACCGTCTCCTCCTTCTCGGTGTACGACGTCCGGGACGCCATGACCGACGACGGCACCCAGGTCCTCGACCTGGTCGTCTCCGTCGTCTGCTCCTCCGGCACCTACATCCGCGCCCTCGCCCGAGACCTGGGCGCCGACCTCGGCGTCGGCGGCCACCTCACCGCGCTGCGCCGGACGCGCGTCGGGCCGTACAAGATCGATACGGCGAGGACGCTGGACCAGCTCCAGCAGGAGCTGACCGTGATGCCGATCGCGGACGCCGCCGCGGCCGCGTTCCCCCGCTGGCAGGTGGACGCACGGCGCGCCCGGCTGCTGCTGAACGGCGTCCGGCTGGAGATGCCCGACGAGTACGCGGGCGCCGGTCCCGTCGCCGTCTTCGACCTCGAGGGCCGCTTCCTCGCACTGGTCGAACAGCACAAGGGCAAGGCCAAGAGCCTGGCCGTCTTCGGCTGAGACATCCGGACCCGTCTTCGGCCGACACGTCTGCTGAGACGGATGCCATGGGCGCTTGAGACGGATGCCATGGGCGCTGCCCGTGGAGCGGCGGCCGGCCACGGGGTGGGCCCCTGCCGCCGCTCCACGATCCCCCCTCGGTTCCCCCATCCCTAGGGTTATCCAGCGGCACCCGCCTATTCACCCGACCGGGCAGGCGCTCGGAGTGAACCGGGGGAGCGGAAGGGGGCGCGTTCGCCACACGATCTGTCCCGCCGATCATCGCCCGCCTACCGTCTTGAAACAGGGCACGCGGGCAAGGCGGGGAGGTACGGCCATGACGGGACGGGGCCCGCGCACCGGAAGCGGTCGCCGGCCGGTGGCGGACGGTACGGGGGAGGCGGCGGACGGCTTCCGCCGGGGACACCGGACCCGTAAGGACGACAGGGGCGCCCGGGCCACCACCTACACCACGGGCAGCCTCGGCACCGGCAGCACCGCAGGCCTCTCCGACCCCACAGCCGCCCCGGGCACGCACCACGCCGGCCCCGACCCCGCCCTCGTCCAGATCCGCGACCTCGCCGGCCGTCTCCGAGGCGTCGGCTTCCTCGCCGATCACCAGGGCACCCTGCTCACCAGCCACGAGACGGTCGACGGCCTGGCCCGGCTCGTGCTGCAGGTCGCGGGCGGGGACCGGACCTGTGTGGTCGCCGCCGACGCCGTCACCGCGCTGCCCGAGCGCGACCTGGCCCTGGTCCGCACCGAGGGCCTGGGACTGGACCCGCTGCCGCTGTCCGTACGGGAGCGGATCGACGCCGGAACCTATGTACGGATCCCCGCGGGCTGCTGGCGCCAGGCGCGGGTGCTGGCCGCCACCGAGGTGACGTACACCGCCACCGACCGCTTCCACCTCCTGCAGGACGCGCTGGAGCTGGCGATCGGCACCGCCGGCCGGGACGCACTGCGGCTGGGCGGCGGGGCGGCCGGGGGACCGGTGCTCGACGCGCAGACCGGCGCGGTGATCGGCGTCCTCGGTACCGCCCTGCACTCCGCGCAGCGCGACATCGGCTTCGCGGTGCCGCTGCGGCCCGCCGACGGCCCTCTCGGCGAGCTCCTCGCCCGCAGCGCGGCCACCGCGCCCGCCTACGGCGCCGACCTGAACCTGGCCGGAATGCTGCAGCTGACCGCCACCTCGGTCGGCCAGGACGGCCCGCAGGGCTTTCTAGCCGGTGCCGTGGAACCGGTCGAACGCCACGGTGTCGCGCGGGAGTTGGCCGCCTTCACGGACGGCGACCGGGCCGTGCTCGGGCTCGTCGGCGCCCCCGGCAGCGGCCGTACGACGGCACTCGCGGCCCTCGCCGCCCGCCGGGCCCACGGCGAGCGGCCCGCACCGACGCTGTGGCTGCGCGGCGCCGACCTGGAGGATGCCGACGACTCGGTGGCCGATGCGGCCCGCCGCACCCTGGAGCGGGCCGCCAGGATCGTCGCCGCCGCCCGCGCCGTGCGCCCCGAATCCCTCGGCGACCTCACTCCCGAGCACCTGGCCCACCTCACCGCCCGGGCCGGCCGTCCGCTCCTGCTCCTCCTGGACGGCCCCGAGGAGATGCCCCCCGTGCTCGCCCACCGCCTCCCCGACTGGACCAGGGGCACGGCGGCCTGGCTGCGCAGCACCGGGGCGCGCCTGGCGGTCGCCTGCCGGGAGGAGTACTGGGAGCGAGCGGGAGCCCACTTCCCGTCCGACCTGCTGCACACACCGACGCCCCCCGCAGCCACCGCCACTCCACCGACTCCGGCGACTTCAGCCCGCTCCGCTGGTTCCGGGGCTCCGGCGGGGTCCGCTGCTTGTGCGGCTTCGACGGGGTCCGCCGCTTCCGGGGTTTCGGCCGGGTTCGCCGGTTCCGGGGTTGCGGTGGGGTCCGCTGCCTGTGCGGCGTCGACGGGGTTCGCCGCTTCCGGGGTTTCGGCCGGGTCCGCTGGTTCCGGGGTTTCGGCGGGGTCCGTGGGAGCTGAGGCTTGGATCGGCTCCACGGTTCCGGGCGCTCGCGCCGCTTCCGCGGCTCCCGCCGGTTGTGCGGCTTCCGCTGCTCCAACCGGATGCGAGGTCCCAGGCGCCCCCACCGGTCCCGTAGCGCCGACCGGCTTTGCGGGGCCGGGGATTCCCGACGCTCAGGCCACCCCGTCCGGGTCCTCAGTGCCCGCCACTGCTGCCGGTCCTGCCGACCCCACTTCGGCCGGTCCTGCCGATCCCGCCGCTCAGGCAGGCCCCGCAGCCCCGGCCCCCGCCGAACCCTGCACGCCCCGCACCACGCCCACCAGGCCCACGGCACCCCTACCGCCCTGCCTGCACCTCCCCGACCTCACAGCGGAGGAGGCCCGTCTGGCCCGCGTGCGTCACGCGATCCCCGACGGTGCCCTCGCCGAGGGCGACGCCCGGCATCCGCTCACCCTCCGGCTGCTGTCCGAAGTCCGGGCCGCCACCCCGGATGCGGAGATCGCGGGGCCGGTCGACCGGCACGAGGTGTTCGCCGCCCACCTGGACCTGATGTGCCTGCGGATCGCGGTCCGGCTGGCCGCGGAGAGCGGGCTGCGCGGCACCGCCGTGCGCCGGCTCGCCGCTCGCGTGGCCGGGCAGGTCCACGAGGCCTCCCGGCGGAGCCTCGGGCCCGGGCAGGGCGAGCTGGACCGGGCGTCGTTCGAGGCGGTGTTCCCCTGGGGGCCTGCCCCGGACCGGCTCGGCGGCGGCAGCGGCTGGGCGGCCGCCGTACTGGCCGAGGGCCTGCTCGTCCCGGCCGGCCGGGGCTACCGCTTCGCGCACGAGGAGCTGGCCGACTGGATCCAGGGCATGCACCTCGACCTGGACGAGGCCCTGCGTGCCCTGGTCCACCGCCCCCGCGGCGACGGCGAGACCGCTCCCGTGCCGGTGCCGCACCATCGCGTCGGCCCCGTCGTCCAGGCCCTGCTGCTCCTCGCCCGGCAGCACGGCGAGCGCCAACTGGCATCCCGCCTACGGGACTTGACGGACGCCCTGGACCGCGACCCCGGCTCCTGGTGGGCCGCCCGGCTGCTGGCCCGCACCCTGCTACAGGTCCCGGACGCGGCACCGTACACCCAGGTGCTGCGGGTGCTGGCCGACCGGATCGTCGCCTGGCGCCGTGCACAGCGGCCCGTGCCGGCCGAGTTCGGCCCGGGCTTCTGGGCCGAGCTGCCGGTCCGCGACACCGAGCGGCTCGAGCTGCTGCGCCGGCTCGTGCTGGCCGACCAGGCGCCCCCGGAGGCAGGCGAGCGTTACCTCGACGCCGTCGCCCGGCTGCTCGCGGCCGCGCCCGCCGTCGTACAGCCCAGGCTGACCTGCTGGTTCGACGACGAACGGCCACTGCCGGCAACCCCGCACGCCACCGTGGCGACCGCCGCGCAGGCGCTGCTGCACACCCACCGGCACGGCGCGCTGGACGACCTCACCGAGATCCTGGTGGCCGCCGCGCACCGGCGCGCCGACGAACTGCTCGCGATCCTCGCCGAGGACGAGCCGTCGGCCGTCTGCCGGGCGGTCGACCGCTGGGCGCACGACGAGCGCCCCGCCCGCCGGGTCGCGGCCGTGACCTTCGGCCTGCGCGTGGCATCGCACGTCCGTTCGGAGGCCGACCGCGAGCTGCTGCGCTACGCCGCCCTCGCCCTGCTCGCCCGCCCCGCCGACTGCACCCTGCACGGCGGCGCCCTCGCCCTGCTCGTCCACGACCCGCACACCCGCGACCGGCACCTCGCCGCGGCCCTGCGGCACTTCGCCGACGACGACCCGCAGCTCCCGCCGAGCGCCCTGGCCCCCGCCCTGACCACCCACCCCGAGCCGGTCCTGGAGGCCTTCCGCGCCCGGCTGCGCGGCCCGCACGCGGAGGAGGCCCTGGGCACCCTCACCGACGTCACCACGCCGGCCCTGACCCGCCGCGTGGCGGACCTGATCCAGGAGGCGGTACTGCTGCGCCCGCACACCGCCGGCCGCATCGCCGCCCACGTCGACCGCCGCCTGGCCCAGGGCCCCACCGTCCGCCCGGTCCTGCTGCCCCTGGTCACGGGCCTGCTCGAGGACGCCCCGGAACAGCTCCGCGCCGCCCTCGCCGCCGTCCTCGCCGCCGCCGGCACCCCCGCCTCCCGCCCGCTGCGCCGGGAGCTGCTGGAGGTGCTGCTCGCGCGGGAACAGGAACCGTCCGTGCTGGACGCCGTCCTGCACGCAGCGGCCGAACCAGGCCACGGCAATGACTACGGCGACGGCTGCGGCAATGGCGAGGGCGACGGCGGCGGCGACCGTCTCGAGGAGGAGATCCGCGGGCTCGTCCACCGCATCGGGCTGCTCCTCGTCCGCACTCCCGAGGGCGCCGCACGCTTCGACCGCGGCCTGGTCGACCTGGGCCGGCACGTGCCCGGCTTCGCCGCGCGCATGGCCGGCTGGCTGGCCGCCGCACCGGACGAATGGGCCGCCGTCGTGGGCCCCAGCACCCGCCGCATGCTGGAGAACCTCGCCGGCGTCCGCGTACCGGCGTGAGCGGCACGGACGTACGGCCCGAGCGGCGGCGAAAAGGGACGGCCGGGAAGACGGCCCGGAACGTGCGCCCGGTCACAGCCCCGATACCGATGCGGGTCCGGGGCACCTGGCATGGCACCCTTAGATCTGCGCAAGTCTTAGGCGTCGATATGGACACGGGTTCGAGGAGCGGTCACAGTGCAGCGCTGGCGTGGCTTGGAGGACATCCCCCAGGACTGGGGGCGCAGCGTCGTCACCATCGGTTCCTACGACGGCGTCCACCGCGGCCACCAGCTGATCATCAAGCACGCCGTCGACCGTGCCCGCGAGCTGGGCGTCCCGGCCGTCGTGGTCACCTTCGACCCGCACCCCAGCGAGGTCGTCCGCCCGGGCAGCCACCCGCCGCTGCTCGCCCCGCACCACCGCCGTGCCGAGCTGATGGCGGACCTGGGCGTTGACGCGGTCCTGATCCTCCCCTTCACCACCGAGTTCTCGAAGCTCTCACCCGCCGACTTCGTGGTGAAGGTCCTGGTGGACAAGCTGCACGCGAAGGCGGTCGTGGAGGGCCCGAACTTCCGCTTCGGCCACAAGGCCGCCGGCAACGTGGACTTCCTCGTCGAGCAGGGCAAGACCTACGACTTCGAGGTCGAGGTCGTCGACCTGTACGTCACCGGCGAGGCGGGCGGCGGCCTGCCGTTCTCCTCGACCCTGACCCGCCGCCTGGTCGCCGAGGGCGACGTGGAGGGCGCCCGCGAGATCCTGGGCCGCCCGCACCGTGTCGAGGGCGTGGTCGTCCGTGGCGCCCAGCGGGGCCGTGAACTGGGCTTCCCGACGGCCAACGTCGAGACGCTCCCGCACACCGCCATCCCTGCCGACGGCGTGTACGCCGGTTATCTGCACGTCGAGGGCGAGGCCATGCCGGCCGCGATCTCCGTCGGCACGAACCCGCAGTTCGACGGCACCGAGCGCACGGTGGAGGCATACGCCATCGACCGCGTCGGCCTCGACCTGTACGGCCTGCACGTCGCCGTCGACTTCCTCGCCTACGTGCGCGGACAGGCCAAGTTCGACACGCTGGAGGCCCTGCTGGAGCAGATGGCCGCGGACGTGAAGCGGTGCCGGGAGATCGTGGCGGCGGAGGAGTAGGCCTTCGGCGCTTCTACGACCCCAAAGGGCGGCCGGTGCGATGAGCACCGGCCGCCCTTTCGCTTACTGCTGTTGCTGCGGCGGCGGGGCCTGCGGCGGTTGCTGCTGCGGGTAGCCGGGCTGCGGCTGCTGCTGCCCCTGCGGCGGCTGGGGGTAGCCGTACGGCTGGCCCGGCTGCTGCGGAGGGTAGGACTGCTGGCCCGGCGCGGCCTGCGGGTACGGCTGCTGACCCGGTGCCTGCGGGTGGGGCTGCTGGGCCGGTGCGGCTTGCGGGTAGGGCTGCTGACCCGGTGCGGCCTGCGGGTACGGCTGCTGGCCCTGCTGGGGCGGATAGGGCTGCGGCGGCCCGGTGTACAGCTCCTGGCCGGGTGCCTGCGGGTAGGGCTGGCCCGGCATCGGCTGGCCCGGCATGGGCTGGCCCGGCATCGGCGGGGCGGCCACCGGCGGCGGGTTGCCGTCACTGGTCCACAGGCCGTGCGCCTGCTGGTGCCGTACGAAGTCCTCGGCGACCAGTGCGGCGAGATTGAAGTACGCCTCGCGCGTCCTGGGCCGCATCATGTCGAGGTCGACCTCGGCACCGGCGGCCAGATGCTCGTCGAAGGGCACGACCACGACCGCCCGCGTCCGCGTCTCGAAGTGCGTCACGATGTCCTCGACCTTGATCATCTTGCCGGTCTCGCGGACACCGGAGATCACGGTGAGCGAGCGGGAGACCAGGTCGGCGTACCCGTGCGCGGACAGCCAGTCCAGCGTCGTACTGGCGCTGCTCGCACCGTCCACGGACGGCGTGGAGATGATGATCAGCTGGTCGGCGAGGTCGAGCACCCCGCGCATGGCGCTGTACAGCAGACCCGTGCCCGAGTCGGTCAGGATGACCGGGTACTGCCGGCCGAGGACGTCGATCGCGCGCCGGTAGTCCTCGTCGTTGAACGTGGTCGAGACCGCCGGGTCCACGTCGTTGGCGATGATCTCCAGACCGGAGGGCGCCTGCGAGGTGAACCGCCGGATGTCCATGTACGAGTTCAGGTGCGGGATCGCCTGCACGAGGTCACGGATGGTGGCACCCGTCTCCCGGCGCACGCGCCGCCCGAGCGTACCGGCGTCCGGGTTCGCGTCGATGGCGAGGATCTTGTCCTGCCGTTCGGTGGCGAGGGTGGAGCCCAGCGCGGTGGTGGTCGTCGTCTTGCCGACGCCGCCCTTGAGGCTGATGACCGCGATCCGGTAGCAGGAGAGCACCGGCGTACGGATCAGCTCCAGCTTGCGCTGCCGCTCGGCCTCCTCCTTCTTGCCCCCGAGCTTGAACCGGCCGCCCGCCGCCGCGGGCCGTCCGCTCTTCGCCTTCTGCTTCTTGTTGTTCAGCAGCCGGTCCGAGGACAGCTCCACGGCGGCCGTGTAACCGAGCGGCGCGGCACCGGGGTTGGTCGGCTGCCGCTGGTCGTGCCGGACGGCCTGCGGCCACGCGGCACCGGACCGCGGATCGACCGGGGCCTGCGCGGCCTGGGCGGCCTGCGGGGGTGCCTGCGGGGCCGGGGCCTGCCAGCCCTCGGCCGCCGGCGCGCCGTCGGGCCCCTGCGGGTGCTGCGGGAAGCCGTAACCACCGGCGGTGTTGGGGTTGTTGGGGTTCGGCTGGGGCGCGGGGGGCTGCTGCGGGAAGCCGTAACCGCCCGGCTGGGGCTGGGGCTGGGGCTGGGGCTGCGGCTGGGCGTTGGGGGTGCCGGGGTGGGGGAAGCCGTAACCACCGGCGGCGTTGGGGTTGTTGGGGTTCGGCTGGGGCGCGGGAGGCTGCGGCGGGAAGCCGTAACCGCCGGACGCGTCGGGGCCCGCCGGGTTCGGCTGACCCGGCTGACCGGGCTGACCGGGCTGACCGGGCTGCGGTGTGAAGGGTGCGCCGGCCTGGTTCGGCTGATTCACCTGGTTCGGCTGGTTCCAGGCGGCGGGCGCGGGCTGCGGGGCTTGCGGCTGGAACGGCGGCTGCTGGCCGGGCCCGCCACCGGGGCCCTGCGCGGCCGACGGCTGCGGCTGGGCGGGCATCGGGCCGGGCTGCTGCTGCGCGGGCCACTGGGCCGCCGGAGCGGGCGCCGCGGGCTGGTAGGAGGGCGGCAGCGGGGGCACCCCGCTCGGCGGCGCGGGCGGAGGCGCCCAGCCGGGCTGGGCGTCCTGGGGCGCCGGGGGAGCGGGCGGTACGGCGGCCTGGGGTGCGCCGGTCTGTGCGGTGCCGTCCGGCTGGGCGCCGTCCGCCGCTGCGCCGGGCTGAGGCACGCTGTCCTGCACACCGGCCTCGGCGGCGGTGGCGTCGGCATCCTGCGCGACCGCATCCGGGGCTACAGAGCCGTCGGACTCGGCGCGGCCGGCCTCGGTGTTGTCGGAGGCGGTGTTGTCGGCGGTGGCGTTGTCGGCGGACCCTTCCGGGGCGCCGTCCGTCTCCCCTGCCTCGGCACCGGCGTCGCCCTCGGCCGTGTCCTCGACCTCGGCCTGGGCCCTGCCGCCACCGTGGCCTTCGTCCTCATCCACATCGGCCTCGGAAACAGCCGAGTCCTCCCCGGAACCGACGTCATGCCCGGAACCGGAACCGGAATCGGAATCGGCCTCCGCGGAAACCGCGTCCGCAGGTGCCACCCCCGACCGCTCGCCGGCGCCTTCGGCGGAGCCTTCCGACGCCGACGCCTCGCCCTCACCACCGGCGGAGCTCGTCGTCGGAGCGGTCCCCGCTGCGGAGCCCTCCTCACCGGCGCCGTCCCGCATCGCGGCCGCGCGCTCGGCGATCTCCGCCATCTCGCGCTTCAGGGCCACGGCGGAGAACCGCATGGTGGCCCCGCTCTCCAGGTCCCCGTTGCTCGTCTCCGGCCCGACCGCGGGCGCCGGGGCCGGCGGCTGTGGCTGCTGAGCCGGCTGGGCGGCCTGCGGCTGCTGCGCCTCGAAACCCTCGGGCAGTTGCGGCATCGGGACGGGATTCCCGGCGGGCGGCCCGGGCGGCACGGGCGCGGCGTAGGGGGTTCCCTGGTCGGGAGAGGGCGGGGCGTATGGAGAGCCCTGGGCGGGTGACGGCGGGGTGTAGGGGGTTCCCTGGTCCGGAGAGGGAGGGGCGTACGGCGCGCCCTGGGCGGGTGACGGCGGGGCGTAAGGGGCGCCCTGGTCCGGCGGAGGCGGGGTGTAGGGCGCGCCGTGCGCCGCCGGGGGTGGCGGGGGCGCCGGAGCCGACGAAGGCGCACCGGACGAGCTCTGCGCGTTCTGCGTGTACCAGGCGGGCGGCGCGTAGTCGATGGTGAACTCGCCCGTCATCTCGATGCCGGACTCCGCGTCGGTCTGGTCGTCGTCGGGTGTGTCCCAGCCCCCGCGGATCCCGTCCCGATCGCTGTTCACAGTTCCTCCTGGTGTGGTCGAACACCCTCATGCCGTGCCGGGGCGACCATGTCGTGTCGTTCCGAGTCGTCCGTAGTCATTCGGGGCAGTCCGAGCCGACGGCCCTCCCCCTGGGACACCGATCGCCCGGTCACGGGTCGTGCCATCGCGCCCGCTCCCAGCCTAATCACCACGAGCCGTCCCCCGGCAGGCCCGCCCGCCTCCGAGCAGACATCCACCGGGTCACCGCGCACCCCGAACGACCCCGTCTGCCACGTTGATTGCCGGATGGATTGAGGAGGAATCGGCGGACAACGGACGAACAGGGGACCCGGACACCATGAACAAAACAGACAGGAAGGGTAGTTCAGTCCATTCGGCGAGGTGTGCCCAACAATCCGATCTCGGCGTCGGTGGGTTGGGTCATCACGTACTGCCGGTCACGATCCGTGCACCACAGGGTGACGCCGTCGGGCAGCGTCGGCAGCGTCTCCACCTCGGTACGCGTCAGTCCCATGGTGCGTCCGAGTTCGACGGCCTCGTCCGGCGAGACCCGCTGGATGCCGGCGAGCCGCGCCTGGCGCAGCAGCCGCGGAGCGACGGGGCTGAGGTACGGCAGCAGGGTCACCACCGATTGCCAGGGCCCGGACACGACGCGTCCGCGGGGCGGCCGCATACCGCAGTCCCGCACCACCAGCACGGGCGTACCGGCTGAGGCGCCCTGTGGCGGCACCCGGCCGACGTCGAACACGGACAGTCCGTTCTGTCCGCCGCCCATCGCGTGCACCATCTGCATCCAGGCCTGCGGCCGGCCGGTCTCCACCGCGACCCGGGCGCCGGTGGCGGCCGAGCGCAGCGCCAGTACCTGCGCGGTCCACAGGCCACCGATCAGCACGACGTCGTACGGAGTCGGCCGGTTGATGCCCAGTACGGCCGGCTGGCCCTCGGCGTCGACGCCGGCCACCACGCCGTCGTCCCCGATGGGCAGGGCGAGCGCGTCCAGTTGCTGTGCGGGCAGTCCGTGCCGCCCGTGCCGGGGCCCGATCAGGCCCAGTCCGTGCCGCAGCAGCTCGCCCACCCGGCGCGGACCGGACGCCGCCGGTGCGTCCGCGCCCGGCGTCGAGGACATCGTCGGAATCGTCGTCACCGCGCACCTCCGAGGGGCAGTGTGGCGAGCATGCCGGGCAGCTGTTCCCGGTCGAGGCGGGCCAGACCGGCCCCTGCCTGCCGGGCGGCGCCCTCCAGCGCGCGTCGCGCCGCCACGAGTTCGTCGTCGCTGCGCCCGGTCACCCGCAGATGCGCGGACAGGGTCACTTCCTGCCGTTCGCCGTGCGTAAGAGTGAGGCTGAACGTGGTCGCGAGGGCCGGTACCGCCGTGACCCGGGCGACGAAGTGCGGCAGTGACTCGCCCCGGCCGCCGCCCAGTTGGGGCCAGCGCCTGACCCAGTACGTCGTGTGCCGCCGGTTGTCGCAGCGCCAGCTGCGCCCGGACTCCTCCGTGCGCCGCTCACGGGTCTCGCTGCGCCCCGCCTCGGCGGTGACCAGCGGGTTGGCGCAGGCCGAGGTGGCGAGCGTGGCGACCAGCTCCTCCTCGTCGAGCACGCGCGCCCGGAACCCGGCGCCCGTCAGCCGGCTCGCGAGATGGTCCGCCGCCCGTACGACACATTTCTGCGCCCCGAGCAGCCCGCCCCCGCGCGCGGCCACGGCCTCCGCGCACGCCTCGGGGTCGAGCTTCAGCGCGATCCAGGTGATGCGCACCGCCGGGGCGCCCGTCTGTTCCTGCAGCGGAAGGTAGTTGGATACGGCGACGGACTGCTGGGGCAGGTGCAGCGCGGGCGCCGGCTGGGTGTGCAGCACGATCTGGGCCGACTCCAGGCGGATGCCGTCCACTTCCAGCGCATCGCGCACGAGGGCGACCGGCAGCGGCTGCCGACTCCGCTCGGCCCGCAGCGCGGTCGCGTCGGCCTCGACCTGGAGCACGGCCGTGACGAAGGTGCCGTCCCCGACGATGCCGACCGGGCGCCGGTCACGCGGGCCGTGGGAGTACGTACGCAGGGCGGGCTCGCACTCGAGTGCGGGCACCAGCGCCGGTTCGGTGCCCGGCGGTATCGACGTACTCGCTGCCCGCCGCTGGCGCGCCTTCAGCGCCCGTGCCGTGGCCAGCCATTCGGGCAGCGACCGCCCCCGGCGCCGGACGAACGCCAGCACGATCAACAACAGCGCGACGACCGCGGCGGGCACCAGGGCCATGGGGCCGATGACCCAGCCGACGACGACCGTCGCCACGGCGAGTTCCGGCAGTACAAGCCGTTGCAGGCGGAATGTACCGGACTGCATCGGACGGACAGCCGAACGTGCCGCGTCCGGGACCTGCCCTTCCCGGCGCGGCCTCGGCAGCTGTCCCGCCGGTTCCGGACCGGCCGCCGCAGGGCCGGGTGTCCGCTCCTGCCGGCGAGTTCGGGACCGCGTCCCCGAAGCCCTCAATTCGTCCCCCCGTTTTCCTCACAGTTCGTTGGAATTCCGCCCCCGAGTACGGCCTTTGAGAGCCCGGGTACCCTACCCGCTCCACGGAGCCGATCAGATACCAGGCATAGTAGGGGGTCGGTCCGACAACGGAGGAACGGAGACGGTGGTCTCCGGCCGTCATCCGGGCGGCACACGGGGAGAAACAGGGCAGATGGCATCTCGGCGGGATCAACTCAACGCCTACACCTTTGCGAAGCAGCGCATGCTTGCGGCGTTCGTCCAGCCTTCCTCGGACGGCTCGGAGGAAGGAGCTCCCAAGCCCCTGCGGGCGATCGTGCCCAGCACCATCGTCGGAGTGGTCGTCATGGCCGCGTTCGGCGCCTGGGGCATGTTCCGGCCGACCGCACCACAGGGGTGGGACACTCCAGGCGAAAAGGTGATCATCGCCAGCAAGTCCACCACGCGATACGTCGTCCTCACCACGAACGGCAAGACCGAGCTGCACCCGGTGCTCAACATGGCGTCGGCGAAACTCCTCCTTGCCGACGGCAAGGGCGAAGTGGTCACCGTCGACGAGTCGATCCTGGACAACGGCAAGATCCCGCACGGCGTCACCATCGGCATCCCGTACGCCCCCGACCGCCTGCCCTCCAGCGAGGGGGCGGGTGCCAAGAAGCGCTGGGCCGTCTGCGAGCGCCCGAGCGCGGGCGGCACAGCCATCCAGAAGGCGGCGTTCGTCCTCGCCGCCCGGGACATGAGCAAGACCGAAGGGAGCCGCGAGAAGCTCAGCGGCGGCGAACTTCTGTACGTGGCCGACCCGAACGGGAAGCGCTCCATCGTGGACGCCCAAGGCACCGCGTACGAGGTCGACAAGAACGACGAGTTGCTGCTGCGTACCCTGGTGGGCGCGGGCCGGCAGCCCGAGCGGGTGTCGCGGGAATGGCTCGCAACCCTTCACACGGGTGATCCGGTCGAGTTCCCGAAGGTCGAGGGAAACGTGAGCGCGCCCGCCGGTGTCCAGGGCGGCCTGCCGGACGAGGCGAACCGGGTCGGCATGGTTCTCCGGGCTCCCAACGGCGACCACGAGCAGTACTACGTCGTCGAGCAGGGAAAGGTCCTGCCCGTCTCGGACTTCACCGCGAAGCTGCTCCTCAACAGCAAGGACCTGGTCGGCCTCGGCCAGGCCGGAAAGGCCCTCGACGTCAGTGCGGGGGCGTTCGAGCCCGGCACGACCGCCTTCGCGGCCGACCACAAGTGGCCGAGCCTCACCCCCGAGGTCGTCAACGACCCGGGCCTCTCAGGTGGCAGCCGCAACACCATCTGCAACGTCCTGCGCGACGTCGACAAGGACGACGGTACGCGGACCACCCTGAGCACCTGGGCGGGCACGGACTTCCCCGCCGCGCTCCCCACCGGGTCGTCGAGTGCGTACGTGACCCCCGGCTCGGGCCAGCTCTACCGCCAGTACCAGGGCACGAACACCAAGGTCGGCGGGCTGTTCCTCGTCACCGACACCGGCCTGCGCTACGCGATGCAGTCCAACGCCGACAGCGACACGGACGGCACCGAGTTCGGCATGACGGCGAAGCAACGCAAGGAGCTGCGGCAGGAGGCCCAACTCGCCCAGATCCGCCTCGGATACTCCGATGTGGACCCCGCTCCCGTACCGGCGGCCTGGTCCCTGTTCCTGCCGACGGGACCGCGTCTGTCGACCACGGCGGCGAGCCAGCCGCAGGGTTCGTAGGAGGGCCTGGTGTCGTACGCTCAGTCGTCCTCGCGCCTGCTCCGTACCGCCGCGACCGCGGCCGCCGCGCTGTGCACCGCCGGCGTCGCACTCGCGCCGCCCGCCGCTGCCGACTCCTTCAGCGACCAGTGCACCTTCCCGAACAAGAAATACCCCGGCACACCCTGGGCCCTTCAGCGCGTCAACCTCGACGAACTGTGGAGCCAGTCCAAGGGCAAAGGAGTGAGGGTGGCCGTCATCGACACGGGTGTCGACACGGCCAACCCGCAGCTCAGCCGCGCGGTTGACGGGGCCCTGGGAACGAACCTCCTGCCCCCCAAGGACAGCAAGGGCAAGCCGGTCGACGGCGCCAAGTCCAAGCCCACGACCGACACGGTGGGCCACGGCACGCGCGTGGCCGGCATCATCGCCGCCCGCCCCATGAAGAGCACCGGCTTCGTCGGCCTCGCCCCCGAGGCCACCATCGTCCCGATCAAGCAGAACGACGCCGAGGGCCACGGCACGTCCAAGTCCCTCGCCCAGGCGATCCAGCACGCGATCCAGGTCAAGGCACAGGTCATCAACATCTCCCAGGACACCACGAACGCCGTGGCACCGGGCGACGACCTGCACAACGCGATCAACGAGGCCCTGGACCACAAGATCGTCGTGGTCGCCTCGGCAGGCAACGACGGCCTCGACGGCAACGTCAAGCCCACCTACCCCGCTTCCTACCCCGGTGTCCTGGCGGTCGCCGCGTCGGACCGCAACAACGAGCGCGCGCCCTTCTCCCAGTCCGGCGACTTCGTGGGCGTTGCCGCCCCCGGCGTCGACATGATCTCGACGGTCCCCAAGGGCGGCCACTGTTCCGACAACGGCACGAGCTTCTCCGCGCCGTACGTGGCCGGCGTGGCCGCCCTCATCAAGGCCAAGCACCCCGACTGGACACCCCGCGAGATCGTGGCCCAGATCGAACAGACGGCAGAACGCTCCGTCGCCGGCCACGACCGCCTGGTCGGCTGGGGTGTCGTCGACCCCGTCCGCGCCCTGACGGAGGACGACCGTCCCCTCGAGCGGCCCGAGCCGCACGAGGGCCTCAGCCGGGCCGAGGCTCCGACCCCGGCCCGACTGGAACTCGGTGAGACGGCGGACGAACGCAACGCCCGTCTGGCGACGTATGTCTCCGTGGGCGCGGCCGTACTGGTGGCCGCCCTCGGCGGGGCGGCGGTGGCGATCCGCGACGCGCGCAGGAAGGCGGGGACCGGCGGGCTGGGCGAGGCCGCAGCCGTGAAAGATGCGTGAAGAACCGCTTGGCAGTAGCAGAGTTGTCACACAAGTCGGTTGGGGGTGTCAGATCCGTTGACTAGAGTGACTGCATTGCGAAAACGAATGCTCGAGGCGTGCGCTTGCCGCGGGCAGGGGACAGAAACGGGGGAGGCGCAACGTGCTGCCTGACGGGGGCGGAAGCGACCTGAGGCGCGGTCTGGAGGCGCTGAAGACCTTCAAATCGCGTGTGGACACCCTTCTCGACAAGTTCGAGCGTTCGCCGGGCAATCCGAAGAAGGTGGCGATGCACACGCTCTCCCCTGCCTCGTTCTGCGGCAAGGGCGAGTTCGCCGAGGCCACTGACCTCCACAGCCAGTACCACACCGTTCACGAGCGCATCATGTCGCTCTCCGAGACGCTGAAGCTGCAGATCGAGGCCATGCAGATCGCCGTGCACGGCGCGGACATCGGTTACGACAAGCTGGAGGACGATCTCCGGCGTCGCTTCCACGAGATCCGGACCCAGATCAACGAACA
Source organism: Streptomyces sp. NPDC054783 (assembly GCF_053611725.1). NCBI lineage: Bacteria > Bacillati > Actinomycetota > Actinomycetes > Kitasatosporales > Streptomycetaceae > Streptomyces > Streptomyces sp. NPDC054783. Next base: position 22,560 of record NZ_JBSHAY010000019.1, on the reverse strand, counting down.
GATCGACGAACAGCAGGCCGGGGCGCAGACGAGCACCCAGCAGAAGCGTACCGACCAGAACCAGTCCAACGCGGGGTACTGATGGGCGACCACCACATCCAGCCGGATCGCTACCAACTGGAACGCGAGCTGGCCCAGGCGGAGATCCACGACGCGGACACACAATGCGTCCCCCAGCACGGGCGTACCAGTGCGGCCGCACAATGCGTCCCCCACAACGGGCGTACCAATTTCGAGAAGCACCAGCTGAACGACATGGTCGACATGGTGGAGTTCGCGAACCCGGAGCACCTGGAGGACGCGGGCAAGGCACTCTGGGACGCCCGGGACGCGATCAACGACGCTGCCGACGAACTGAGCGGTCACATCGGCCGGATCGACTGGCACGGTGAGGCGGCCACCGCGTTCCACACGTGGGCCTCCGGCCTCGTCACCAATGCGTACACCCTCGGGGTCTACGTGGAGGACATGGGCGGGCACATCACCGCGGCCTGCACCGGACTCGCCTCCGTACGCAAGGCCGTCATCCCGCTCCGTGACACCCGGTTGATCCCCAAGACCGTCGACGACTTCCCGACGGTTACGCAGGTCGCCGGCAACAAGGACTACCAGGCGGCCCTGAAGGTCGAGGGGCACCGCCAAGAGGCGATCAACCAGATGATCCGGTTGGCGTCGTACTACACGGTGACCGGGAACGCGTTGCGGGACGGGCAGGAGCCTACGTTCGGGAAGATGCCGGATATGGGGGTGCCGCAGGCCAGCGTCGTGCCCGTACACGAAGGCGGCGGGGATGAGACGGCTCCTTCGGGTGCTCCCGCGGTGGGCGGTGCAGAACGAGTGCGTCGTCACTCCGTCGCTGCTCCGGCTGGCCCCGAGGCGGGGCAGACTCCCGAACCGGTGAAGAAGCTGCATGACGTCGTCACAGCGCCGGATCGGCATGTGCACACCGTTTCGCCGCAGCCCGTGGGGACCGATATCGACAGCGTAAATACACTCCCGCCGGACACAGTGAAGCCGACAGCCCCTGTCACTCCGCCGACAGTACCTGGCCCCGGTGGAGGCGGCGGCGGACCGATTCCCCCAGTTCCCGTTGGCCCTATGCCCCCGACCATGCGGCTGCCCGTCGGGCCCGGCGGAACAGGCGGCCCACGCGGCCCGATGCCGACGACGCCGCGTCTGGCTCCTCGTGCCGGCGGATCGTCCCGAGTCGGCGGTGGCACAGGACGTGGCCCTGTCGGCCCCGTGGGACGGGCTGCCGTGCCCGGCGAGGTGGAACCGCGCGGGCCTGTGTCGCCGGTCGGCAGGGCACCCGTGGGCAAAGCGCCCTTGGGCGAGGCTCCTGTGGGCAGGGCCCCGATAGGCCGTAGTGTCGTCGGCGGAACCCCCAAAACCGTAGGCCTGCCCGCTGAGGGCGTGGGCGGTACGGGCCCGACCGGCGCAGCACGGACCGGTGGTGTCATCGGTGGAAGGCCGACCACGCCACCCGCGCAAGCCGTGAACGGCTCCAAGGCGCCGCGTGCCACGGTCGTCGGCGGCGAGACCGCTTCCCACAACCCGCGCGCCGCAGAGCGGCCCGGGCAGCGCGGGGTGATCAGCGCGCCCGAGCAGGAACGCGGCGGCGACGGACAGGCGTCGCGCAGGCCTGTGACGCCCACCGGTGGTGTGGTCGGGACGTCCAACGGCAACACGTCGGCGGCCAGGAACGGCGGACGAGTCTCCGGTGAGAGCGTCCCGGGCCGTGTTTCCGCGGGCAAGCGAGGTTCTGGACGGGACGGTGGCACGAAACCGTCCCGTCGGCAGCAGGCGCCGGAGACCGAGTAGAACCAGATGAAGCGAGGACGTACGAGAGGCATGTTGTCAGCGAGCAGGAGACGAGTGACCGCCGGATGCGCAGCACTCGGCGCACTGATGGCTCTGTCGGTGGGACTGGCCCCCGGCGCGGCAGCCGACGACGTCCAGTCGCAGCAGTGGTACCTGTCGGCCATGAAGGCGGACCAGATGTGGAAGGTGAGCACCGGCAAGGGGGTCAAGGTCGCCGTCATCGACTCGGGCGTCAATGCTTCGACTCCCTCCCTCAGGGGCCAGGTACTGGCTGACGAAGTGCAGAAATCCGTTGCGTATGGAGCCACGAAGGACTACAACGGCCACGGCACTACGATGGCGGAAATCATCGCTGGGACTGGCGCTGGAGGAGGACTGAAAGGCCTGGCTCCGGGCGCCAAAATCGTGCCCTATCGCGTTGCGCTTGAAGGGCTGTCCCTGGCTGAGGAGAACAAGGCTCCTCGAATCGGCGCGGTGATCAAGGCTGTTGCCAACAGCGACGCCAAAATCATCAACATGTCGTTCACAGCCAACATCAGCTATGACGACGAGGCTGCAGCCATCAAATACGCCGCTTCCAAGGGAAAGTTGTTGTTCGCTGGCGAAGGAAACGACGCAAAGACGACGAACAACGCTGGGTACCCGGTGTCGTATCCCTATGTTGTCGGCGTCTCAGCCTCCGACAAGACCGGCAAGGTGGGCAAGTTCTCGACCCACGGGCGCTACGTCGATCTCGCAGCCCCCGGTGTAGACGTACCCGAATGGTGTGACGCGACCTTCCGTTCTTATTGCGTCCACGGGAACGGAACGAGTATGGCCACCGCCGTAGCCTCCGCCTCCGCCGCCCTGATCTGGTCCGCCCACCCCGACTGGACCGCCGATCAGGTGCTCCGCTCGCTCATCGACACGGCCGGCCGGGACTGGCCCAAGGACGCGCCGAGCAACTACCTCGGCTACGGCCTGATCCGCCCCCGCATGGTGCTGCAGAACCCGAACTACAACCCAGGCCCTACGAACGTCGATCCGCTTGCCAAGGAGAACTCGGCCGGCAACAACGGGGCTTCACCCGCCACCTCCTCACCGCCCCCCAAGTCCTCCTCGGGCGGCCAGACTTCGGCGACCGGAGAAACGTCGAAGTCGTCCGGCGGTGCCCTGCCCTGGGTGGCCGTCGGCGCGGTCGCCGCGCTCGTGGTGATCGGCGGCGCAGCCTTCGCCGTCATCCGGTCACGACGACGTGCCTGACGGCTCACAGGAAGGGCGCTACCACCCGGTGACGCCCAGTCAAGACGAAGTACAGCTCTCATGAAGGGGAGTGCCGAAATGGCTGATGGCCGCAAGTTTCAAGACGATCACGCACAAAAGCTCCAGACGAACGTCATCGACCGGTACGAGTCCGTCAAGAAGCAGCTCGGCAGGCTCCAGGGCACGATCGACATGATCGAGGCCAACTGGACGGGCCACGGTGCCAACGCGTTCAAGGGGAAGCAGCACGAGATCAACCAGCACATGGCTGCCATCGGGCGCATGCTCGAGGACTTCCTCGAGGGCGTCCGCCTCAACAAGGGCGACAAGACCAAGCTCGAGGACGAACTCCACTCGACCATCTCGAAGATCGAAGTGGACGCCGGCGCGAACACCTCGGCGCTGAACCTGTACTGACGGGCCCGAAGGGAAGAGGAAGACATGACCGGCACACCGCACTACCAGGACCTGTCCGTCAAGTACGGCGCCCTGGACGCGCTCGCAACCGAGCTCGGCAACGTGGCCAAGCAGCTCGAGGAGGACCTCACCGCTCTGAAGAAGGGCGTTCTCGACGTGGCCGAAGGCTGGAGCGGTGAGGCGTACGACGCCTTCCAGCGCAAGTCGAGGAAGTGGGACGAGCACGCCACCGGCATCCACCAGGCGCTGCTCTCCATCACGCACCGCGTGCACGCCGCCGGCGGTGACTACCGCGGTGGCGACCTCAAGGGCGCCAGCTACTTCGAGTGAGGCACGCGCAGTAAGGACAGCGGGGGTGGGCACGCGCGGGAGGCGCCCACCCCCGTTTTGCACCTTGGCGACGCACACCAACCGAGGGCACACGGGGGGCGATTGTCCGTGACCGAGGCATCAGAAGCGCAGCATGCGGGCGTCAGCGGGGCTGCACACCCGGCCGGTATGCGGCTGAACCAGTTGCCGGCCGACCAGACAGGGGAGCTCGCCGCCATGTGGGGTGCTTCCGTGCCCGTTCTCTCTCGGTCAGGGCGCCGGCTGAACCTGTGGCGAGCCTCTCTGCGCAGTGATGGGCGGCCACCGGCGGTGGGCGGCCCTGGGGCGCCGGCCTTTGCCGGTCCCGTTCCATGGGGCAGCAGCGATGCGGCAGGGGCGGGAGCCGGACACACGCGTCCGGCTCCCGCCCCGTCAGCCGCTGCGGCCGCTGAGCGCCTGCACCTCACTCAGTAATCGCCGCTGACCAACCCCGTCTGCACCAGCATCTTGCCCCGCCTACGCGAGACGAAGACGCCCCGCCCCGCCGGCATGGGCCGCGGCCGCACCCCGCCGAGCAGGTCTCCTTCGCCCGGGTCGCCGGCCAGCACCACGCCTTGCGCGCCCAGCTCCGTCATCCGCTGCATGAACGGCTCGAAAGAGGCCCGCCCCGCCCCGGCCGTCGACCGCGCGATGATGAACCGCACGCCGACATCACGGGCGAACGGCAGCAGCTCGGCGAGACCGCCCAACGGGTTGCCGCTGGATGTCGACACCAGGTCGTAGTCATCCACGACCACGTACACCGTCGGACCGCGCCACCAGCTCCGCTCCCGCAGCTGCTGGGCCGTGACGTCGGCGGTGGGCGTGCGCCGCTTCATCAGGTCGGCGAGGGCCACCATGTGGTGGTCCATGGCGTTGGACATGGGGATGTACTCGGCGAGGTGCGAGGCAGGGGTGACGTCCAGCAGGGAGCGCCGGTTGTCGACCACGAAGAACTTCGCCTCGTCGCCCGAATAGCGCTGCGTCAGCTGTGTGATGAGCAGCCGCAGCAGGTTCGACTTGCCCGCCTCGCTCTCGCCGAAGACCAGGAAGAAGGGGTCCTGTTCGAAGTCGACGAAGACGGGTTCGAGGTTGTCCTCGTCGAGGGCGAAGGCGATGCCGTGCTGAGGGAGGCGGTCGCCCGGAGGCAGCTGCTCCGCGGGGAACTCCCGGGGGAGGAGCCGCACCTGCGGTGCCTCGGGCGCCTGCCAGTGCCGGGAGACCTCGGCCGCGAGGGCCGCCGTCGCGTCGGCCAGGTCCGTGTCGGACGTCAGGCCGTCTATTCTCGGCACCGCCGCCATGAAGTGCAGCTTCTGCGGCGACACACCGCGCCCCGGCACCCCTGCCGGAACGTTCGCCGCCACCTTGCGGTCGATCTCGGAGTCCATGGTGTCGCCGAGCCGCAGTTCGAGGCGGTTCATCACGTGGTCCTTGAGGTTTGCCCGGACCTCCATCGAGCGTGATGCCGTAAGGATCAGGTGGATGCCGTAGCCGAGGCCGCGTGACGCGATCTCGAGGATGGCCGGTTCCAGGTTCTCGTAGTCCGAACGGAAGTTGCCCCAGCCGTCGATCACCAGGAACACGTCGCCCCACGGCTGGTCGGTGACCGAGATGTCGCCGCGCGCCCGCCGGGCGCGGAAGTCCGCGATCGAGGCGATGCCCGACGACCGGAAGTACTCCTCTCGGCGCCGCAGTACGCCGTACACCTCCGACACCGTACGTCGTACCCGCTCCGGGTCCAGCCGGGAGGCGACACCGCCGACGTGCGGCAGGCCGGTCACCGACACCATGGAGCCGCCACCGAAGTCCAGGCCGTAGAACTGCACCTCGTACGGCGTGTGTGTCAGCGCGAAGGAGCAGATCAGCGACCTCAGCAGGGTGGACTTGCCGGACTGCGGGCCGCCGAGGATCTGCAGATGGCCCGCGGCCCCGGAGAAGTCGAGCCACAGGGGCTCACGGCGCTGTTCGTACGGCTTGTCGACCAGGCCCGCGGGGATGACGAGGCGTCCTGCGCCCTCGTAACCGGGCTGCGTGAGTCCCCGTTCCGGCACGGCCGTGAGCTTGGGCAGCAGCCCGTCCAGCGAAGGAGGGCTGTCCAGCGGCGGCAGCCACACCCGGTGCGCGGCGGGCCCCTGCGCCTCCAGCCGGCGCACGATCACGTCGAGCACCGTGTCCGCGAGGGCGTCGTCGACCTGTGACGTCGGCTCCGTCCGCTGCTGCGGGACCGGCGCGTACTGCACGGGCACCTCCGTGGCCGTGAACAGCACCGGGCGCCGGTCGACGGGCAGCGCCCCCCCGTCCGAGGCGGCCTGCCGGTTCCCGGAGCGGTACACGCCGGAGACGTACGCCGCCTTGAAGCGCACCATCTCGTCCGTGCCGAACTTCAGGAAGCCGGAGCCCGGGACGTTGGGGAGTTCATAGGCGTCGGGGACGCCGAGTGCCGCACGGGACTCGGCCGCGGAGAAGGTGCGCAGGCCGATCCGGTACGACAGGTACGTCTCCAGGCCGCGCAGGCGGCCCTCCTCCAGACGCTGCGAGGCCAGCAGCAGGTGCACGCCCAGCGATCGGCCGATACGGCCGATCTGCACGAACATCTCGATGAAGTCCGGCTTCGCGGTCAGCAGCTCGCTGAACTCGTCGATGACCAGGACGAGGGACGGGATCGGCTGGAGCGGGGCGCCGGCCGCGCGGGCCTTCTCGTAGTCATGGATGTTGGCGTAGTTGCCCGCGTCGCGCAGCATCTCCTGGCGGCGGTTCAGCTCGCCGCGGATCGAGTCGCCCATGCGGTCGACCAGGGTGAGGTCGTCGGCCAGGTTGGTGATGACCGCGGCCACGTGCGGCATCTGCGCCATGCCGGCGAACGTCGCACCGCCCTTGAAGTCGGCGAGGACGAAGTTCAGCGTCTCGGAGGAATGGGTCACCGCGAGCCCGAGCACGAGCGTGCGCAGCAGTTCCGACTTGCCGGAGCCGGTGGCTCCCACGCACAGGCCGTGCGGACCCATGCCCTCCTGCGCGGCCTCCTTGAGGTCCAGCATCACGGGACGGCCGTCCACGCCGACACCGATCGGCACCCGCAACCGCTCGGCCAGCCCACGCGGCCGCCAGGTGCGCTGGGGGTCGACGGACGCCGCGTCCCCGAGGTTCAGCAGGTCGGTGAACTCCAGGTTGGCGAGCAGGGGTTCGTCGTCGTCACCGCCGGAGGCGAGGCGCAGCGGGGCCAGCTGCCGGGCGAGAGCCTCGGCGGACTCGTAGGACAGGGCGTCCGGCGTGCCCTCGTAGACCTCACCGCCCGCCGACTCCAGACGCAGGGCGGTGGGTCGTACGACGACCGAGAGGTCGCCGCGTGCGGCGGTGGGTTCACCGGGCACCACCTCGATGACGGTGACGCCCTGCAGCCCTTCGAGGTTGGCCAGCACGGAGTCCGGCGGCAGGGAGACACCGTCGAGGACGACGACGATGTGGGGCTCGTCCAGGAGCGGCGCGGCACCCGGGTGGAATCGCGGCCGGCCGGAGAGGCGAGCGGCCAGCAGGCTCTCCAGATCGCGGGCGTCAGGGCTGATCAGCCGGCGGACACCCGCTCCGTCCACGACACCGGCCGCCTGAGCGTGCGGCAGCCACTTGGCCCACTCCCACTGCGGGAGCGTGTCGGGTCCGGCCGCCACGGCGAGGACCAGATCCTCCGGAGAGTGCAGCGCGGCCAGCGAGCCGGTCAGGGCACGGACACAGGAGCGCACGGATTCGGCGTCACCGCTGACCGTGACGTGGTAGAAGGCGCGCAGCGACACGGCCATCGGCAGGTCGGTCAGGGTGCCGTGGACGTCGAGGAAACGCTGCACGGCACCCGCCGTGAGCGGTTCCAGCCGGCCGGCCGGGCCGGTCTCGGGGGCGACGAGCGGCGTGGCCAGCTCCTGGGCCCCCAGTCCGATGCGCACCTGGGCGAAGTCCTCGTCGCCCGGCCTGCGTTCCCACGCCCGGCTGCCCTCGGCGACCAGTGCCCACAACTGTTCCGGTGAGGGGTGCAGGTAGTACTGCGCGTCGCGCTGTGCCTTCGCGGTGTCCACCGCCGCGCGTCGGGTCTGCGACAAGTAGCGCATGTAGTCGCGCCGCACGTCAGCGAGTTGCCCCTGGGAACCACGCCGGAAGCGGACCACCATTGCGATGGACATGGCGACCGTGGAGGCGATCATCACCATGCCCATGATCTTCATGAACGGCTGTCCGTTCGTGAAGAAGAAGACCACCGAGCCGCCCATGCCGAGCGTCGGCAGCAGCTGCATGAGGACGCTCTCCTGCGGCCCCCGGGGCAGTTCCGGGGGAGGCTGGAGAACGACCTCTTCTGTGGGCACTTCGGACGGCAGCGCCCGAGGCGGGCGCTTCACGACGATGTGACTCACTGCTCCCCAATTCCTTTGCCGGGCCCCAAGAATGAGGTCCGCCCCCCGTTGATGGACGGACGCAGGCCGCCGCGTGATCCTACTGACTCCACGAGTGACCGGTGCGCGGTAGGGTGCCGGGTGTTCGCTCGAGCACACGCGAACGCACCCCGCGAACCGGGGTATTCCGTGCGAGGCGTCACCGCACGCCGGCCCTGGCGGAGCCCGGTGGCGCCCTTCGCGTCACCCTCCGGCGGTCCCGGCCGGGGAAAGACGCAGGATTCTCACATCACGGGCGCAGAACCATCACTGAGGGGGAGCACAAGGTGAGCACGACAGCCACGGGCACAGCGGTGCCCGGCTCGGGGGCGGGGTCGGGGCTCGGTTTCTGCCGGGTCACGATCGTCGCGCCCGACAGCCGGATCGACGTGGCGCTGCCCGACGACATCCCGGTCGCCGACATCTACCCGGAGATCCTCCGGCTCTCCCGGCAGCGCCCCGCCGAGGGTGCGCCGGTCGGCTACCACCTCGTACGCAGGGACGGCACCGTTCTCGACAGCGCACGCTCCTTTGCCGCACAACGGATTCTCGACGGTGAACTGCTGACGCTGCGCCCCTTCTCCGAGTCATTGCCGCCCGCCGTCTTCGACGACGTCTCCGAGGCGGTCGCCTCGGCAGTGACCCGGCACCGCACTCTGTGGAGCGGCGACCTCACGCGCGCCGCGGGACTCGCGGGCGCGGGCGTGCTGTCAACCCTGCTCGCCTTCGCCGCCTGGAACGCCGATCCCCGGCACGACATGCACAGCCTGCCCGGGATACTCGCGGGCGTCGCCGGAGTGCTCCTCGTGGTCTTCGCCGCCGTACGGGGCCGGGTCTACGACGACCGGGGCTCGGCGACCGCCCTGGGTCTCGGCGCTCTGCCCAACGTCGGCGTGGCCGGATCGGGACTCCTCTCTCTCGCCCACGGCCAGGGCATCGGCAAACTGCAGCTCCTGCTCGCCTGCGCAGCGGTCCTGCTCGCCTCGGTCATCCTGACGCTGTGCACACCGGGCGGGGACGCCCCGTTCGTCGCCTTCGTCGTCGCGTCCGCGATCGGCCTGATCACCCTCTTCGCGGCGATCCTCGTGCACTGGACACCGAAGGAGATCGCCGCCCTGTGCGCGCCGGTCGCGGTGGCCGGTCTGGCCTTCCTGCCGGGCCTGTCCATGCGCTTCGCCCGGCTGCCCATCGGCTTCGACCCGCCGAACTCGGCGCAGAGCAACGTCTACGGCACGGAGACAGCCGTGCAGGAACCGGTCGACATGAGGCGGATCGAGGCCCAGGCCCGCCGTGGCCACGGGATCCTGGTCGGTCTCGTCGGCGGCTGTGCGCTCACCGCGCTCGCCTCCTGCGCGGTGCTCGGATTCTCCGACGACGTCTGGGCCCAACTGCTCGCCTGCGCGACGGCCGTGGCGCTGCTCATGCGCGCCCAGCTCTTCCGCTACACCGGCCAGGTCGCCCCGCTGCTGGCGGCCGGACTCGGCTCACTCGTCCTGCTCGGTCTGGGCCTGGCACTCAACCCGCCGCACTCCGTACTGCGCGAGGCACTCACCGGAGACCGCTCCGGCCTCGACATCCGTGTGACCTGGCTCGCCGCGGCCATCGCAGCCGGGGCGGCCCTCGTGGCAGCCCTGGGCCTCATCGTCCCGCGCCGGGGCCTCGGCCCCTTCTGGGGCCGCTTCCTGGAGATCATCGAAGGCTTCGTGCTCCTGACACTGGTGCCCCTTGCGCTCGCCGTGTTCGACGTGTACGCGACGGCCCGCGCGATGACCAGTAAGTGACCCGGGCCGACCTCGTCGGCCTCCCGGCCCCGTCAGCGGCGGCGAAGAAAAGGACTCAGCAGCGTGAGCTTCGGCCCACCCCCGTCCACGTACACCCAGTCCGCGCCGGCGGCCGACTGGTCGCGGAACGGACGCCGTTGACGCATACTCGGCGCGGTCGCCGCGGTGGTGGCCGCCGTCGTGTGCCTCGGCGCGGGTCTGTTCTGGTACCACTCGGCCGACCGGACGAAGGGGCGGACCGACGCCAAGGCGGTCCAGCAGGCCCCGGTCGCCCTGCGCGAGACCGTGGAGGAGACCCCGTCTCACCGGAGAGCCAGGTCGTCGTCCCGCACAACGAAGGCGGCCTCACCGGGAACCAGCAGCGGTTCGCGCCCGCCACTTGGGCCACGGACAAGATCGTCGCGCGGACCCTCGCCGACCGCATCGAGGGCTACAGGACCGAGCCCGATCCCGGCCGGGACGCGAAGGCATGGACCCTCCGACTCGGCGGCCACGTCCGCGCCGTCGGCCGCGACGTCGCCGCCGACGGCCGGACCGCCGTCGTTGTCGGGACCGGGCGCACGGACGACCCCCAGTACGGTGTCTGTGACGAGGTGGTCATGGTCGACCTCGGCACCGGCAAGAAGCTCTGGCAGGAGAAGATGCCGGTGGCCGACGCCGCCGCCATCATCACCAACATCTCCCTGCCCCGGGGCGTCGTGTCCATCGCCTGGGGGCCAGGGATCGGTGGCGTACGACATGGACAGCGGCAAGCGGCTGTGGAAGACGCTCGGCACGTCACAGTGCCGCGACTCGGCCCATGCCGGTGGCGGGGCCCTGCCGGCCCTCGTCAAGCGCGGCGACTCCAGCGCCCCCACCTGCCGGGCGGAGAAGCCCGAGCCGGGCACCGGCAAGCCGAAGGACCCGGTGCTCTCGGTGATCGGAGTGGGCACCGCCGGGCTGAAGCACTGAAAGACGGCTGAAGCACTGAAAGACGAAGGGCGGCACGCGTGCGTGCCGCCCTTTCTCGCGTTCCGCTACTGCCCCGCGAGCCCCCCATTGCGCTCCGACGGCTCCAGGTCGAACTCCCCGTCCCGCGCCCCCAGTACGAACGCCCGCCACTCCGCCTCGGTGTAGCGCAGCACGGTGCCGTGGTCGAGGGAGGAGCGCATCGCCACCGCCCCGCCGGGCAGGTACGCGATCTCGACCCGTTCCTCGTGCTCCTCCGTGCCCGGAGCGCTGTGCCACTCCGCGTCGGAGATGTCGAGCGCGTACAACTCGTCCCGTTCCCGCTCCTTGCGTGCCTTGACGTCTTCCTGCGATTCCGGCGCCGGGGTCCCGGCGCTCGTACCCTGTGTCTCGGCCATGGTGAAGCGGCCCCCTTCGGCTCACGGACAGCGTTGCGTTGTCACCCTACTGGGAGGCCACGCACGCGTACGGTGAAACGGCCTGGTCAACGCCTGGAGGAGGGGCCGGTCCGACACGCGGGGTGGACGGGCCGCCGTCTTGTGCCCAGGGAGCGGAGGTTGCGTCACAGGCAGGCAACGGTCGTGCTCATGCCATGCAATGCTCACTTAAGGTCCCGGCCATGAGCATGCCTGTCACCGCCCCATGGTCCCCCTCGTCCGCCGACGTACGTGCCCTGGGCCGCGGCCGGGGCGGCGGCCATCACGGCAGCTATCACGGCAGCTATCACGGCAGCTATCACGGCAGCTATCACGGCAGCTATCACGGTGGCCACCACCACTACGGGAGCCACGGATCCGGCGGCGGCTTCGTGTGGACAATGGTCATCGTCCTGGTCGTCGTGATCGTGGCCGTCCTGGTCTGGAACGCCCGACGCGACCGGTGACACGGACGGCCGAACCGTGCTGGTACCCTGAGTGACGGCCGTTTGTGTACGCACCCCCGGAGCCCTACGAAAAGGCCCTGGAGGCCGCGCCCAGCGGATCCCGCCGCCCGAGTAACGGAAGCTCCCCCGAGACGTAGACCGGGGGCACTCGGTGGCACTCAACAGACTATGAGGAGTACGCGTGTCGCTCGACGCCGCAGTGAAGAAGCAGATCATCGCCGAGTTCGGTACCAAGGAGGGTGACACCGGCTCCCCCGAGGTCCAGGTCGCTCTGCTCTCCCGTCGGATCTCCGACCTGACGGAGCACCTCAAGACCCACAAGCACGACCACCACTCCCGTCGTGGCCTGCTGATCCTCGTCGGTCAGCGCCGTCGCCTGCTGCAGTACCTGGCGAAGAAGGACATCCAGCGCTTCCGTACGCTGGTCGACCGCCTCGGCATCCGCCGCGGTGCGGCCGGCGCCAAGTAAGACGCCGTGAAGGGAGCGGTTCCCGGCAGGACCCGGGGACCGCTCCCTTCGTCGTACGTGGGAGGTCTTCCTCGCACGGGCGGAAACGTGCGGAGTGTCACTCACGCTTTGTAGTGTGGTAGCACAACGCAGTACGCACGACACAGCACGACAACGAACGACGAGAAGCGCACCTCGCCGCCGCCGGTCCTCGGTAGTGGCCCCCGGGGGGAAGCGAGCCCCGGGTGCTTCGATCGAAGACCGGCCCGCACCAGACGGCGCGCTTCTCCACCACCGTCCCCCTGCCACACGGGCAGCCAAGGGACGAAAGACGATATGTAACGGAGAAAACGCTAGTGGAGAACGAGACCCACTACGCCGAGGCCGTCATCGACAATGGCGCCTTCGGCACCCGCACGATCCGCTTCGAGACGGGCCGTCTGGCCAAGCAGGCCGCCGGCTCCGCCGTGGCGTACCTGGACGACGACACCATGGTGCTGTCGGCCACCACCGCCTCCAAGAACCCCAAGGACCAACTCGACTTCTTCCCGCTGACGGTGGACGTCGAGGAGCGCATGTACGCGGCCGGGAAGATCCCCGGTTCCTTCTTCCGCCGTGAGGGCCGCCCCTCCGAGGACGCGATCCTCACCTGCCGGCTGATCGACCGCCCGCTGCGCCCGTCCTTCAGGAAGGGCCTGCGCAACGAGATCCAGGTCGTCTGCACGGTCATGGCGCTCAACCCCGACCACCTGTACGACGTCGTGGCGATCAACGCCGCGTCCGCGTCCACGCAGCTGGCCGGTCTGCCCTTCTCCGGCCCGATCGGCGGCGTCCGCGTCGCGCTGATCCGCGGCCAGTGGGTCGCGTTCCCGACGCACACCGAGCTCGAGGACGCCGTCTTCGACATGGTGGTCGCGGGCCGTGTCCTGGAGGACGGCGACGTCGCGATCATGATGGTCGAGGCCGAGGCGACCGACGGCACCATCAAGCTCGTCGAGGGTGGCGCCGAGGCGCCGACCGAGGAGGTCGTCGCCTCCGGTCTGGAGGCCGCCAAGCCCTTCATCAAGGTCCTGTGCCGCGCCCAGTCGGACCTCGCCGCCAAGGCCGCCAAGCCGACCGGCGAGTTCCCGATCTTCCTGGACTACCAGGACGACGTCCTGGAGGCCCTGACCGCCGCGGTCAAGCCCGAGCTCGCCCAGGCGCTCACCATCGCCGGTAAGCAGGAGCGCGAGGCCGAGCTGGACCGCGTCAAGGGGCTCGCCGCCGAGAAGCTCCTGCCGGAGTTCGAGGGCCGCGAGAAGGAGATCTCCGCCGCGTACCGCTCGCTGACCAAGACTCTGGTCCGTGAGCGCGTCATCAAGGAGAAGAAGCGCATCGACGGCCGCGGTGTCACCGACATCCGCACACTGGCCGCCGAGGTCGAGGCCATCCCGCGGGTGCACGGTTCCGCGCTGTTCGAGCGTGGCGAGACCCAGATCCTGGGCGTCACCACCCTCAACATGCTCCGCATGGAGCAGCAGCTGGACACCCTCTCCCCGGTGACCCGCAAGCGCTACATGCACAACTACAACTTCCCGCCGTACTCCACCGGTGAGACCGGCCGCGTCGGCTCCCCCAAGCGCCGCGAGATCGGCCACGGCGCCCTCGCCGAGCGCGCGCTGGTGCCGGTGCTGCCCACGCGCGAGGAGTTCCCGTACGCGATCCGCCAGGTGTCCGAGGCCCTCGGCTCCAACGGCTCGACGTCCATGGGCTCGGTCTGCGCCTCCACCATGTCGCTGCTGAACGCCGGTGTGCCGCTGAAGGCCCCGGTCGCCGGTATCGCCATGGGTCTGATCTCCCAGGAGATCGACGGCGAGACGCACTACGTCACCCTCACCGACATCCTCGGTGCGGAGGACGCCTTCGGCGACATGGACTTCAAGGTCGCCGGCACGAAGGAGTTCGTGACCGCCCTCCAGCTCGACACCAAGCTGGACGGCATCCCGGCCTCCGTCCTGGCCGCGGCCCTCAAGCAGGCCCGCGACGCCCGCCTGCACATCCTCGACGTGATGATGGAGGCCATCGACCGGCCCGACGAGATGAGCCCGCACGCCCCGCGGATCATCACCGTCAAGATCCCGGTCGACAAGATCGGCGAGGTCATCGGCCCCAAGGGCAAGATGATCAACCAGATCCAGGAGGACACGGGCGCCGAGATCACCATCGAGGACGACGGCACGATCTACATCGGTGCCGCCGACGGCCCCTCCGCCGAGGCCGCCCGCGCCACGATCAACGGCATCGCCAACCCGACGATGCCCGAGGTCGGCGAGCGCTACCTCGGTACGGTCGTTAAGACGACCACCTTCGGTGCGTTCGTCTCCCTGCTGCCCGGCAAGGACGGTCTGCTGCACATCTCGCAGATCCGCAAGCTGGCCGGCGGCAAGCGTGTGGAGAACGTCGAGGACGTCCTCGGTGTGGGCCAGAAGGTCCAGGTCGAGATCGCCGAGATCGACTCCCGCGGCAAGCTCTCCCTCGTTCCCGTGATCGAGGGCGAGGAAGGCTCCGACGAGAACAAGGACGACGCCGAGCAGTGACGTCCCGTAGCTCCAAGGTGACGGCCCGCCCCTCTTCGGAGGCGCGGGCCGTCGCCCGTACCCAAACCCTCATCAAGGGCCAGAACGGCATCGGCACGGTCCGCAAGACCACCCTCCCGGGCGGCCTGCGCATCGTCACCGAGACCCTGCCCTCGGTCCGCTCCGCCACCTTCGGCATCTGGGCGCACGTCGGCTCCCGCGACGAGACGGCGGCCCTGAACGGCGCCACGCACTACCTCGAGCACCTGCTCTTCAAGGGCACGCAGAAGCGCAGCGCGCTGGACATCTCCTCCGCCATCGACGCCGTCGGCGGCGAGATGAACGCGTTCACGGCCAAGGAGTACACGTGCTACTACGCGCGCGTGCTCGACACCGACCTGCCGCTCGCCATCGACGTGGTCTGCGACATGCTGACCGGCTCGCTCATCCTCGAGGAGGACGTCGACGTCGAGCGCGGCGCGATCCTGGAAGAGATCGCCATGACCGAGGACGACCCGGGCGACTGTGTGCACGACCTGTTCGCGCACACCATGTTCGGCGACAACGCCCTCGGCCGCCCGGTCCTCGGCTCGGTCGACACGGTCAACGCCCTCACCGCCGACCGCATCCGCCGCTTCTACAAGAAGCACTACGACCCCACCCACCTGGTGGTCGCCTGCGCCGGCAACATCGACCACAACAAGGTCGTACGACAGGTCCGCGCGGCCTTCGAGAAGGCCGGCGCCTTCAAGAACCTGGACGCACGGCCGGTCGGCCCCCGCGACGGCAGCCGTACGATCCGCACCTCCGGCAAGGTCGAGCTGCTCGGCCGCAAGACCGAGCAGGCGCACGTCGTCCTCGGCATGCCCGGCCTCGCCCGCGCCGACGACCGCCGGTGGGCCATGGGCGTGCTCAACACCGCCCTCGGCGGCGGCATGTCCTCCCGCCTCTTCCAGGAGGTCCGGGAGAAGCGCGGCCTGGCCTACAGCGTGTACTCGTACACATCCGGCTTCGCCGACTGCGGCCTGTTCGGCGTGTACGCCGGCTGCCGGCCGAGCCAGGTGCACGACGTGCTGAAGCTCTGCCGCGACGAACTCGACCACGTCGCCGTCAACGGCCTGACCGACGACGAGATCGCCCGCGCCATCGGCCAGCTCCAGGGCTCCACCGTCCTCGGCCTGGAGGACACCGGCGCGCTGATGAACCGCATCGGCAAGAGCGAGCTGTGCTGGGGTGAGCAGATGTCCGTCGACGACATGCTGGACCGGATAGCGGCGGTCACCCCGGACGAGGTCCGCTCGGTCGCCCGCGACATCCTGGGACAGCGCCCGTCGCTGTCGGTCATCGGCCCGCTCAAGGACAAGCAGGCCGCGCGGCTGCACGACGCCGTCGCCTAATCACCTCCCGGTCACCCCCTAAGGAAGCAACAGATGAGCAAGCTGCGCGTGGCGGTCCTCGGTGCCAGGGGCCGGATCGGCTCCGAGGCGGTCAGGGCGGTCGAGGCCGCCGAGGACATGGAGCTGGTCGCCGCCCTCGGCCGGGGCGACAAGCTCCAGACCCTGGCGGAGACCGGCGCCCAGGTCGCCGTGGAGCTGACCACCCCCGACTCCGTCATGGACAACCTCGACTTCTGCGTGCACCACGGCATCCACGCGGTCGTCGGCACGACCGGCTGGACCGAGGAGCGCCTCGCGCAGCTGACGGGCTGGCTCGCGGAGTCCCCGGAGACCGGTGTGCTCATCGCGCCGAACTTCTCCATCGGCGCCGTCCTGACGATGAAGTTCGCGCAGATCGCCGCGCCGTACTTCGAGTCGGTCGAGGTCGTCGAGCTGCACCACCCGAAGAAGGTGGATGCGCCGAGCGGTACGGCCACGCGCACGGCGCAGCTCATCGCCGAGGCCCGCCGGGCGGCCGGTACTGCCCCGGCGCCGGACGCCACGGTGACGGCCCTGGACGGCGCGCGGGGCGCCAGCGTCGAGGGGATCCCGGTCCATGCCGTCCGCCTGCGCGGCCTCCTGGCCCACCAGGAGGTGCTGCTCGGCGGCGAGGGCGAGACCCTCACCATCCGTCACGACTCCCTCCACCACAGCAGCTTCATGCCGGGCATCCTGCTCGGCGCCCGCCGCGTGGTGACCACTCCAGGCCTCACATTCGGCCTGGAGCACTTCCTGGACCTGAGCTGAGACAGACCCCCCGATGCGCGCGAAGATCACCTACCTCGTCACGGCCGCCGTCCTGGTCTTCTACTTCGTCCTGGTCGGCAGCCGCGGCGTCATGCTCATAGAGTCCGGTACCGCCATCACCGTCACCTTCGGGGTCGCGGTGCTGATCCTGCCGGTCATCGGCCTGTGGTTCCTGTGGAAGAACACCCAGTTCGTCCGCAGGGCCAACGCCCTCGCCGCCGAGCTCGACGCCGAGGGCGGACTGCCGGTCGACGAGCTGAAACGCCTGCCCAGCGGCCGGATCGACCGCGACTCGGCCGACGAGGTCTTCGCCAAGCGCAAGGCCGAGACCGAGACGTCCCCCGACGACTGGCGCTGCTGGTTCCGGCTCGCCGTCGCCTACCACGACGCCCGCGACACCCCGCGCGCCCGCAAGGCGATGCAGAGGGCCATCGCCCTGCACGACGGCAAGCCGGTCGAGGCCTGACGCGTCCCTACGGGGCGCTCTCGCCGGCGTAGCCTGCGGGCAGTCGTGCCGCTGGGGCGGCACGGGGGCGCAGGCAGCACCTCGCAGCGAGCAGCGCCCGACTCCACCCCCGGCCGCACCAGGACAGGGCGCCGTCGGTCAGCCGCGCCCGCCCCCGTACTCCGCCGCCCACGCCTCCACCGTGTCCGCCGCCCGGTCGAACGCGGCCGGGCGGCCCAGGAAGTCCAGGGTGTGCGTGGTCAGCAGCGGGGGCGTGTCCTCGGCCGGCCGGTCCCTGCGTACGAGCGCCAGCGCCTGCCCCTGCACCGTCCGCGGCAGCCCCAGCCAGCGCACCGGCCGCTGCACCGTCCGCACCGAGAGCACCCGCGCCCACGGCACCGTACGCGTCACCAGGAAGCCGACGTGGCGCAGCCCGCGCCCGCTCACCCACACGCCCATGCGCAGCAGCCGCAGGGCACCGGTGATGATCACGAGCCCCGCGATGAGGATCGCGCCGGCGGAGGACACCGAGCCGGTCAGGGCGATGAGCACCGCGGAGAACAGCACGAAGGAGGCGAGCAGCAGCACCAGCGCCGCCAGAGCCACACGCCAGGGGCCGGGACGGTAGGGGCGCCGCCAGCGCTCCCGGTCGTCGTACGGCAGCGCGCTCTCGGATGCGGCCTCGAACGTGCGGTCGGCCGTCAGGAAGGACAGGGGCACGGCTGGTCCTCATTCGCATGCGTGCGTGGGCTGTGCCCGGTGAGGTTATCCGCCGGTGTTCGCGCCCACCACCCTGGGCGGCCGGAAGAGTCAGTGCCCCTGCGAGGCCTGGGACTGCTGCGTCGGCGTGCTCGACGGCGTGGACATCGCCGGCATACCGACGATCAGGCCCCCCGCCAGCCCGGCGACGAGGGTGAGCCCCAGCAGCCAGCGCCCGGCTGTCTCGCCGAAGGAGGCCCGCGGACGGGGCGGGGGAGTGACATTGCTGCGGAACCTGTCCGCCTCGGCCAGGAAGGCGAAGGGTACGGGCTCGCGCCGACGGAACATCGCGGTACGTCTCCTTTCGGGTCGAACGAGTGGGCTTCACCGGTACAGACGCTCGAGTGCTGCAAAAGGTGCCCATGTCGGAAAAAATCCCTGGCGGGATTTTGAGGCCGGGTACCGCCGTGGCCCGGGCGGGTGCCCCGTAAGGTGGGCGCGAACCACAGCTGTGATGGGAAGGACCCCAGACCCCGTGACCACCCCCGAGTCGCTCACGTTCCGCAGTGACGTCACCGTCGAGCTGGTGAAGTCCAGTGCTTCGGACGCCGACGTCCTCTTCGCCGCGCGGGTCTCCACCGCCGGCGAGCAGTCCCTGGACGAGCTGAAGAAGGACCCCGAGCGCTCCAAGGGACTGATCAACTTCCTGATGCGCGACCGGCACGGCAGCCCGTTCGAGCACAACTCGATGACGTTCTTCGTCAGTGCCCCGATCTTCGTCTTCCGCGAGTTCATGCGGCACCGCGTCGGCTGGTCCTACAACGAGGAGTCCGGTCGCTACCGGGAGCTCCAGCCGGTCTTCTACGTCCCCGGCGCTGACCGCAAGCTCGTGCAGGAGGGCCGCCCCGGCAAGTACGTCTTCGTCGAGGGCACCCCGACCCAGCACGAGGCGGTCACCAGCACTCTGCGGGAGTCGTACGAGCAGGCGTACGCGGCCTACCAGAAGATGCTCGCCGAGGGCGTCGCCCGCGAGGTCGCCCGCGCGGCCCTCCCCGTCGGCCTCTACTCCTCGATGTACGCCACCTGCAACGCCCGCTCCCTGATGCACTTCCTCGGCCTGCGCACCCAGCACGAGCTGGCCAAGGTGCCGTCCTTCCCGCAGCGGGAGATCGAGATGGTCGGCGAGAAGATGGAGGCGGAGTGGGCCAAGCTCATGCCGCTGACGTACGCCGCCTTCAACGCGAACGGGCGCGTGGCGCCGTAAGAGGCTCGTGGCCCCGTAAAAAGGCCTACGAAGCCCTGTTCCCCCATCAGGAACGGATGTACGGATCAGCCTCGCGAAGTGTCCGTATTGCGGCATTTGGAGAAGTTCATCTAGCCTGATCAAACGGACCCGGCACTGCTTGAACCCCCGAGCAGGCAGTGCCGGGCTCCGCATTTGTCCTGACTTTCCCGACCCCCCGAGGGCAGACCGCACAGGGAGCACCGAGTAGCGTGTTACCCATGGCTCCGACCTCGACTCCGCAGACCCCCTTCGGGCGGGTCCTCACCGCCATGGTCACGCCCTTCACGGCGGACGGCGCACTCGACCTCGACGGCGCGCAGCGGCTCGCCGCCCACCTGGTGGACGCAGGCAACGACGGCCTGATCATCAACGGCACCACCGGCGAGTCCCCCACCACCAGTGACGCGGAGAAATCGGACCTCGTACGAGCCGTCCTGGAGGCCGTCGGCGACCGCGCCCACGTCGTCGCCGGCGTCGGCACGAACGACACCCACCACAGCATCGAGCTGGCCCGCGAGGCCGAGCGCATCGGCGCCCACGGCCTTCTCGTCGTCACGCCGTACTACAACAAGCCCCCACAGGAGGGCCTGTACCGGCACTTCACGGCCGTCGCCGACACCACCGGCCTGCCGGTCATGCTCTACGACATCCCCGGCCGCAGCGGCGTCCCGATCAACAGCGAGACCCTCGTCCGGCTCGCCGAGCACCCGCGTATCGTCGCCAACAAGGACGCCAAGGGCGACCTCGGCCGCGCCAGCTGGGCCATCGCCCAGTCCGGCCTGGCCTGGTACTCCGGCGACGACATGCTGAACCTCCCGCTGCTCTCCGTGGGCGCGGTCGGCTTCGTCTCGGTCGTCGGCCACCTGGTCACCCCCGACCTGCGCGCCCTGGTCGACGCGTACGTCTCCGGTGACGTCGTCAAGGCCACCGAGATCCACCAGAAGCTGCTCCCGGTCTACACCGGCATGTTCCGCACCCAGGGCGTCATGACCACCAAGGCCGCGCTCGCCCTCCAGGGACTGCCCGCAGGCCCGCTGCGCTCGCCCATGGTCGAGTGCTCGCCCGAGGAGATCGCCCAGCTCAAGATCGATCTTGCCGCCGGCGGGGTACAGCTCTGACAACAGACTTGGCAGCACACGGGCTTCACAACTGAAGAGCAACTGAAGAACAACAGAAGAGGCGGGCCACCGGTGCCCGCACCCCACAACGACAACTGCTTCTGCACGAACGTCTCACGCGCCACGTGCCCGACCGGTACGTGGCGCGTGTGGTGAGGAGAGTCTTTTGAGTCATCCGCATCCCGAACTCGGCCCGCCCCCGCCCCTTCCCGGGGGCGGCCTGCGGGTCACCCCGCTCGGCGGTCTCGGCGAGATCGGCCGAAACATGACGGTCTTCGAGTACGGCGGCCGCCTGCTGATCGTCGACTGCGGAGTGCTCTTTCCCGAGGAGGAGCAGCCCGGAATCGACCTGATCCTGCCGGACTTCTCGTCCATCCGGGACCGTCTCGACGACATCGAGGGCATCGTCCTCACGCACGGCCACGAGGACCACATCGGCGGTGTCCCGTTCCTGCTCCGCGAGAAGCCGGACATCCCGTTGATCGGCTCCAAGCTGACCCTCGCCCTGATCGAGGCCAAGCTCCAGGAGCACCGGATCCGCCCGTACACCCTCGAGGTGGCAGAGGGGCAGCGCGAGCGCATCGGCCCCTTCGACTGCGAGTTCATCGCCGTCAACCACTCCATCCCGGACGCGCTGGCCGTCGCCATCCGCACCCCCGCCGGTATGGCGGTGCACACCGGCGACTTCAAGATGGACCAGCTCCCGCTGGACAACCGCCTCACCGACGTGCACGCCTTCGCCCGGCTGAGCGAGGAGGGCATCGACCTCCTGCTCACCGACTCCACGAACGCCGAGGTCCCGGGCTTCACGCCGCACGAGCGGGACATCTCCAACGTGCTGCGGCAGGTCTTCGCCGGTGCCCGCAAGCGGATCATCGTCGCCAGCTTCGCCAGCCACGTCCACCGCATCCAGCAGATCCTGGACGCGGCCCACGAGTACGGCCGCCGGGTCGCCTTCGTCGGCCGCTCCATGGTCCGCAACATGGGCATCGCCAGGGATCTGGGGTACTTGAAGATGCCCCCGGGGCTGGTCGTGGACGTGAAGACGCTGGACGACCTGCCCGACCACGAGGTGGTCCTCGTCTGCACGGGCTCCCAGGGCGAACCGATGGCGGCGCTGTCGAGGATGGCGAACAGGGATCACCAGATCCGGATCGTCGACGGCGACACCGTCATCCTGGCGTCCTCGCTCATCCCCGGAAACGAGAACGCCGTCTACCGGGTGATCAACGGCCTGACCCGCTGGGGCGCCAACGTCGTCCACAAGGGCAACGCCAAGGTGCATGTTTCCGGCCACGCGTCCGCGGGCGAGCTGCTGTACTTCTACAACATCTGCCGCCCGAAGAACCTCATGCCGGTCCACGGGGAGTGGCGCCACCTGCGCGCCAACGCCGAGCTGGGCGCGCTGACGGGCGTCCCGCACGACCGGATCGTCATCGCCGAGGACGGTGTCGTGGTCGACCTGGTCGAGGGCAAGGCCAAGATCTCCGGCAAGGTCCAGGCGGGTTACGTCTACGTCGACGGCCTCTCCGTCGGCGACGTCGGCGAGCCGGCCCTCAAGGACCGCAAGATCCTCGGTGACGAGGGCATCATCTCGGTCTTCGTGGTCGTGGACTCGTCCACCGGCAAGATCACCGGCGGCCCGCACGTCCAGGCGCGCGGCTCCGGCATCGAGGACGCGGCCTTCGCCGACGTCATCCCGAAGATCACGGAAGTGCTGGAGCGGTCCGCCCAGGACGGCGTCGTGGAGCCGCACCAGCTCCAGCAACTCATCCGGCGCACTCTCGGCAAGTGGGTCTCGGACACCTATCGCCGCAGGCCGATGATCCTGCCTGTGGTCGTGGAGGTCTGACGGTCCGTCGGAGCATCACCCGAGCGGGGGGGGGGGGCCGGTTTTGGGGGGGGCCCCCCCCGCGCCGGTTTTGGTCGCCCCCCCCCCCGCCCCCCCCCACACCCCCCCGCGGCCCGCCGGCCC